>CAZLHE010000015.1:0-4961 GCA_964559585.1 uncultured Candidatus Saccharibacteria bacterium
GTGTTGGGTGGGGTTGGTTGTTGGGTGGAACGGAATGTATCTTTCCTCATTCCTTTCAGGCAGATCTATTTTAATGGTTTCTACTTCATGCATTATAGAGAATTCTACAGGTGCAATCTTCCGTCCATGCCCTTATATTAACATTTCGGAATAATAATATCAGGTTTCGGGTATTATTTGTATATTTTATTAGTAATGTTATTATTACACCATGAAAATTCTTGCTTTATCTGTGTGGCCGTTATTTTTCTTAATATCTCACTTTTTGTTTAAAAAGGCTGGGATAAGTATGTCTTCTGCCACCTACAGCAGACTAGGGATTCACCCAAAGTATGGCCGTCCGTTTAATACACTTTTGATTACTTCGGGGGTTATACAACTAGTATTTCTAGCTTCTATTCTCCGTAATCCACTATTTGCTTTTAACGCTCCAAACATCCTTGGCGTCGCTGGACTAATCTGCCTAATAATCACGGCCATTTCCGGAACACTAGTGGGTATTATCACTGATAACTACAACAAAAGATTACACAAGGGGGCCGCTACAACTAGCTGTGCGCTCTTGATAGCAAGTCAATTGTTATACGGAATCTACCTAATACGTATTAATCTGTACATCGGACTGTTTATGATGGTCTGGGGACTCCTAATATTGCCCTATCAGTCTTCGCCATCCCTGTTTGGTAAGAAAATATACGCAAAAAATGAATTTTTTATGTTTCTTGGAACCTTTTTAACTAATCTCATCTTAGTAATTCTCTATTTTTGAAACCTGGATCGTTAAATTAAATTTGTGATTCCTGCTAAAACTACTGCTTGTGCGACTTTCTTGTCTTTCCTTTAACAACCTCTATAACCATAGGTAAGACCGAAATTACAATAATGACCAAAATCACAATCGAAAAATTATTCCTCACAAATGTTATATTCCCAAAGAAAAATCCTGTTAATGTAGCAAGCAGTACCCATGCAATTCCCCCAATGACGTTAAACGAAATAAACTTGCCGTAATTCATCTTCCCAACTCCTGCAACAAACGGAGCAAATGTTCTAACAATTGGAACAAATCTTGCAAGAACAATTGTCTTTCCGCCATATTTATCAAAAAACTCCTTTGTTTTATCGATATGTTCTTTTTTTATCGGAACTTTTGGATTTGCGATCAGCCTTTCACCAAAAAAGTGACCAATCCAGTAATTGCAAGTATCACCCAAAACAGCAGCAATTATCATAAACCCCAAAAGTACAAAAATATTAAGTGAACCTAATGCCGCGAATGCCCCGGCTGCAAAAAGTAGTGAGTCTCCAGGTAAAAATGGGGTAAATACGAGCCCGGTTTCAATGAAAATAACAAAAAACATTATCGCGTATGTAACTGTTCCATATGTTGAAATTATTTGTCCAAGGTGAGTGTCAATGTGAAGAACAAAGTCTATCAGGAAGTTTATTATATTCACCGAGTAATTTTAATTGAATACCAAAACCTAAGCAAGAAACCCCTTGACATCTTCGTGTATTATTCGGTATCGTATATATACGAAGAAAATCCGTAACATTCTTCAAATTAATTTTCTAAAGGAGGAAAAAATGAGCCCCGTAACTCTTTATAAAAAACAGAAACTAATATTAGATTTTATCTCTCAGTATATTCAGATGAATGGGTACTCTCCCACTCTCCAGGAAATTGCAGACTCTATGAATCTTTCCTCTTTGGCAACAGTTCACGAACACCTTCAAGCGTTAGAAAGAAAGGGAATTATAAGAAAATTTGAAGGTGCCGTTAGGGGTATAGAAATAGTTGACAGCTCTGTAAACGCAAATTTAAATGCAGTTGAACTCCCATTAATAGGCTACATTGCAGCAGGACAACCCATCGAGGCGATAGAAAATCCCCTGTCAACCATAATGGTTTCTCCAGACATGGTTTCAAAATCAAAAAGGTGCTTTGTGTTACAAGTTAAGGGAGACTCCATGACCGGAGAAGGTATTATGGACGGAGATTTTGTAGTCTTAAAACAACAAGAGACAGCAGAAAATGGTCAGATCGTTGTTGCTCTGATAGACAATGGTTTTGCAACTTTAAAAACTTTTTATAGAGAGAAAAATGGAAAGATAAGACTTCAACCAGCCAACGATAAAATGCATCCAATCATGGTGGAAGCTGATAATTGCAAGGTCCAGGGAGTGGTTACCGGCATCGTAAGAAGATATAGCCACTGATTCAAATTTATTGTCCCGATTAATAAACTCCTGTAAACTCAAACTATATGACCGGTGTAAATTCGTCAGCTGAATTAGAAGAAGCCAAAAATTTACTTAATTATAAAGATGTTATAGAACTCCCAAAACAGGAATCGGATGAATTTCCTACCATTTATATTTTTAGACACGGACAAACTGAAGATAACGAAAAATATATTTTTAGCGGCTGGCGAGAATCAAAACTTACAGAAGAGGGAGAAAAACAGGCACTAGTTTTGGCCAATAAGCTTGAGAATAAGAAGTTAGAAAGATTAATCTCATCTCCCCAAGTAAGAGCGGTCGATACTATGAAACTTGCTGTATCAAAAAACGAAAATGCTAAAAACCTTCTTATAGAAACCGACGAAAGAATTAAGGAAAGATCTTACGGGGACCTCACAGGCAAAAGCAAGCTTGAAATACAACTGGAAGATCCCAAGAAGCTTAAGAAAATAAGAAGGTCGTATGATTTTGTGCCCCCAAACGGAGAAAGTATCGAGATGGTGTGCAAAAGAGTCGGAGAGTTCTGCGAAGATCTGATCCAAAGTATTAAAAGAACAAAAACTAACGTTGCAATTTCCTGCCACGGTAATTCAATCAGAGGATTCAGGAAATATTTTGAACATTTAAGCGACAAAGAAACAGCTGAAGTTGAAACGCCCCTGGGTCAGGATTACGCCGCGTACGTTATAAAAGATTAAAATCCGTAGAAAATTTCTAAGAGTCTGTTGTATTTAGCAACTCTTTCCCCTCTTGCCGGCGCGCCTGATTTAATAAAATCCGCTTCAACCGCCACGGCAAGATCCGAAATAAAGGTGTCATTTGGATTCTCGCCACTTCTATGAGAAATGATAACCGCCATCTTTGACTTTCTGGCCTCTTTTATAAACTCTAAAGTTTCAGTTAAAGTCCCGATTTGATTGGGTTTTACAATAACTGCATTTATCATTTTCTCTTTGGCCACACTTCTTAGTATCTCCGGGTTAGTAGCAACTAAATCATCCCCAACGATCATCAGCTTGTTTGCAAAGCTGCTATAAAATTCCTTCCAAGCACTCAGATCCTCCTCAAATAATGGATCTTCTAAATAAATCAACTCGTACTTTGAAAATAAATTGGAATAGTAATCAATCATTTCTTTTGATGTCAGACTCAAATGTTCCTCACTCACAACATACTTTCCATTTTTATAAAAGGATCCGGCCGCAGCATCCATCCCAAAAAACACATCGCTGCCAACTTCATAATGACTGTCGACCGCTCTTTTTAGAAAATCCAATGCCGTGTCCGCAGATAGCCCGTGAGGTTCAAAACCGCCCTCGTCACCAACTCCTGTTTCAAAATCCTCATCAATAAGAAGTTGTTTCAAATCTTTGTAGATCTCAACCCCCATCTCAATTGCCTGATTTAAAGGGGTATTTAATGCGGGAATGATCATAAATTCCTGAAACGATAGATTATTTCTAGCGTGCTTCCCCCCGTTTAACACATTAAATATCGGGGTTGGAAATTTTAATTCCCCTTTTGGTTTTTCTTTTCCGTTATACAAAAAATTTAAATAGCTATAAAGCTCCAGGTCTTTTGATTTTGCTGCTGCTTGAGCTGCCGCCAAGGAAACAGAAATGATGCTATTTGCCCCCAAACGACTCTTGTCTTTCGTTCCATCCATTTTTATCAGAATTTCATCAATAAGCTTCTGGTTTCCCGGATCTTTTCCTATTAAAATATCATTGATGGAAGTTGAAACGAAATCGGCTGCCTTTTCCTCATCAATATACTTGGCCTCATTCTCACCGACGGATGCTCCGGATGGTACTGGCTGAACAACGACAGTCCCATCATCAAGGGAAATCTTTGTTTCTATAGTCCAATCTCCCCTTGAATCTAAAACTTTTTGGCACCTGACATTTTCGATTCTAGCCATATTATTTTTTATCTTTGTTAGATAAAACTTTCTTTTCTGCTTCGTAAACTATTTCCCTTGTTTTTTCGATAACATCGGGACTTACAGAAACAGATGTAATTCCCCATTCAACAAGCATCTCAACTAAATCAGGGTAAACGGAGGGGGCTTGCCCGCATATCGAACAGGTAATCTTTCTTTTCTTACATGTTGTAACAATTTTCTCAAACGATTTCAAAACCGCCGGATCCATTTCGTTATAAACATTTGCAACTCTTTCGTTGTCCCTATCAACTCCGAGTGTCAACATCGTAAGATCATTCGATCCGACCGAAACCCCGTCTATACCTTCATCAATAAACTCATCAAGCAAAATAACATTTGAAGGAATTTCAACCATCATCCAAAATTTAAACATCCCGCTTCTTCTTAAACCTGCAGCAGAAACCAGTTTCTTAACTTCTCTCATCTCCTGAAGAGTTCTTACAAATGGCATCATTATCCAAAGATTCTTGTATCCCTTTTTGTTTCGAACTATTTTTATAGCTTCAAGCTCCATCTCAAACACATCGTAATCTTTGATATACCTTGAAACTCCTCTATAACCTATCAGGGGATTTGGTTCTTCCTGCTCAAATTCTTTGCCACCTTTAAGATTTGCGTATTCGTTTGATTTGAAGTCGTTAAATCTATAGACAACCGGTCTTGGGTTAAATGCCTCAGCAAACTTCTCTATTCCTTCGGAAAGCTTTTCTATAAATTCTCTTCTTTTTCCATCCTTAATAAATTTCTTTGGGTGAGTTCCAATATTTGCCAT
>CAZLHE010000015.1:5061-11007 GCA_964559585.1 uncultured Candidatus Saccharibacteria bacterium
TCTTCAAGTTTTATCCCGATTTTGGCAAGTTCAACAATCTGCCTATTTGTAAGTTTTTGCTTCTTTTGATATTTTTTCGAAACCGGAACTTTCTTTCCGTCTATTGTTGTCTGCCACTCCTGAGGAGCTATAAATCTTGACTTAATCTTCATGGTCTTTTTATCAACAATATATTGATCGGGGGTAATTTCCCCAAGAACAATAGGCTCCCCAAGCCCCCATCCGGACTCAATTGAAAGCTCCTCCCTGTTATTTGTTACGGGGTTTATTGAAAACACTATTCCTGACACCTCTGACTGAACCATAAGCTGAACGGGAACCGCGATTCCTACTTTTAAGTGAGAAAACTTATTTGTAACTCTGTAAAAAATAGCTCTGGCTTCAAATAAAGATGCCCAACATTTCTGTACATGTTTAACAACGCTTGAAGCACCTTTGATTTCCAAAAAAGATGACTGCTGACCGGCAAAAGAGGCCTCCGGTAAATCTTCCGCTGTTGCTGATGATCTTACTGCAACTAATTTATTGCTCTCCCCACAAAGCTCCAGGTAATATTTTTTAATCTCATCGGCTAAATCCTCGGGCATGTCGGCTTCTAATATCGCTGTTTTGATATGCTCAGAGGCGCGAATAAGCTTTTCGGAATCATCAACATCAAGATCTGAAAGCTCGGTAAGTATTTTCTTTTTTATGGAAGTGGTATCTATAAAATCAAAGTAGGCCTTCGCAGTAACCACAAAACCTTCAGGTACAGGTATCCCTGCGTTGATCATCTCTCCAAGGTTTGCACCCTTCCCCCCGACCAGAGGGATGTCTGTCTTTCTAATTTGTTTGAACCAAAGCACATGGGCAGTTTCTTTATTCATATATAAAATAGTAGCATTGATGTTTTGGAGTAACAACAGAAATTTATAACACTAAGGTTATTTTAGTGGCAGAGAGAAGATAAATTTAACTCCGCTGGGCTTGTTATCTTCCATCCAAATCTTCCCCCCATGTGCTTCGATTATCCCCTTGCAAATTGCAAGTCCCAAACCGGTCCCTTTCTCTCCTACTCCTGCCTGATTTGAAGCTTGGAAAAACTTGTGAAATATCATGGGCTTATCCTTATCAGGAATCCCTACCCCGTCATCCGCCACCTCTACAATCACAGACCGAGCGTCTTTCCTTGCGTTGACTACAACCTTACCTTTTTCAGGACAAAACTTTATAGAGTTTGCTATAAGATTATTTAAAACCTGCTTTACCCTATCCGAATCAAAGCTAAAACTTGGAATTTCCTCTAAAACCGGGCAAGAGAGTGCAACATTTTTTACTTTTGCTAAAGGTTCAAAATACCCACACTCCTCCCTTAATACATCTCTTATATCGCCGTAGGTTTCGTTGATCTGGAACTTCCCACCCTCCATTTTTGAAATATCCAGTATGTCACCAACAATTTTTAAAAGACCGGAAGATGAAGATTTTATTTGATGTAAAAGGGTATGTATTTGTTCAGCACTCAGCTCATCTGTAGTTTTAATAAGCAAGTCCGCGGCTCCACTTATCACTGAAAGTGGGGATCTCAACTCATGTATCACCATCGGGAAAAATTCGTTCTGTTCTGAGTGTTTTTTTGCTTGTTCTTCGATAAATGCTTCTTCATATTTTTTGAGTCTTGTAAGGTTTCTTGTTTTTGAGAAAAGTATCAAGGAGATAACCAGCAAAAGGACTGACTCGAATATGACTAAAATATTTAAGATGTAGTCTTGCATATAGGCAGTTTAAGATTCCGTTACCCTTACGACCGATTCTTGAGCCTCGCCCAAAAGTCCAGCTATCTTTGCGGGGAGTTCGGAAGGAACTATGTTGTATTTCATAAGATAATCGTCGGAGCCATATTCCATAGCTTTGCTTATGTTATCGTCGCTTCCAAAGTTTGTAAGCATCACTACCTTTACCTCTTTAGTCTCTTCTCTTTCTCTAAGCTCCTTCAAAATATCAAGTCCGCTCGTTCCCGGAAGAACAATATCAAGCAAAATTAAGTCGGGTTTTTCAGTGATTACTTTCTCAACTGCGAGCGATCCGTCGGAAACATGAATAACATCGTATCCCTTCATTTTTAAAGGAACCGAAAAAATATTATAAAATCCCTCATCATCCTCGACAAATAATATTTTCTTGGGCATATACAAATAGTACAGAATAGTAAAATGGAAGTAAATAACAAGCAAAGGTCATGCGCGGGGCCGTAGTTTGCCACCACAGCCCCCGCTTTTTGATTTATGTCCCAAATATTTTGGGTCTTTCTCATTTTCTTTCCTGCCTCTTTTCTCAATATCATTTATAGATCAGAAATTGAAATTTTAAAGAGTATGAAATCTATTAAAAATAGAATGTATCACTCTGTTGCCACAGAGACTTTGTCCGGGGGCAATCCAAAAAACTTAGTCAGCTCTTTGGCAGTTTCCATCCACAAAGGAACGGCTGTTTCCGCAGCATATACGGATCTTCTTGGTTCTTCTAATTTTATAATCATTGAAAAAGCTTTTGATGCAGACATAAAACCGATGAATGTGGCATTTGTTCTGTCCGGAGAGTACGACCCACCTTCCGGTATCTGGGCAGTGCCGGTTTTACCTGCAATTTTGTAGTCTTTGAGGTTAAAATATCTAGACTCTCCTCCCTCAACTGCTTTTTCCAGCATTGAAATCATGGTTTCTGATGTTTCTTTTGATATAACCCTGCGGACATTCTTTACTGGAATATTTGTTTCCCCTTTATCATCCACCATTTTGAGGATAATTCTTGGCTGAAGAAGATAACCACCATTAATAACGGCATTAAACCCGTTTAAAACCTGAAGGAGGGTTGCAGACACACCTTGTCCAAAAGAAATGTTAGCCGTGTCGATATCCGTCCAATCTTTTCCATCCCTCAAAAGTCCGGCCTCCTCTCCTTCAAGATCAATATTAGTTTTAAAACCCATACCGTAACTAGTCAGATACTTATACAAACCGTCTCTTCCTATCTGGTGGCCTACCCAAGACGCTCCAATATTGTTTGATTTTTGCAGTAACTGAACAATTGTTTGGACTCCATAATGCTTACCATCCCATGTATCTATTTTGTGACCAGAATACCAAACCGGCCCGTCATCATTAAATGTAGAATCTGGGGTAATCAATTTCAAATCAATAGCTGTAGAGATGGTAAAGGGTTTCATAACCGATCCCGGTTCATATATTCCGGAAATAGCCAGATTTTTTCTTTCAACAGATTTTCTTCTTACATCAGTATCCTGCTCATCACCCGCGGAAAAATCAAAAGGAGAGTAGGTGGGATAGTTTGCCATTGCCAAAATATCTCCTGTGAATGGATCCATTATAATAATACTTCCCGAAATCGCATCATATCTTTCAACACCTTCTTTTATCTTTTTCTCTGCGATATATTGAATGGCTCTATTTATTGTCAGGACAACATTTCTTCCTTGAGACGGATCAATTTTCTTATAACTTCCCATCAAAATAGGAATTCCGAGAGCGTCTGTTTCTTCCATTAATTTACCGGGCTTGCCTTTCAAATCATCGTTTAAACTTCCCTCTATGCCGTAGTAACCGGTTTTTTCTCCCTTTTCGTCGCTAGCTACAAACCCAAGAACATGACTTGCCAAGTTTCCTTCCGGATAATACCTCACTGGAAATTCTTCAAAACCAATACCTTGTATTTCTTTTGCCAGTATTTTTTCCCGTTCAACAGGAGTTACATCCTTCTCAAGAGAGACCCAAATCAAATCCATGACCAAGGCGTTATAAATCTCCTCAAAATATTTCTTTTTCAAACTATTTTTCTCTTCCCCGCTGCTGTCAGAGAGAAGTCTCGACTCAACAAAGATATCAGCCAGATCACTTGCCACTTGGTACGGGTCTTTAACCCTTTTAGGTTCACCAAATATTAAATAGTGGTTTCTTGTCCCTGCCAAAACGTATCCGTCAGAAGTCAGAATCTCCCCTCTTTTAGCCGGAACCTCTTTAGATGTCTGATACTGTTCTTGAGCAAGTGCTAAATATTTGTTGTGATCCAAAACCTGTATTTGAAAAAGTCTTAAAACGATAAGCAGGAAAAAAACAGTCAAACCCAAAACAATTGTATCGGTTCGCCAATCCGCAAATAAATTCTTTTTTGTTCTTTTTGGATGCATAAAATAATTCTACTTTAAAAAATACTCCCTATAGCGGGAGTTAAGCAGTACCAAACTGCCACAACGAAATTTACTGGTTTAAAACAGCAACTTGAACGGGAGCACTCGGATCAATTGCTAAAACTCTCTCTGTCATTTCAACAAATCCTATCTGCTTTGCCTGTTTTTCAATGCTACTTATAGCCGAAAGGGTGGAATCAATATAGGATAGCTTGGATATTTCTTCCTCAAGTCTTTTTCTCTGCAAAAAAGCCTGCTCCAAATCACTATTTCTAACAGCCAAACTGCCGCACAGATAAATTTTTGCTCCTAAACTTAAGACAAAAAGCACAATCGAAGAAATAAAACTAAGTCTAATTATTTTTTTTGCTTTTAGTGACTTTGACTTCATATTTTTTTAAAGACTCTCATCTTAGCGCTCCTGCTCTTAGGATTCCTGCTTATTTCGTCGTCCGTTGGAACAACAGGTCCATCGAAAGCCTCTTTTACACTAGGCCGCGCGCTACGGCCAAAATTCTTAGCCACTTTATCTTCCAAAGAATGGAAGGTGATCAAAATGATCACACTACCAGGCAGCAACAGGCGCGCGGCCCGAGGCAGTGATTTTTCCAGGTTCGCTATTTCATCGTTTACCACAATTCGAAGCGCCTGGAAGGTTCGTGTAGCAGGGTTGATTCTGCCACGTTCGTAACCTAGAGGAGAAACAGACTCTATAATTTCAGCAAGCTGTGCTGTTGTCTGAATCTTCTTCAGGCTGCGAGCTTTTACTATCTCCCTTGCAAATCTATTTGCCAATTTTTCATCAGAGTACTTCCTTATTAAATGTGCAAGTTCCTTTTCACTCAGCGAACTTACCAAATCAGCTGCAGTAACCCCTAAGGTTTTATCAAGTCTCATATCAAGCGGATCATCTTTTTGAAAACTAAGACCCATCCCAAGCTCCTCAAGTTCGTACGAGCTGTATCCAAGGTCATAAATAATCCCGCTTACCTTTTCAAAACTGTTATTTTTGGCAAGTTCTTCTATATTTTTAAAATTCCCCAAAACCCCTATAAAATTTTCCTCAAGTTTCTCATCTTCTATTCTTTCTTGGGCTCTTTTCAAAGCACCTTCGTTTATTTCAATGCCCAAAACTTTTCCACCAAGTTTCAAAATTTCCAATGTGTGCCCACCATCGCCAAGAGTAGCATCGATATAAAGCTTCCCTTTTTCCACCTTTAAACTTTTTATGGATTCTTTTAAAAGAACGGTTTGGTGATAATTCATTTGTCTTTTAGGCAGACAACTCCTGTGAAATTTTGCCAATTCTTGCGTTCCAGTTATCTAAATCCCATATTTCTACGTGGTCCCCAGCCCCCACAACGGCTGTTCTTTTGTTTATTTCAGCGTAACTTAACAAGCCGGCCGGAAGAACAATTCGACCCTGTGAATCGATTGTAGACTCCGAAGCACCCGCGTACATGTATCTTTTCAAATCTCTTGTTTTTGCGTCGCTTATTGGGTTTTCAACCTGCTTTTGAGCCTCCGAAACCCAGTCCTCTTTATCGTAAACAAATATGCATTTCTCAAAACCCTTAGAGAGGATTAAATCATCCCCCCGTACTTGCTCCCGAAGTTTCTTGGGCAGAGCTATTCTTGATCCTTCGGTAATATTCGGTTGGTATTCCCCAAGAAACATTCTCATATCAATTCACCACTTGTCACCAGACTATATCCAATATCCACCATACCAAATCCATTGTCAATACAAATAAAACCCGAAA
>CAZLHE010000016.1:0-10056 GCA_964559585.1 uncultured Candidatus Saccharibacteria bacterium
AAAGTCTATTAGATGTTTGACATTTCAAAAAATTTGAAATAATCTGTTATAATAATTGCAATTTCACTTCTGCCCCCAAACGTTTTGAGATGGATGATTTTATCAGTATAGACAAAATAATAAAAACGGCTAAAACCAGGGGATTGGACTTTGGAGCAGGAGATCCATACAACAGACTTAGATACTATACAAAAATCGGGTGGCTTCCCCACATGATTAGAAGAATAGATAAAAAAGGCAGTATAAAAGGCCACTACCCTGCTTGGTCAATAGATAGACTTTTATTAATAGAGGATCTTAAAAACAAAGGGTACTCAAACAACGAAATTTCCGAAAAATTAGAAACAAAAAACAGTGTTCAGGGAATCGTAAGCGCAATAAAATCACCCGACGTTCGAAAGCAGTTAGTCCTTTACTCTATTTTAACGATAGTTGTTTTAATTCTCGCCAACGAACTAGGAATTCTTAGGCTCGGCAAATCCAAAAACGTAATTTATACAACCGACCAAACCCGACAGAACATACAAATAGTCCAAAGTGGCACATCTTTTGTACCCCAAAACCAAAATAAGATTTTTGTTATGACACCAGATATAACCATTACTTCAAAGGTATATGTTACATTTACCCAGAATTACTCTCCCGCAAATAAGTTTTGGGTATCTCAGATCAAACAAGGTGATGGTTTTGTTCTAGAACTAGACGCGCCGGTCTCAGATAGTGTCGAGTTCAATTGGTGGCTGACACAATAACCTTTTCAGGCCTAATTCCCTTGACGAGAATTGCCTATTGACAACTTTCTAATAATGGTCATACACTTGAAGTATGAAACCATTTAATAAATCAAGGATACTTGAAAAGGTATCTAATATAGTTCCTGTCTTAATGGCCTTTTTGGTACCAATTTTCTTTCTCCCTACATCTACGGAGTTTTTCTCCTTTAATAAATTTGCTTTGATAACCGTAGTTGTAATACTCCTTATACTTATTTGGGCTCTTAAAACAATTACCGGCAAAAAGATAGAAATCATAGAGTCTATGATAGACACGCCACTTCTTATACTCGTCGGGGTGGTGGTACTTTCAACTGTCTTTTCCGTAAGCAAAACAAACAGTATTTGGGGTACACAAGGAAGGTGGTTAGGCTTAGTGGCTTTTTTGGTCATAGGGGCCTATTATTACCTTACTACTCCAGCTCTTAAAAGCTCAAAGATAATTAAATATTCTTTACTGGCTTTGGTAGTCTCGTCAACAATTTCCTCAATGGCATCAACATTAAGCTACTACAAAATATATCTTAGTAGCCTATCTTTATTCAGAATCCAAAATTTCTCTTTCACGGGGTCTATTAAAGACGCTATCATGCTGGCGGTTTTGGCAATCACTATCTCTTTGGGGTTGGCCATTTACTCAAGGTCAAAACCTTTAAGAATTGCTCTAGCAGCTTCTGTAGCAATAAACTTTTTCTTTATAGCAATAACCGGAAGTCTTCTTGGATGGGCAATGCTAATTACCGGAGTCCTTTCTATAATCTTTTTTGCTGATAAAAGTAAGCTTTTCAGCGAAAAGATAGTACTCATTGGTTTTTTGGTCATAACACTCCCGATGGTAGCTGCCATACTTATTCCCCGAACAAAAGGACTTATACTCGATAAAACCTATATAACCGAGTACATGCTTCCTGCTAAAGAAAGTTGGTTTATCGCCACATCAACAATTCAAGACTATCCAATGCTAGCAACCGGTCCTTCAACATTTGATCTGAACTTCACAAGATATAAACCCTTATCACTTAACGCTACAGAATTGTGGGATAGAAAATTCGATAAACCCTATAACGAGTTGTTCAATATATTAGGAACAATCGGAATTGTAGGTGTGCTTGCGGTAGCTCTCTTTGTTGTGAAAACAGTAAAATTTACCTTCGTTACGTCAAAGGAGGTAAAAGATGAAAACGGATTTTCGATAATCGCATCGTCAATAACAATGGCAATTTTGGTCTCGTTCCTATTCACATACGCAAGCGTCCTGACAACTTTCCTACTGTTTTTTGCAATAGGATTAATGGTAGGAGTTAACTCCTTTGATGGAGACTCAAAATACACCAAGTCGTTTGAAATTGAATATCCAACACTAACATCAATCATTGCAGATGACAAGACGGCTACCAGCAATCAATACATCAAATATGTAATGAGTATTCCTGCGTTTCTTCTCGCCGGATTTCTTGGATATTTAAGCTTCAGAAATTATGCCGGTGAGTATTACATGAGAAGATCTCTTGTTGCTATATCAAATAACAACAGCGCTGATGCCTACTATTTCCAAGGTTTGGCTATCAGGTCCAATCCAAAAAGAGATGTCTACTACGACTATTTTGCCCAAACGAATCTAGCTATAGCCAATGCTCTTGCCGCTAAGAAAGACCTTACAGATGCAGATAAGCAAAACATTCAGACACTTGTTTCGCAGGCGATAAGCAACATAAGACTAGCAACAGAAACTATAAACCCCCTAAACGTGGATAACTGGGAAATAAGAGCAATCATATACAAAAGTATTATGGGCCTTGCTCAAAATGCTTCAGATTGGGCAATAGGCTCTTACAACACTGCCATACAACTTGATCCCACGAATGCAAGGTTCAGAGTTGACCTGGGAGGAATATACTTTGCAAATAAAGATTACCTTTCTGCGGCAAACCAGTTTAGACAGGCAACCTCTCTAAAGAGTGACTACGCTAACGCCCACTTCAACTTCGCGCTGGCACTCATCGAACTTAAAGAGTACGATTTGGCAAAGAGAGAACTCGATATAACTAAGCTATTGCTACCGGTTGATTCTGAGGACGCAAAAGTTGTAGACAGTATAATAGCTCAGTTACCAACCCCGCCCGCAACAGAAGAAGCTGCTAAACCAACCGTTGAACAGTTATCTGGAGTTGGAGCTGGAACACCACAGGAACCTCTTGTTAATCCTGGGGAAACTCAAACGCAAAACCTAAACCCACAAGTTATTCCCCAGCAATAACTTAGGTATTAGATTGTAGATAAATCGAAAAAGCCGCGCTTTCAAGCGCGGCTTTCTGATTATCTTTGGTAGACCATTTGGGACCGCGTTAGGAACTTATTCGTTAGACAAAACGGAACAGACAGAACCTCGAACTATTTCACTATGGTATAATCGACGAAAACCAAGATAGAAGGAGATGTGAAATGAAAACAGCGCTTAAGATTCTAGGTTACTGCGTATTAGCCTTGGTTGCGTCGCTGTTGTACCCATACACAGCTAGCGTATCCGGGATATTGGCCGGGGCATTTGCTTTTCTTCTGATAACTGAAATTGTGGTTTATAAGTATGGGGAACGCTCAATATCATCGCTGGTGTCAAGAGAAACCGTGCTTAAACTGGGAATTAGTCCCATAATAGCTTTTGCGGTATGCGCTCTGTGGATGGTGTTTGCCAGCTCGTTCTTAAGTAGCCTTTTGGCCACAGTTTTAGTTGGATTTAGCTTTATGGGCTTATCGTTGGCCATTGTAGCAAGAAACAGTGCGAACAATGCCGATGAAAACTAATAAGTAATCGTAAAAAAAACAATCAATAATAAATACGGTTAAAAGACCTGCTAGATAGCAACAACAGGTCTTTTGTTTTATTGGTGTCAATAAAAATTAATTGGTGGACCATTTGGGACCATGTTGGAACCAGATCAATTGTTATTTAACAAGATCCCAGACTAGATGTGCAGCTTTTTGTGTATCCTCTTTATCGATAAATCCCTTAATAAAAAATTTATCTGCAAAGTCTTCTCCTAAGTTTTCCCTGACCATTTTAATAAATGTTAAATCCTCTTCCTTACTTGCCGTACCAAAAAACACTCTATCTGCAAGATCCTCATCTAAACCTTCTTGCTGACTCAATGAAACAAGTCCTAGAATTATCTTTGCTTCTGAAATATAGGAAGTGTTCTTACGAGAGGGCTCATCTTTATCTTTAGTTATGCGGGCGTAAGAATGGACTATCCCCTCAGTAATTCTAGGCGGAAATCCTACACCAACTTTAAGAGTGTGGAGAAGTTCGTGCCTCATTGCCTCGCTTAAATCCGACTCAAGAGCTTTCAGATTTTCAACATTTTCTTTATCAAAAGAATTAAAGTCAACTCCTGTATCCTGGATCTCTCTTAACACTACTAAAGAATTAAGCGATTTACCTTTCTCAACATCTACCAACCCCTCTTCACTTGTTTTTCTACTCATTCTCCAGGAACTAGTAAAAATCTGCGCTGGAGCTGGATTGTGCCTTCCCTCTTCATCCTTTATTCCATAAGCATCCTCGAAAAGCTCGTAGTCCTTTGGGCTCAGCACAAACACTTTTACCAGAGCACTTGAAAAATCGTATTCTTTTAAATTATAAATATCAATTCCTGGAAATATTTTTCTGATGTCATTTTCACCCAGATATCTTCGGCATAATCGCGTAACCTGAAAACAGGCTTCCGAAAACAGTTGGTTATGTCTTTCGGTACTTAGAACCATTTCTTCCCTTTCGCCCTTACTTATCATACCGGACAAATCCTCTTCAAGCTGATCATGTGAGGCTTTTGTAATTCTTAATAATTGATCTTTTTTCTCTGAGACTAACCTGGTCCCATCCTTTTCCCAAAGTTGGCCGGAAACTCTTTCCTTTTCTTTTCTTTCTTCTTCCAGCTTTTCCTCATATACCGGATTGTAAATTGCTGTTGGATCAAAAGAGATTTCACCTTCATTACGCATAATATTATTATTGCAGATTAGGTGAATTAAGTTAAGGCCACGTGTTAGGGAAAAATCGGATGGTGGACCGTACCGGGATCGAACCGGTGACCTCTTCCATGCCATGGAAGCGCGCTACCAACTGCGCTAACGGCCCCTAAGTTTGGTATTATACCAAAACCTCTAAAGACGTTTTTCCACTGTCTTAACCCGATCTTTATTAAAAACCACCCTCTTATTCGGAAGATTGTCGATTGTGTATTTCTTTACTACTTTATGAACTTCAAAAGAGACTGTCTTTGGAATCCTATTAAGTTTTTCTGATATCTTTTGCAAAAAACCCTCCATCCCCTCTCCTGAGGCTGCGGATATTCCCAATACCTCAACTCCAAGCTCTTTTATTTTATTAGAAATCTCTTGAAATGATTCTTTCACCTCGGTCACATCCATTTTATTTATTACAATAACACCATCCTTATCCTCCAAACCATGACCGTACTCTTTAAGCTCCTTTCTTATCATTTCATAACCAGTTACAGCATTCTCAACGTAGTTATTGGCACTACCATCAAGCGGGTCAATTATGTGGACCAAAAGTCTAGTTCTTTCTATATGTCTTAAAAAATCGTCCCCAAGCCCTTTTCCTTGAGAAGCCCCCTCTATTAATCCGGGGATATCAGCTAAAACGATGCTCTGACCGTTTTTGAGTTTACAAATCCCAAGGTTTGGAGTAAGTGTTGTAAACGGATAATTTGCAACCTTAGCATTGGCGTTTGTAAGCCTATTTAAAAGAGTGCTTTTGCCTGCATTCGGAGCTCCTACAAAGCCCACATCTGCAATGAGTTTAATCTCAAGTCTAATCTCCTTTTCCTCGCCTAAAGTACCGGGAACATACTGCATAGGAGTTTGGTTTGTTGACCCTCTAAACTTAAAATTCCCCTTTCCTCCGATCCCGCCTTGTGCGATCATAAGTTTCTGGCCCGGTTCAATCATATCCCCTACCAAAGATTCCCTTCCGTTTTCTTCAATCTCATAAACCAAGGTTCCAACCGGAATTTTTATATATAAATCTTCTCCGGAAGCACCGGTCATGTTCTTCTTCCCCCCATCTTCGCCGCTTTGAGCTTCGTATAATTCCTTAGACCGAAAATCCATTAAAGTGTTCAGATTATTGTCCGCAACAAAATAAACACTCCCCCCATTTCCCCCATCGCCTCCATCGGGGCCTCCCTTTGTAATTCCACGCGCAGTATAAAAAGAGACTTTTCCGTCCCCTCCATTTCCTGCCTTAACTTTTATTTTTGCTGTATCAACCATATAAATTCCAAGCTAAACCAGCTTAAGTCTACACTCTACCACATAAATCCGTAAAGCCTCATCAAAATACTATGACAAACACTGTTATCGTGTGAAGTTGAGCGGATTTTGAGGCACTCCGTTGTACCTCACCATAAAGTGAACATGGGGGCCAGAAGATCTACCGGTGCTTCCCATAAGACCGATCTGATCGCCCCTTCCGACCTTCTCACCATAGCTGACATCAATCCTACTCATGTGTCCATATATCGTTTCGTAACCATTTCCATGATCTATTCTTACATTAAGCCCAAGACCAAACGGGTCCCAGCCAGCTCTTACAACCTTGCCATTACTACATGCCAAAAGCGGAGGCATTGTGGTCCGAGTAGGTGTGGCTATATCCACACCATTGTGGTACCAAGTATAGTACTGCGAAATAAGTCTAACCGTTGTTGGCCACACACAGAAATTCTTGTTAGGAGTTGCCTGACCCGAAGCTCCAAATGAAGATGGCGGAATATATACAAATGGCGGCGGAGCTTCAGGAATCTTTCCTCCCGGAATAACAAGTTCCGTACCAACGGCAAGTCTTGATGTATCTAATATGTAGTTAAAATCGGCTATAGCTTGGGGGGCTACATCATACTTTAAAGCTATAGAACCAAGTGTGTCTCCGCTTTCCACTTTATGAACTAAACCGGCAATAGGAGGAATTGTAATTTCCTGACCAATACTCAAAACAGAATTGTCCGTAAGTCCATTCATGTATTTGATAGCGTCTATGGATACTTTGAATTTGTTTCCAATTGTATAAAGTGAATCTCCCGGCTCAATTATATATTTCGAAGGTTTATCCCGCTTCCTTTCCTCCGGAATTGTAGTGAGAGCGAGTTCTTTTTTAGGAATAATGTCGGCAGTGTTTTTAAGGTAATCTGCGCTGACAGACTGGTTAACAACCAAGGTAGAACTTGAAAAAAACTCCCCAAACATAAAAACAAAAAATGAAAATCCCATAACAATCCAAACTGCAATTGGCCTACCTAATTTTCCTCTGGACCATATAAGTTTTTTTGTAAGAAAGGATTTTAGTTCTGAAGGTAAGGTTGTCAGAAAAACAATGAGTTTAATAATTAGGAAGATAAGAGACCAGATTCTTCTGAACACGTATGATACCAAAGACCGGAAAAAGTCCGACCACAAGTTAAGAAACTGTTCAAATTTATTTTGCCCCGCAGGCCTAAAACCCTCGAAACTCAGCTGGAAAAACCTCTTAGACGAGGGGCGTTTTATAGTAAAGGACATGTTGAATAATATTATCCCCTAACTGCCGGCAGAGGTAAAATTCTATCAACAATAGAAAATGTTAGCAAACGAGCCTAAAGCTTTAAGCCGTCTTAGTTAGAACCGCCCTTGTTTAGATTCTCTAAAAACTCTTTATTGCTCTTTGCCTTTTTGAGCTGTTCTATGACTAAAGGAGTTGCGTCCCTGTCATCCAAAAGGTCCACCATTCTTCTTAGTCTATACACCTGTTCAAGCACATCTTTATCAAACAAGCTTTCCTCGTGTCTTGTACCGCTGGATTTAATGTCTATTGCCGGGAATATTCTTCTTTCCGACAAAGATCTATCGAGCCTTAGCTCCATATTTCCCGTACCTTTAAACTCTTCGAAGATGACATCGTCCATTCTTGAACCTGTATCAACCAGAGCTGTTGCGACAATGGTTAAACTACCGCTGTTTTCAAGGTTTCTAGCAGCTCCAAAAAAGTGTTTTGCAGGATACAAAGCCGCGGGGTCAAAACCTCCGGTTAGAGTTCTGCCTGACGGAGGAGCAACCATGTTGTAGGCTCTGGCAAGTCTTGTAATTGAGTCCATTAAGATAACAACGTCTTTACCCATTTCTGCAAGTCTTTTGGCTCTTTCAAGACATAGTTCTGATATTCTTGTCTGCTCTTCTGCCTTTTCATCAAAGTTACTGGCGTAAACCTCACCCTTTACACTTCTGCTAAAGTGCGTGACCTCCTCGGGCCTTTCACCTATCAGAGCAACAAGTAGAATGATATCCGGGTAGTTTGTGGTTATACCGTTGGCAATATCTAGCAGTAAGAATGTCTTGCCGGCCTTGGGAGGAGCAACAATCATTGCTCTTTGACCTTTACCAATAGGGGAAATTAAATCAATGAGTCTAGTTGACGTAATATCCTGTTTAGTTTCAAGTTTTAGCCACTCTTCTGGGAAAATTGGGGTTAATTGATTAAACAAAGGTCTTTTTCTAGCGTTCTCTGGGTTCATTCCTCCAACGCTTTCTATTCGAAGCAGTGACAAGTATCTCTCATTTTCTTTAGGAGGTCTGGCAAAACCCGTGATCAAATCCCCCATTCTTAGGTTAAATCTTTTTATCTGGGAATGAGAAATGTAAACATCTTTAGGAAGATCTGAGTCTATTTTTTCATTTTGTCTAATAACACCGTAATCTTCTAGTACCTCAAGCATCCCACTGATTTTAATGGTGTCTCCTGAATAACTTGAGCCGTTTCCATAGCTTGCATACCCATACCCTGTTTTTCCTTCCGAACCTGCGGAATCCGCAGTGTCTGAAGACACTGGTGAAATATCCCCCATTGGTTCTGCGGGCTTTATAGCGGGAGTTGAAGCTGTCTGCTCATCCTCCAAATTTCTTTTCTTTGTATCTGTCCTTTGTCTTTTAATAGGCATAGTTTTTACCTGCGCAACAATTTACGCTAAAAGTTTATACGTTAAAACGTGAAATGATTTTTGCATATTTGGAAAATTTCTAACTGGAAAGCACTTTACTGAAGTTCCAATTACATGAAAATGGTAAACCAAAACGCAAACATAATCAAGTGTTTCACCTCAAGATGGGAGATAGCCACTGCCCCGAGCTACCTCCCAACTTCAGGTCTCGTCCATTATTTTTCCAAGACAAGCTCTGCACTAACTACCAACCTCTCATTGTAAGTTTGTTTAGCTGCGTTCCAAACACCCCCACAGGTTATTAAGGTTAAAGCAGGAATATTTCCTGAACTTTCAAGAACCTTAAGTCTTGCCGGATCGTTTATATAAACGTAATAGGAATTGACCACAGTATAGTCATAAGACCTCCCATAGCTATCAAGTATCGATACTTTATCACCCGGCTTCAGATTTTTCAACTTCCAAAAGGCCGCGGGGTTTCCGTAGCTATTATCATAGTGGCCGTCAATTAACATATTTCCGCTTTCTGATGGCCTGGCACTATTTTTGTACCACCCGGCAACACCCCAATCCTTTGGGGTTTCGAGATAACCATTTGGGTCAACTCCAACAGAAATGATGTCAATTCTCAAATCAAGAGAGTCAATAATAATTCTTTCGGGAGTTCCGTAAATGGGACGCAAGGCGGACTGAAATACCGACACTTTATCCCCCGCTGCAAGAACAACTTCCTCCTTTTTTATAAGCAGGTTCGCTAAATCTTTGGAAGAGAATAAAAAAAATACAATCAGCGGGATCAGAAGCAGCATCAATATTTTCTTTAAATTTAATGTTTGGAATGAAGCAATCATAGTAAGTTTTCGGGGCAAGATTGGCAGGCGTTTAGGCAAAAGACAGAATGGTCGCGTAAGTACAAGCCAAACCCAACCATTCTGCCCCCTGCCTAAAACAAGGGGCCTTAACGTTACTTGTTAAATTTCTTTCTGACTATAAGACCGGCTACCAACATACCTAAACCAGATAAGGCTAAGGTTGTCTCAGCACCAGTTTTTGGAAGCTCTGAAGGAGTCATATTACCGTAACAAACGGTAGCTGTATCTGAACCTTCAAAATTATCCTTCCATCTTAATTCAGCTTTGTTAACTACACACTTTTCGAATGCATAGTCTCTGTCATACTCCCAAGCGTAAACTTTAGCCTTTACAGTAAAGGTTTTTGAATCGCCCGGTTCAAAATCGTCCCAAAACTCGTTTGTTCTGGAACCTCCTACCCAATACATCTCTTTAGGTAAG
>CAZLHE010000017.1:0-9952 GCA_964559585.1 uncultured Candidatus Saccharibacteria bacterium
ATGATTCCATCTCTAGAGGAGATGCGAAAAGAGGGTGAGTCCGGCCAGGAAAGAATTAACATGTACACAAAATTTCTTACTGTCCCCATGGCTTTGATTCAATCCTACGGAATTTACTTTTTATTGAGTAAACAAGGGATAATAAATACTCTAGCTCCTCTTGACTTGGTAGTGCTACTTTTAACTTTTATGGCAGGATCGTTGTTTCTTGTTTGGCTTGGAGATCTAGTTACGGAACATGGGGTGGGAAATGGGGTGTCACTTCTAATCTTCGTCTCTATAATAAGCAGCCTTCCATCATCAGTATTGGTTGCCGCAGCGGGAATTTTTTCGTCCAATTGGCACAATACTGTACTGTTTGCCGTTTTGTCTATATTAGTAATAATGGGTGTTGTATTGATTGATGAGGGGACTAGAAATGTTGTTTTGGAGTATGGCAGGCGCGGGGAGAGATCTCAAAAGGTAACAAACTACCTTCCAATAAAGATCAACCAGGCAGGAGTAATCCCAATTATATTTGCAGTTTCTATCGTTTCACTACCGGGGATGGTAGGTAGTCCTTTCATGGCATCAGACAACGCTCATCTTAGAGTGATAGGAGCTTTTTTAACGAACTATTTTCATTCAAATGCAGTTTTATATAACCTTTTATATTTTATGTTGGTAATAGCGTTCACGTTTTTTTATACATTTATACAATTCAACCCGGAAAAAGTAGCAGACGATATTAAAAAACGAGGGGGATTTGTTCCGGGAGTTAGGCCTGGTGCTTCAACTAAGGAATATTTAAAAAAGATAGTTACAAGGACGACACTCGCAGGATCAATATTTTTAGGGTTTATTGCAATCCTTCCTTTCTTTTTGCAAACCTTTCTTGGAATGAAGACTTTGAGTATAGGTGGAACGAGCTTGCTTATTGCGGTATCCGTAGTTTTGGAAACAGTGAGAAAAGCGGAATCTTTAATGGTATCTAGAAGCTATGAAAAGTTCTTGGGTTAATATATCCTTTATATATGTTTGACAAAATAAAAGAATTAAACAGATTAAAGCAGACTCAAAGCAGAATTAAGAAACAAATGGAAGAAATATTCGCGACGAAGGAGAAGGGGAATGTCAGAATTGTGGTTAGGGGTGACAAAAAGATTCAGAAACTAGAAATTGATGGCGAGGATAAAAAAGACCTTAGAGAATTGATAAATGATGTTTTTGGAGAAGTAGATAAAAAAGTTGAGAAACAAATGAGAGGCCAGCTTAAAGATTTAGGGTTGCCGGATTTATGAAAATATTATTGATTGGTCCTCCTGCCAGCGGAAAGGGTACAGTAGGAGAAAAACTTAGCGGAAGGTTAGATATCCCTCTAATATCGGTTGGAGAATTGTTAAGAGCCATCCCTAAAGACAACCCCCTAAAGGAAAAAATAGATGAGATTATGGAGAGGGGAGATCTGGTTCCACAAAGTATTATAGCGCAGCTTTTAAAAGAAGAGATTTCCAAAGAACCATCAAGCGGTGGTTTTATTCTTGATGGTTGGGGAAGGAAGAAAGAGGATTTAGACTATCTTGACCCGGGGTTTGATAAGGTTATTCTTTTAGAAATATCACCGGAAACTGCTTTAAGAAGAATTGCTTCAAGAAGAACATGTGAAAAGTGCGGGGCAGTTTTTAATATAGAATACATACCCCCCAAAAAAGAGGGGGTGTGCGACGTTTGCGGTGGAAAAGTAACTAAAAGAGAAGACGAGAGTGAGGAAACGACAAAAAAAAGACTTGGAATTTTTTATAACGAAACCAAAGACACCATAGATTTTTACAAGAAAAACGGAAAGCTTTTAGAAATTAACGCTGAAGGGACACCCAATCAAGTTTTTGATCTAGTTCTTAAGGCTTTGGGTTTGTAACCAAGCTTTTTAAAGTACTCCCATATATTTATTGATGCTATAATTTTTCTAATGTCACTTAGTTTTATAAGAAACAAGCAAAAAGGTAATCCAAATGTAGTAAAGTATTGGAGAAAAAACCCAAAAGCAATTGAGAAATTCCAGTTTGTGTATAATTTTTTACCACATCCTGAAAACAAGAAAAGAGCTAACCTTATTTCAAACAAAGCGGTAGTTGTGTACTGCCTGATGATAATTATTGCTACCGCAACAATAAGAATAACCCCTAAGTTCTTTCCGGGGGTTTTGGGCTACGCTTCCAATATAACAATCAAGGACCTTTTGGACTACTCGAACAGTAGAAGGAGCGAGGCGGGTGTATCTAATCTGATATTAAACCCGAAACTAACTGAGGCAGCGCAGCAAAAGGCCAAAGATATGTTTGAAAAGGGTTATTGGGCGCATGTTGCCCCGGATGGGGCAGAGCCCTGGGATTTTATACTTGGTCAGAAATATGATTATATTTACGCTGGTGAGAACTTAGCAAAGAACTTTTCAAACTCAAAAGAAGTGGTTCAAGCCTGGTACAATTCCCCATCTCATAAAAGCAACCTTTTAAGTGCGAATTATGATGAGGTTGGTTTTGCAGTTGTAAACGGAGTTTTAAACGGTTACGAAACCACAATTGTTGTTCAAGTGTTTGGAAGACCCAGAGAACCTTCAATGCTTGCCAGTGTTAGTGACGAGAGTACCATACTAGAGCGGGAAAACAGCAGTTCCACCATTAAGCCGATAAAAGGCATAACTTCCGTACTAGAAAAAACAGTGGAAAAAGAGGTGTCAGCTGTACCTACGGCTCAAACTAAACCTAAAATAGATGTGACGGCTGCAACTAAAAGTCTAAGCCTTATTTTTGGAGGATTTGTAAGCTCGCTTCTTGCGGTTGATCTTTGGTACTCGAAGAAAAAAGGTATAAATAAATTTAATGGGCAGACATTTGCACACCTTGCTATTCTTTTAGTTGTTATAGTAAGTGTTTGGTTTGTTTTACGCCCGGGGGTAATTATTTAAATGAGAAACATTAAAGAACACGCTGTTGAATATTTGATACTTTTTGTTGCCATATTTGTTTTTCTTTTGCTATTTTTTATCTTCAGGTTTGACAAAAACTCTTTAGTGACAATTTCAGCGTTGGGTTCTGTTTTTTATATCCTTTGGGGTATAATTCACCATGTTTTGAGAGATAGGCTCACTAAAAGCATATTTTTTGAATATGTTCTTTTTGGGTCTTTGGTCTTTCTACTTTTGTACACTGTCTTAGGTTTTTAAATTATGAAGATTGTAATTGTTATACCTACTTACAACGAAGCTAAGAATATCGGTCGTTTGATAGATGTTGTGGGGGAAGAGTTTAAGAAAATGTCGCAGCACAACTTCCATGTTTTGGTGGTTGATGATAGTTCTCCCGACGGGACAGCTAAAATAGTCGAGGAAAAATCCAAACAATTTAACTTTGTCCATCTTTTAGTGAGAAAAGAAAAAAATGGTTTGGGGGTAGCTTATACGCATGGTTTTAAGTATGCCATGAAGGAACTTGGAGCCGATGTTTTGATAGAAATGGATGCTGATTTTCAACACGATCCTAAGGACATCGTAAGATTAGTTGCGGAAATTGATAGCGGCTATGATTATGTCATTGGTTCGAGATTTTGTAAGGGCGGAGGCATACCGAAGCAGTGGGGATTTAAAAGAAGGCTTTTTAGTAAGGGCGGTAATCTTACTTCAAAGATCATTTTAGGAGTAAAAGGAGTAAATGACTTTACAACCGGGTATAAGGCTTCCAGAGTAAAAGGTTTTGTCGATACCATAGATTTGAACAACATTCTTTCCAAAGGTTTTGCCTACAAGATGGATCTTTTGTACAAAATGCATAAAGCCGGTGCCAAGATAAAAGAGATCCCTATTCAGTTTGGTTTGAGAGATGAGGGAAGCTCCAAGATGGAAAAAAACAACCTTTTTGATTCTTTAAAAGTTGTTTTAATGCTCCGATTAAAAGATAAAGACGTGCAGAAATTCTTAAAATTTTGTGCCGTGGGATTTATTGGTTTGATAACAGATGCCGGTCTTGCCAATATTTTTAGGATTACAATCCTAAGTTCAAAAAACGCGCCGCTGGTGTCGGGATTTATCGCCATGATGGTAACTTTTCTACTTAATAATTTTTGGTCTTTCAACGAGCTCAAAATAAAAGGTATTGGATCTAAGTTTTTGTATTTTATTGTTTACTGTGTATCTTCGTACGTCCCAATTATCTTTAGATCATACCTTGTTGGGTTTTGCGTAAATAAATTTGGAAACTCATTTATCGTTTTTAACATCGCATTTTTCATCGGAATTGTGGTCGGTCTTGTCTGGAATTTTCTGGTTTATAGTAAGATTATATGGAGGAAAAAATGATTGAATTTTCACTAGTAATTCCTGCATACAACGAGGAAGACAAAATAACCGTATCTTTAACTCAGATTATGAATTTTATGCGAGGTTTTAGCAGTTCTTTTGAGGTTTTGGTTATAGATGACGGAAGCAGTGACAGTACGGTACAAAAAGTTGAGGAATATAAAAAGGAAAACCCCGAAATTAAACTTTACAAAAATCCTCACAAAGGAAAGCCATTTGCTGTTTGGACCGGGATGATGGAAGCGGTTGGAGAGTACATCTATATGGCAGATGCCGATTTATCTGCATCCATTGAGGAGCTAAAAAAGTTATTTGTCTGGATGAAGGATCAGGATTTTGATTTGGTAATAGGTTCAAGAGAAGGTGTTGGCGCCAGAAGGATAGGGGAGCCTTTGTACAGGCATCTTATGGGAAGGGTTTTTAATTACTGGGTTCAGTTAATTGCTCTTCCGGGGATAAATGACAGTCAGTGTGGATTTAAGCTGTTTAAGAAAAAGACCGCAAAAGATATCTTTGGAAAACTTCTTATATATGGTGGCGATAAAAAAGAATTGAAGTCAACATTTTTTGGAGCTTGGGATGTTGAGGTTTTGTTTTTAGCCAGAAAAATGGGGTATACTATCAAACAGGTTCCTGTGACATGGACATATGTTAAGACCAAGAAGTTTAACGCGATAACATCCTCAATCAAAATGGCACGGGATGTTTTTAAAGTCAGACTTAACGATTTAAGGGGGAAGTATAAAACTGCTAAACGCTCCGATAGGAATTCTAAGTAAAAATTTGGGGCATTATATTTAAATTATGAAACTATGTGTGATAGGTACAGGTTACGTTGGTTTGGTAGGCGCTGCCATTTTTTCTGATTGGGGCAATCAAGTTGTTGGCGTTGATATAGATGCCGAAAAAATTGAGCGAATAAAAAAAGGCGAAATGCCAATTTATGAACTGGGGCTTTCAGATATTGTAGTGAAAAATATTTCCGCAAACAGATTGTCTTTCACCACATCTCTGGTTGATGGAATGAAAGAAGCCGAGGCAGTTTTTATTTGTGTGGGAACTCCCCAAAGTGAAACAGGAGATGCAGATCTTTCGGCAGTTTGGGAGGTTGCTAAACAAATTGGGGAAAATCTCTCCCAATACAAGGTAATTGTACTTAAAAGTACGGTCCCTGTGGGCACAAACGAGAAGGTCAAAAGGGTAATTAGAGAGAATATGAAATTGACAGTCGAGTTTGATGTGGTCTCCAACCCCGAATTTTTAAGAGAAGGTCACTCGGTTGAGGATATGCAAAATCCAGACAGGACTGTTGTTGGTTCAGACTCAGAAAAAGCCTTGGGAATAATGAGAGGGCTTTATGAACAGTTAGGTAAGCCTATTGTTGAGTGCGATTTTAGGTCCTCTGAGATGATCAAGTATGCTTCAAACGCATTTCTCGCTTCAAAGATATCTTTTATTAACGAAATGGCTCAGATTTGTGAAAAATCTGGAGCCGATATTACTGTTGTAGCCAAAGGAATGGGACTTGATAGCAGAATTGGTCCGAAATTCCTAAACGCCGGTATAGGCTACGGCGGAAGTTGTTTTCCTAAAGATGTTGCCGCTTTGTACAAGACTTCGTCTGATCAAGCGTATGACTTTAAACTTCTACGGGGTGTTATGGAGGTTAACGAAAGTCAAAAAGAACACTTTGTTAACAAGATAGTTAGATATTTTGACGGAGCTTTATCCGGGAAAACTTTCGGAGTTTTGGGGCTTGCTTTCAAAAACAACACCGATGATATTAGAGATTCAGTTGGGGTAGAAATAGTGAAAATGTTAAGAGGTTTAGGAGCCTACCAGAAAGTATTTGATCCGCAAGCTATGTATAACGCAAAGAAAGTTTTGGGAGAGGTGAGTATTAAGTACTGTTTAGATAAGTATGAGGCAATCGAAGGGACTGATGCTTTAATAATCTTGACCGAGTGGCAGGAGTTTTCAACTTTGGATCTTGATAAAGTGAGAATGTCTCTCAAAAACCAGGTGATATTTGATGGGAGAATACTGCTGGATAGAAAAAAGGTAGAAAGCGCCGGGTTTACATACTTCACAGTAGGGAAGAAAACAAGCGGCACGGAGCTTTTGGATAGAAGACCCGCGGGGACTCCTGGTGTAATATTAAGGAATGGAAACTAATAAAAAAGTTTTGGTTTTTATTCCGGAATTTCCGGTTTTGACCGAAACTTTTATTGAAAGAGAGCTTTCCAAATTAGTTGAAAGAGGTAGGGTTGACCTTGTTGTCTTTTCGCTAAAAAAGGGTACGGGGCATCTGTCTGAAAACTTAAGAACGAAGGTTTTATATCAAAGATTGGGATTTACCGATATATTTGGAATACTAAAATACACTTTTTCTCATTTCGATAAGATTTCAAAGATTTATGGGGATTTGAAACCCGGTTCTCATAATAGGTTGTTTTTAATACTAAAATCTATCGGTTACTCTTTGAAATTTGCACCCCAAAAGCCAGATCTAATCCTTTCACACTTTTTGTCAGAGCCCTCAACGATAGCGATGGTATCCTCCGAAATATTGGGGGTTCCTTTTGCGATCTCTGCGCATGCAAGAGATGTAACTGTAACTTATGAATATGTTGAAAAAAAGGCAAGTGAGGCAAAATTTATTACAGTTTGTAGCAAAAGCGCCTACTATTTTCTTTTAAATCTTCTTGGCGGCAATAATCCCGGGAATGTTTATTTAAATTATCACGGGGTTGATTCGGGAAGGGTGATGAGGGAGGCTTTGGGCGGTATCAAAAGGCCGGATAAGTATCTAATACTTTCTGTGGGAAGACTTACCGAGAAAAAAGGGTTTAATTACCTTATCAAAGCCGCGAAACTATTAAAAGACAGGGGTTTAGATTTTGTTTGCTACATTGTCGGTTTTGGACCTTTATATCAGCCTCTTAGGAGACAGATTTTAGATTTGGATTTGGAAGATCAAGTTAAAATTCTGGGGGAAAACAAAGGTTTGTCAAACAGCGAGACTTTGGGACTTATGAAAGTTTCCGATGTTTTTGTTTTTTCAAGTATTCAAACTGACGAAGGAGATGTTGACGGGATCGCAAATGTTTTGTTGGAAGCCGGAGCTTTAAGTCTTCCAATTGTTGCAACAGATGCCGGGAGCACCTGTGAGCTTATTTCTGATGGAGAAACAGGGTTAGTAGTTCCACAACGGCATCCAAATGCTATCGCCAATGCGGTCGAGATACTTTTAACTGATAAAAGCTTCGCATCCAATCTTTGTAAAAACGCATATGACAGGGTAATCAGCGGTTTTGATTCTAGCGTAAATATTGTAAAACTGGAGGAATTAATTAGACAATGAATATTGCAGTATTTATTAAATCAACTACCTTTCATAAGGGATCTGGGGGTTTGGAAACCCAGAGCAGATCTTTATGTGAGGAATTAGCAAAAAGAGGCCACCGCATTACAGTATTTTCCCCGAAAAAAGAACTTGATATCGATGAGAAAAGCGAAAACTTAGTTAAATATGTTTTTATAACATCGGAATACAAAAAGTATCTGTTTGCGAGACTTAACAAAAACAGCTGGTTTAAAAAATCTTTAGAAAAATTTCAGGAAATTCATAAAGCAGATTCGTTTGATTTAGTCTTGGGCCAGAGTGCTTCTGCGGAAAGCATAATAGAAAATAAGAAAAAGCTGGGAGTTAAGGTTGTTTCTGTTGCCCACGGATCCGCTGCTTCTGAATACATTACATTTCTAAAAAATATTAAAAGTCTCAAAGACTTCTATTGGTTCGCTAGGAATACTCAGTATTTTCTAAGACAATTCTTCGGAAGGCAAAGAAGGTACGTGTTGCATTCGGATAAAGTTATCGCTGTATCAAGTTATGTTAAGACTGCACTGATTAATGAGTGTTTTGCGGATGACAAAAAGATAGAAGTGGCGCCCAACGGAGTTGACCCAAAGGACTTTGATTTGCTGGAGAAGTCAACTGATGGAAAGGTTAAGCTTTTGTTTTTAGGTAGGGTAGAGAAGTCAAAGGGTATATTTACTATTTTGAAAATAATTTCTGATATTAAAAATAATTGTGTTTTGCATGTTGTTGGGGAAGGACCAGATCTTGAGAATGCAAAAAGAATTTCTAAAAAGATAGGAGTGTCGGATAAAGTTGTATTTCACGGGAAGGTTCCTTACAAAGAATTTGTTAAGAATCTAAAACCAGATATTTTTGTTTTTCCAACCCAAAGAATTGAAGGTTTTCCGATGGTTTTGGTTGAAAGCATGCTACTTGGTCTTCCTGTTGTGGCATTTAATCTTGGTGGGGTTACGGATGCAATTGAAAATGAAAAAACCGGATATTTAATTAAGGCCGGAAATAACAAAGAATTTAAACTCAAACTTGAAAGTTTAATTGGTACTTCGGAGTTAAGAAACAAATTGGGTTTGGCCGGAAGAAAAAAAGCTCTTTCCGAGTTTACAATTGGTAAAATGATAGATACTTACGAAAAGATTTTTATGGAGGTACTGAGATGAAAATTCTTCGAATAATTTATGATTGGCCGCCGCCTTGGCAGGGTTTAGCCCCCCACCCTTATGAGCTTACCGTGTCTCAGGCCAAAAAGGGGCACACTATCGAAATATTTTGTGGTAGGTGGCCAAGGGCCGGCAGTGTTGAGACACCAAAAGGAGTCAGGATACTCCCGATTATGAGAGAGCCTTTTCCCGGAACAATATTTTTTACGAGTTCAGTAGTCTTGTTTTTTAAGTATCTTTGCTGGAGAAAGAAAAACAAAGATGTAGATATAATTCACTCGCATGGTCACTTTGCCGTTTGGATTTACATGTATCGGTCTTTCTTGCAAAAGTTTTTCCCTTGGTCAAAAGAGCTTAAAATCCCTTTGGTTGTTCATTTTCACAACATAGCTGAAGATAGGTGGAATTCAATGGTTAGGCAGAAAAAACAGATATCGATTTTATCAAAATATCTGGTTTGGCCGCTCTCAGTTTTTTCGGATAAAAAAGCAGTTAAGTCCGCTGCGGCCTGTGTATTTGTTAGTATGGAAAACAAGAAAAAAGCGATAGAGCTTTATAAGGCTAACACACAAAGATGCTTTGTGGTTGAAACCGGAGTAAACCCCAACTTGTTTAAGCCCGTAACTCAAGAAGAAAAAGAAAAATCAAGAAGAGACATAGGATTTGATATATATGACAGGATAGTTCTGAATCACGGCGTGATGTCTGAAAGGAAAAATATATTACTTTTAATTGAGGCCATGAAATTTCTTCCTAGAAATTATAAATTACTTTTGGTTGGATCTGGGGACTCGGGATATATGGGGAAAATAAATGAAGAAATAAAAGTAAGTGGACTTTCCGACAGAATAATGCAAACCGGTTACACACCATATCCCCAAACACCGGTTGGGTATCAAATTTCCGATATTTTTGTTTTGCCCTCATCATGGGAAGGACTTCCAAAAGTTGTCATGCAGGGTATTGCTTGCGGAACGCCCTGTTTGGTATCAGGCTTTAAACTATCCCAGGAGATACGGGGTTTGTACTATTTGGAAAGTTTGAAACCCGAATATATAGCCAACTATATTACTAATATTT
>CAZLHE010000018.1:0-9883 GCA_964559585.1 uncultured Candidatus Saccharibacteria bacterium
TGCAAAATGTGATCTGAATTCCATTTACTTTTACTGTGTATTCGTCAAGATTCTCAACTCTTACTTGCTCAATAGGAAACAGCTTATTTATCTCTCTCTTTATGTTGATTATATCTAGACTTCCAAATTTAAAAAGGTCGAAATCGAGAGACTCGCGGTGACCAATTTGCAAAGCAATTGCTGTTTCACCAACTAAACCAAATTCAGCCGAGAAAGATTTAATTAAGGGAAGTAATTTCTCTTGTTTATCAGTTAATATTTCCAGATGCATATGAAAAATAGAGATCAAAATAATACTTAACACGCGGTTTTAGGTTACATCTAGGTTTGTTTACTATTGAATGGTACAAATCAACCGTGCCTTTTAGTCCTAATATCCCCAAAGCTTCTTGAACCTGCTTCCAGGTTCCATAGTTCAAAACATGTTCTAAAACGCTCTCGTCGCTTAAATTAGATGTGTTTTTTGTGTACCAAACTAAAGAAGAGTCTTCCTGAAGTATTTTATTTAAACCTCTACTACTCATGTTTTTATTATAACATCTTAAAAGATGCGGGTTTAGAGAAATAGCAGATGCAAACATTCTGTGCTATAGCCAACCATGTTAAAATTGACTCATGGTACTAACATTGGATCGAAAAATCACTCTAGAAGAATTTAAACAAGCTCAAGAGGCATTCAGTGATTACATAAAGACTGTAATAGACGTTGAAAAGAATATAATGGCCGCAGGGGGCGAGTATCATATAGATTGTGAAGAAGTATTAATACGAAGCGGTAGTAAACCGGAAAACTTGTTTGGAGGGGGATACAGAGTCAGTACAAAGGAAATAGAATATATGGCTATGAGCAACTATAAACCGGCGCTAGGTAAGACAACATATGAAATAATGGACGAAAATGCTAGAAATAAGCTTAGAGAATTAACAGAAAAATATCTAATGTTATGAGAGATAAACAATTCCTAATCAACTCAATAAAAATGGATCTGTACAGGGTAGTAACCGCTGCGGGTGATACAAACAAAGAATTACCCAAGCAATCTATAATTGAGTTTATGGAACATGCGAACAAGGATTTTGAAAAAGCAGAACTCACTGACAGAGAAAAAGGGTTACAACAAGAGCTTCAAAATTTATTAAATCAGTTATCTCAAATTAAGGATCCTCTTGCAAGACTCAGGTGGACTGAAGATGTTATGACAATTAGATGCCGTCTTTAAAATGAAAACTAATCAGGAACTTATAGAACATCTTAAGAGTGTTGGAATCCTAAAAACTCCAGAGATCATCTCGGCCTTCGAGAAAGCTGACCGTGTTGATTTTATTAAATCAAGGGATAAATCAATTGCTTATGAAGATATTCCACTAGATATTGGGTATGATCAAACTATCTCCCAGCCACTAACGGTTGCTTTTATGCTTGAAGAATTGGAACCAAAAAAGGGCGATAGTGTCTTAGATATAGGCTCAGGATCTGGTTGGACAGCTGCACTTTTAGCCTATATTGTTGGTGAGAATGGAAAGGTAGCTGGTTTAGAAATAATTCCTGAGCTTGTGGATTTTGGTCTATCCAACATTCAAAAATACAAACTAGACCATGTAAAGATAGAAAAGGCGGAAAGGGGTGTTTTAGGAAAGCCGGGACAGAAATTTGATAGAATTTTGGTTTCCGCTTCGGCAAAGCAGCTGCCGGAAGAATTGATTCTGCAATTGAAACCCAACGGGACACTTGTTGTGCCTGTTGGAAATTCTATTTTTAAGATAACGAAAAGCCTAGAGGGAGTTGTCAGCATGCAAGAATTTCCGGGTTTCGTATTTGTACCTTTACTTTGAGGTTGCCGGGGGGGGGTTGCTCTATTGGTGTAACGTTTTTCACCTAAACCAGTGATAAAATAAAAATATGGATAATAAACTCCTTCACGAAGTAGTAATAACAGCGATAGTAGTAAAGGATGGAAAATTTTTATTAACTCGAAGATCCCCAGATAAAAAAAGGTTTCCCGGTATGTGGACCGTTCCTGGGGGGAAACTTGAAACTAAAGACTATCTGGAACTTCCCAAAGATACAAAAGAGTATTGGTACAACGTTCTAGAAAAAGTTCTTAAAAGGGAAGTAAAAGAGGAAGTTGGATTGGAAATAAAAGATATTGAATACATTACAAGTCTTGCTACCATACATCAGGATGGTCAGCCTTCGTTGGTAATTTCCTGCATAGCAAAATATGTTTCCGGGGAAGTAACACTTCAGTTTGGAGAGGCAGATGATCACAAATGGGTTGATATTCAAGAAGCTAAGAGCTACGAACTTATTGACGGAATCTACGATGAGCTAGTAATGGCAGATAATCATCTTAAGGGTATTAAAACGGAATGGAGAAGGTTTTAACCTGGAAACAGTATGAAATTTTATATAGCATCAAGAACAAAACATAGGAAACTTATTGAGGAAATTCGTAAGCAGGTAGTTCGTAAGGGTTACGAATTCATATCCACCTGGGTAGACGAGGGAGAGATCATACCTTATGAGAATAACGTCTCTGCGTCATCAGAAAGAGCAGAACAGTGTGTAAGAGACAGCAGCGGGTGCGATGTTTTCGTTTTAATTTCAGACGACAGTGGTTCTGGGATGTACACAGAGCTGGGTGTTGCCTTGCTCTCAAATATAAACAGCGGGAAGCCAAAGATATACGTAATAGGTGATCATATTAATAGATCTGCCTTTTTCTTTCACCCATCAGTAAAAAGGGTGTCGAGTATGGAAGAAGTTTTTAAAGATCTTGAAAAATAATCAAAGAGAGAATCTAAAAGTGTAGGTAAACACAAAGAAGCCCTCGATTGCTCAAAGGCTTCTTAGTACCAACGAGATTGCTCCCATTGGTAAAAAACATCCTATCAAAATAATTAAATTTGTCAATAGTTTTATTTCAAAACTTCCCAAGATGTATAATGAACTCGTGAGACCCCACAGCAAACGAAAACTATTTTCTCTTTCAAATATTTTGATTTTCACTGGAGTTACCTTCCTTCTTCTTTCATTTGGACCAATAATTTACAGCGAAGTTTGGTATTTTATTAAACAGGTAAAAAATCAGGAATATTCATTAACCGCAAAAAGTAATGAAAAAGACAGTGTTTTTGCAAAGTTTCTGTCCACCAGTCCCATAAGAATAGTGCCGGTAAATAAAGATTTCTCTATTGTTATTGAAAAAATTGATGTTAATGCGCCGATAGTACCAAATGTCTCTGTAATGAACGAAAACGCCTACGAAGAAGCCTTAAAAAGCGGTGTGGCCTCCGCTATATCATCAGACTTTCCAACCGCATCCCCAAGCAATGTTTATTTATTCGCACACTCATCTTTGAATTTCTGGGATCTTGGAAAATATGCCACGACATTTAATCTTTTAAGAAAATTAAATTATAAAGATAGGATCCACATATTTTATGAGCAGAAAGATTTTGTATACGAAGTCGTAAACAAAGAGGTTGTAAAAGGTTGGGACATGAGACCTCTTAACAGATCAGTCATTGAACCTTTACTTACACTGCAGACTTGCGACCCTCCCGGAACAACAATAAATAGGTTTGTACTTACGGCAAAGCTCATTGAGGTTAAGGGGGGCGATCTTTAGCTTATCTAATACTTACGGTGTAAAGATCTGTTTGAGCACCTGATTTGAATGAAGTTAAGATTATTAGTTTATCCCCTCCCGGAGCGCTAAATACCGAGTCGGAGTAAAGAGTATTGTTGAAAATCTCGGTTTTGTTTGAACCATCTATTCTAATAGTACTGACACTTCCCCTTTGATCTTTTGCTATATCTCCCTCAACAAGAATTAGGTGGAAACTGTCTGAATACCAGCTAATTTTAGGCTGGGTTGCTGAAGCGTTTGTTTTAAAAACCAAAGATTCTGCCTTTTCTCCGATTGGGATCGGATTTTCCAAATTGTAAACCCAGTACTCAAGTTCACCGCCAAGTGTTTTAATGAAAAGAAACTTCTTTTCATCCGGCGACCAAACTGCATCTGAGGATAGGGCAATGTCCTTAACTTCTTGGCTGGTACTTTGAGTGTTTACAAAAGCAGTTCTTTTTAAGGCTACAGCGTCCGTCCACTGTTTGATTATGGCATCGGCTCTTGTGGTTGTCTGAGCGGTGCTGGTCTCTATGTTTACCAGGTGGTACGCATTTCCCGGTGTTTTTATAAGAAGGCTTTTCTCATCAGGCGCCCAAATGATTTGTTCACCCAATGAGTATTTTGTATATATCGTATCTTGAATTGCTACAGTTGGGTTTGATCTAAATAGTCCTATACCTCCACCGGACAGGGGGACAATCCAAATGCCAGGTTTTTCTGAGTCAAATGAAAAGTAGGCAAGTTTACTTAGGGTAGGCGAGATACTTGGGTATTTGGCCCCAGAGTTTGTTAGAGGCTCAAGTCTTGGGCTTTGGGAGACCAGAACAGCTGTGATATCTGTAACAAGCTGTTCAAAAACCTCCAGATTTTTGTTCCATTCGACAAACCCCTTTTTAACGATTCTAAGTTGATGTTCTCCCGGTCTTACCCCCGAGATCGTGTCATTAGTAGCTGTTCTTAACGTACCGTCCAGATACACGCCCGCACCGTCAGGAAGGGATTTAACGCTTATCATCCCGGTTTTATTTATATCGATAACTCCTTTATCATCCTTGTTTAGTCTGTAACCGGACGTATAAAGGTACAAGACGGTAGATACACCCCCGATGATTATTATGGTTAAAAATGCTTCTAAGTATCCTAGTTTTTTGAATCTCATATGTCTTAGCTTTTTCGGAAAAAAAGGAGTCTTTTGTGACCCACTTACTAAAACCTCAGAAGTTTCGTCTGCAGGAGTCTCAACAGTTTTTGTTTCGGGCTTAAGCTTGGCATTGGCAGACTCGGGCAGTTTCTCAACTGAGGTCATGGTGAGTAGATTTTACCATATCCAATAAGGCTTGTTATGAGTCCAAAGAGCCCAAAGACTTAACAAAAAGGTATAATGCAAATATGTTTTCAAAAGAAATATTGGGCGTCAGGGTTGATTTTGGGATGGACATGGATCAGGTTTTGGACGTTGTGGAGAACAAATTCTTAAAGGAGGAAGGGACCCACTATATTTGTACGACGAACCCTGAATTTATTATTGAAGCTCAAAAAAACGAACATTTCAAAAAAATTATAAATGAGTCAGATCTGTCAGTACCCGATGGTGTCGGGGTTATTTACGCAAAAGATTATTTAGAAAAAGTTTCCCCATATAAAAGGGATATTTTATTTCCAATCAAATCTTTTTTAACCGGTTTGATGTTAGGTGCCAAAGGAGGTCAGCATAAAGAGAGAATTACTGGAGTAGATTTAACATATAAACTCTGCGATTTAGCATCGAAAAAAGGGTACTCAGTGTTTTTCCTGGGTTCAAGGCCGGGAAAGGATACTATCAAAGAATCAACATCGTCTGGTAAAAATAATATGCCAGACGTATCAGATTATCTTAGCAGGTTGTATCCTAATTTGAATGTAGTTGGCGGGGCGTCTCAATTTAATAGAATGGAAGAAGATGATGATATCACGATTAAATATGTTAAGGAGTGTATGAATAAAAAGGGTATCGGAGGTTTGGATATATTGTTTGTTGCATACGGCCACCCCTATCAAGAAGCGTGGATAACAAGAAACAGTAGCAAAATTCCTGCCAAAGTATCAATAGGCGTTGGAGGAACGTTTGATTACATAGTAGGATATAGCAACCTACCGCCTGAAAAATACGTAAAAAGGAACTTGGGTTGGTTATATAGATTATTTAAACAACCTTGGCGTATTAAAAGAATATTGAATGCTTTTTTGAGATTTCCCATCAAAGTTTTTTTGTCCTCACTGAAAAATCACTAATATCATTGATTAGCATCAAATCATCTATTGACATACATATAGTTAAGTGGTTTCATTTAAGTATGATAAAACTTGAAAATAAATTATATAGTTCCACCGAAGTAGCAGAAGTACTAGGCGTAAGCCTAAGATCCGTTTACAGATATTTAGAGGAAGGCAAACTGGACGCCGAAGTTAAAACTGCCACCGGTAGACATAGGTTTACCAGACAAAATATACTAGATTTTTTGTATCCCACAGGACTTCCGGAAGATGAAAAAATTATAGAGGGGCCGGCAACTGAACCGACTCTTGTGTCAACTCCAAAGAAAGTTGCTAGACCAGTTGAAGAGGCTGTAGCAATTGCGGAGGAGGAAGTTATAAAGCTGAAGGAAGAAGAGGTAGCACCTAAGATAGAAGAGGAAGTTAAACCAGTTGAGAAAGAGGAAGTAAAAGAAGAGGAGCCCGTGGACTGGTTAGCAAAATTCAGAGAGGCCGCTAAGAAATTCGAGGAAAAAGCATCAGAGGAAGTAACAGGTCTGGGAGCTTCTGAACCGGAAGTGGAGGAGAAAGAAGAAAGCAAGATCTTATACTACAGAAGCAGACTTGGGGGACTTAAAGATATTGCTCAGAACATAGATAAAACTTCAAAGAACTCCGGGCTTGATTACGCTTTCACACTTAATGCAGGTTTGTCATTGTATAGACCAATAAATCCGTTCTCAACACTTCATGTTTATATCAGATCAAAAGACAAGGATTTTTTTGAAAGGATACTTGCTTTGACATCTTCAGATGAGAGCAGCGCACAGCTTTGCATGATAATCTCAGACGACGAGGCGGTTTACTCCGGGTCCGAAGAGCTTCATGGTTTAAGAGTTGTTGATAAGAAAAGGCTTGTTGAAGATATAGGCGAAATGGATGAAAATCTTTTGAAAGACGCCGAAAGCATTTTGAAGTAATTGGCTACTTAAAACGTAATTTGACAGGTTTATAGCATTTTGTTATAATCGGCATATTAACCAGAGAACCCTATCTGGGAGAGACATTAAAGTTTCTTATGCTGTGGGCAGGAGTATAAGAAACCGTCTCTTCCGGGTAGGGTCCTTTGGGTTTTTAGTTATTAATTTTTCCCAAACCTTTGACACACCCGTTCAATTAATAGATAATGTCTTTCGTGAAGGAAGTAGGATTAATAATCGACTTACATCAGTCTCCGATCCAGGAAGAGAGCATTTTTAAGCAGGCCGCAAGCGACCTTTATATACCCCTAATCAGATTAATAAAATCAAAAAGAGATATGAAAATAACTCTTTCTATTCCTCTTAGCACACTGGAGTTATTGGATAAATATGGTTTCGAAAGTCAAATTGGGGAGATCAAAGACCTTTGCATGGCCGAGAGGGTAGATCTTGTAGGCTCCTCCGCCTATGGGGCCCTTCTGGACGACCTTCCTTATGATGTTATAGAAAATCAAATCATACTTAATGAGTATGCATTGGGCTACTACCTTGGTGCCAGACAGGGGTTTGAGGGAGAGCCTTCAATAATGATAAAAGATCTTCAAGGTTTTGTTCCCGCACATTTTTATATTAGTAGCCAAATATTAAAATCGATTAAGGGTTTGGGATATAAATGGGTGCTTACGAGCAACTGCTGCCTTCCTGAAAAATATCAAAAACCCGAGTTTTGTGTTTATAAAATACCTGGGAGTGAAGTTGTAGTTGTTAAGCTGGATAAGGAAATAATAGATATAGCAAGTTCCTATAAAGAGGGGAGTATCTCTGAATTAAAAAAGAAGATTAACAACAAAATAAACGGTGAGTGGAAAACAAATCTTTTTTACATTAAAGGTTTTGAAGATGATTTAGATGCAGACAGCTACAAAAAGGAGTTTGAACTAATAGATGTTTTAGTTGAGACATTGGAAGCGTCAAAAATAGAGGTTGCTAGCGTCCCTGATCTTATTAAAAGGACTGACTTAACGGAAACAGGCGAGGAAGAGAATCTGGGGTACCAAAAAAGTAGTTCTGAAAAGGAAGATGCCATACTTTCTTTCTACTTTACGAAAGAGGATGAAAAACTCGCCACTCTTAAAAGTATAGACAAGGAACTATCCAAAATTAAAGTGACAATCGAGGAAAAAGCAGATTTGCATGACATTTCTACACTACCGATATGGAAAGAAGAGTCTTGGAATCAAATTTCTGACAGCACCTTGCAACATTATGTATGTTATTTTATTTTATTAAGTAAATTTATGTCTTTTAATAAGTATCTGTATCTCAATCACTGCTTAATTGACCCAGACAGGAAGGAAGCATACTTTAAACAATTGCATAGTTTTACACATTTGGTTACTAGAAGTCTGAATATTATTCCGGAGTATCCTGAAGCAGGTAAACTACGTTCTAAAATTGAGTACTTTTTATCCTTGCTTCAATCTTGACTTTAGATTGCAGGTACAAGGAGTTCTTTAGTTGCTACCACCTATAAATCTTGTTATACCAACAAAAAGTGACGTAGCTAAAAATTATGAGTTTTTAGTTTCAATATTGTAGTCATTTTTTACTCATTTATTTATACTCGACATTGGGTTTAAAAATTACATGAGCCCTTCCTCACGGATAATTATTGAATATTTCTATAAGACGCCTAAAATATACGTCCTTTTATTTGTTGTAAAGCCAATATATGGGGCCAGTTATCAGTTGAAGCGAGTGTTTGATAAACAAAAACCCCGTTTTTTGCGGGGTCTGTTATTAATAACAAATAATATTTTTTATTGAATATTATTTAAGTTCAACTTTTGCACCTGCTTCTTCAAGCTTTTTCTTGGCGTTTTGTGCATCCTCTTTCTTTGCACCTTCTAAAACAGCCTTGGGCGCTGATTCTACAAGGTTTTTAGCCTCAACAAGTCCTAGAGTTTGGTTTATTTCTCTTACAGCCTTGATAACTCCGATCTTATTTGCACCCGTATCCTGTAAAACAACGTCAAACTCTGTCTTTTCTTCTGCTGGCTCAGCTCCGTTTCCGTTTGCAGCTGCTGCTGGTTCGGCAACCATCATAGGTGCGGAAGCGCTAACTCCAAATTTCTCTTCCAAAGCCTTAACTAAATCGTTTAGCTCAAGCACGGTCATCTTTTCGACCATTTCCATGACTTTTTCTGCGTCTTTACTTAATGTAGTATCTTTCGTTTTCTTTTTTTCTGGCATATTAGTTAGCACCCCCTTCCAACTTTTTCTTGGCGATTGCATTTATTGCATATGCGAATTTTTTCTGGACTCCGCCCATCACAGAAACAAATCCAGAAATTGGGACGTTTAAACCGCCAATAAATTTTGCAAGTAAAACCTCTTTTGAAGGTATATCTTTAATCATTTCAACTTTTTCTGTGTTGTTGTATATCCCTTCTATGATTGCTGATTTAATTCTTGGAAGTTTAAAGTTTTTAGCAAACTCAAACAAGGCTTTAATAGGTGCTATTGGGTCAGAAAAGGCAAATACAGCCATTATGGGGCCTTCTAAATCCTTCTCAGCATCGCTTAAATTCTTGTTTTCAGCCTCCTTTAGAGCCACTTTCATTAACGTGTTTTTGGAAATCATAACCTCACCGCCGGCGTCTTTTACCTGTCGTCTGAGCTGATTTGCTTGTTCAGAACTTAAGCCAACATAATCGGCAAACGTAATCGACTTAGCTTTTTCAAGCCTCTCTTTTATATCTTTTACTGTATTTTTGTTTTTTTCGTTTGGCATGTTTATTTTGTTTATTAATTTATTAATCTAATAAATAGTTACTAAATAAAAAATACCCACCAAAGACGGTGAGTTAAAATACTAAAAGTATGTTCCTCGGCAGGATATTTAAACTCGTTTTTAGATCGAGTCCCCGCTGTCTTTGGTACAAATGGTATTTTACAGGTTTAATGTGGGCTGTCAACTCACCGCTTAGTTCTCCATAAATATCCGACAGTCTTCCTTTGAATTAACTAACGGCG
>CAZLHE010000019.1:0-9239 GCA_964559585.1 uncultured Candidatus Saccharibacteria bacterium
GGATATTACCTATTAACATTTCCAACATTGTGTCTATAATTTTTACTTGATGAGTACAGATGCGGTTTCGACAAAGGAGCCTCCGGGATTAAGTAAACTTATTGAGGCACCAAGAATCGGTGTTGTATATAGCGATGTCAAAAGAGAGTACTTCTCAACCGAACAGCACTATATTACAGAGAAGGACGCGTTAAACGACGCAACTATTATTGCGGATGAAATTAAAAAACTTGGGTGTCAGGTTTTTCTTTACCCCGGAAACGAAACACTAACTTCATCTATTTTAAGAAACAAACCTGGAATGATTTTTAATCTGGTTGATTCCATAAAAGGAAATGACTACCTATCCTCAACCATTCCCGGAATACTGGACATGATGGATGTACCATATACAGGAGCGGGACTTTTGGGGCTTGCTCTTTGTTACAACAAGTTTCTAACTAAAAAACTTTTGCAAAACTCAGGAATCCCGGTTCCAAACTTTCAGCTTTTTAATACTCCTCATGAGGTGCTGGATATCAACTTGAGATTTCCACTTATCTCAAAACTAAACGAAATACATGGCGCGGTTGAGATATCTAATAACTCAATCTCTGAAAATGAGAAGGAGCTTAAAGATCGTTTGGAATTTCTCATCAAAACCTATAAGCAGCCTGTTTTGGTGGAGGAGTATATCGCGGGCAGAGAAATAGTTGTTTATATGCTTCAGGGTTTCAATGTTAAAACTTATATGGCTGAAAAGATATTTAATAAACCAGGTCAGAAATACCAAATCGCAACATTTGAGGATCAGTGGGCAGAGAAAGATAAGAAGCCTGAGGATCAGGCATACACATATCAGAAATACGAAGACGCCAACCTTAAAGAGTTGGCCAGAAAAGCCTTTGATATCACAAGAATGGAAGATTATGGAAAGTTTGACGTTAGGCAGGATGCTTCCGGAAGATTTTATTTTATCGACGTAAATTTAAATCCGGCATTCGGGCCGAAAAAACTAGATACCGCGATTGGTCTTATTGTTGAAGATCTGTATGAAATACCATTCACGGAGATTTTGAAAAGACTTATTGCCCGAAAACTTAACGATGTTGGTGAAAACTCCCATAACGCTTTATAGTCTGAATTTCCTGTAGTATCATCGTCATATGAACATCCTAAGATCTTTCTTATCAAAACCTCTATTGAAATACTTAAAAATATCTGCTGTTATCCTGGTTTTAGCTTGTGGGACATTTAAGCGGGTATCAGATTTTCCTGAGTCAGGAAAAGATTACAGAACTTATATTTCGGCTATCGAAACATTTCTAAGTGGCGGAAATCTCTATCAACAAACGATCGAATCATATAAAAACGCAGACGACATTGGCGGACACGGATACGCATATTTTCCGGGATTTTTATATCTTTTCACCTTTTTATATGCTTTAGCACCTGCCATACAAATTCCCTATTACGTACTTTGGAAAATACCGGTTTTGTTATGTGATTTAGGTGTTGCAGTAATTTTATATAAATACCTTTCCAAGAAAAACTATCTTGTAGGGCTTTTTGCACTTACTGCATGGATTTTTAACCCCTATATGGCCGCAAGAAGCGGGTATTCCTTAGTTGATCCGGTACCTGTTTTTTTCATGCTTTTATCTTTAATCTACCTTGAAAAAGATGATGTTTTAGCTGCATCATTTTTCACGCTTTCTGTGATATTTAAACCTATTGCTTTGATTTTTCTCCCGCTATTTCTTATCAAATCAAAAAAGCGGTACCAATTTGTTTTAGCCTGTGGAATTATTTTTATCATTGTTTCCATTCCTTTTATTTTGGGGCTTAAGGAAATAACGACTTACCTTAACGGCACATTGCTCGTCCACTCAAATAGGGTGCTGCAGGGTCAGCCGTTTCTTTTTTATATTAGTTATTATTACAAAATTGAATTATTTCAGATCATTCCGCTATCTGTTTACAACAAACTTGCTACGTTTTTCGGGTGGGTTTTAATCTTAGCTGGTTACTTTTTATTCAAGATTAAAAACAAATACATTTTAGCTTCTTTCGCAGCTTTGAATTTCCTTGTGTTTACCCCGGTTTTGAACAGAACCTATTTGACTTGGTTTGTACCAATTTTCCTATTGGCGACCTTTGAAATCTCGCAGAAATACAAAAAACAAATTTTGTATTATTTGCCAAATATTCTCTATTGGATATTCTGCTTTTGGTACTTAAAACAGTGGGAAGATGGTTTTCACGTATGGCACCCATGAAAAAATTAATATCTAAACTCTTTGATTATTTTAAAAGAAATAAATCTACTATTCTTCTGGTAGTTATCTTAGTTTCATTAGCAATACCTTTAAGATTTAAAGATCTTGGTTATTCTGACTATCACGGTGACGAATACAAAGCGTTCCTAAGTCTTAATAATGGTGAGACTGCTTGGAATTTTTTATTGAGACAAAGAAAAGGCCCGGTGCAGTTTATCGTTTCATACATTCCGTATCTTTTTACAGGGAACTTTCTCAACGAGGCCGCCGAAAGACTTCCATTTAGCATCGCCTCAACACTGTCGATTGTTTTCTTTTTCCTATTCGTAAAAAACATTACTAAAAGTAAATTAATGGCTTCCTTGTCATCTCTTCTTTTTATTACTAATGGTTTCATTTCGGGATTTGGAAGAATAGCTCAGTATCAAAATCTTAACCTCCTTTTTTCTTTTATTGCCCTTTATCTGTATTCAAAAATTATTGATCAACCCCTTTCTGATAAAAGGAGCCTCAAAATCAGCCTTTTGGGAACCTTCTTTTGGTGTTTATCGGTTCTTTCACATTGGGATGCCATACTAATTGCTCCAATAGTTATATTTATTATCACTAAGTCTTTTCTAAAGGGTAGAAAAAATAGAAAGGCTGCTATTAAAACACTGTTACTAAATATTGCTCTTGGTTTTGCTATTACGCTTCCTTTTATTGTCCCCTATATTATTACCTTCCGTTTCTACGAAAAAAATCAAACTTACGCTACAGCTAGAATAGGGCTTGATTTAGGATACTCAAAAATTCCTTTGTATAAGTCGCTGACCGAGCTTTACAATCCGTTCCTTACACTTCCTTTACTGCTCTTGTCGGCAGCGATAGGTTTAGTAAGCCTTAAAAAAAGTCTACCGATATTAATATGGTTTGCGATCATATTTGGATTTTTTGAAATATTTGTAAAAAACCCCGGCACACACTTTTATAACTTTCTATTACCTTTAATTATTCTGGCCGGAATTGGATTAGGATCTATCATTAACTTACATATAGTAACAAAAATACTTTATTCCCCGATTATTCTTGTGTTAGTCTCTTTCTTGTATTTCCAAACGTATGTCTTATATGTTGATCATTCAGTAGAATATCCATTCGTAAATAAAACACTAAAGGTAAAAAATTACCTTAGGCCGAAGAAAGATATCATTAATCTAGTTGCAAAGGGAATAAAAGAAATAAAACCGACTTTTATGAGAGGATCATACATACCGCTTTTTGGTTTTACTCATCACCGATTTTGGAATGAAGTGAATGACTTGGTAAATAATCTGAATCAAACTAATAATGAAAATTTCAAATACATAACTAATGAGGATAAGAGTATAGGCGAAAAATATATGGACACAAAATATGGGGTAGAGGGAGGTTTTTATGCCATCGGAATAAAACGGCCGATGAATTTTGTTATGGATTACCGCTTTATAAATTACGGATCAAGGAAACTTATTTATTCTTTTGAACAAAATGATGAGGTTGTAACTGTAATATATAGATTCGAACCTAAGGTCGTCATAAATACGCAGAGATGATTAAAGAACCCTTTTGTATAGATAAACTTTTGAATTTATAAAAATACTTCCAGGGAAACCCAAATCTTTTTCATCGTCCAAAACATGGTCAGCTTTTAGAGACGGGTTTTTCTCAAACGTGTCGTAGGAGAAAAGGTATTTGCATACGCCTTGCCAACAAAATCCATAAAGCTTCCCCCAGGATGTTGTTGCTCTTATCTTTTCCGGTTTGACACCAGTGCTTACAAGCTGCTCACTTTTACCCCAAATGTAGTTGTTTGATAAAACAAAATCTATTGCAAGTTGGGTTGAAACAAATGCCATAACTAAAACAAAAGATCCAACAACAAGTGGAAAAAACTTCTCGGTTAAAAGAGGCTTCGTATCCGGAACTCTTAAACAAAGCAAAAACAAGATAAAAAGGGGAATTACCGGAAGAGTGTATCTGTCAAAAAAGACTTTCACAAAAATCATCAGCACGCAGTAACCGGCTATAGATATTGAGTAGATGTTTATAATTTTTCTCCCATAAACATAAAGACAAGGAATTGCTAAAGCCAAAAAAACTTTAGACGTCAAATCCCAATAGGTGAATAGTTTGTAATTACCTCTAAATTGATATTTGGTTCCAAGAACAGATCTTGGGAAAAAACCCGTTCTTTCAAAAGTATTTTCAAAATATGGATACTCGGCCCACGATATTTTTCCCGGATCGTAAATTTTGTTTAAAAGAAAAAACAAACAAACAGCGGATATCAAAAGTCCCGCTATGGTCAATTTCGATTTTCTAACATTAAAAAATGTAGAAACCACAAAATAAATAACAATCGGAAGCGCAAAAGAGGCGGCAACAAGTAACATCCCATACACTATTGAATAAGCGTAACCAACATCAAGCAGATGACTTATTCGAATTCCTCTTATAAACCCCTTGTCGCCCATTTCATCAGTCTTTGGAAAGAAGAAAGAGTAGTAACCGAGCAATACGGCCAAAAAACCAAATTGAATCAAAGCTTCTTTGTATTTTTTCTTAATCAAAAAGTATAAGAGCGCCGCTGCGTTTACCAAAAGTCCGCTTTGCTTTGCAAAGAACGCCAAAAATCCTGAAATGTTAAACAAAATGAATTGTGACCATCTGGATTTCTTTTCGTACGAAAGAAAAAAGTATAAAGACAAAAGCATAAAAAGCATAACGTAATTTTCAGTCATAAAGCCGATCGCAGAATACATGTGAAGAGGCGTAAAAAACAAAACTAAAGAAACTAAGGAAGACTTGAATTTTGAGAGATTAAAATGATCAAAAAGAATTCTTGCAAAAACATAAAAATCCAAAACCGAAACGATCAGAGTCAAAAAGGGAAGTTTCTTTAATCCGAAAATCAAAGCAAAAAATAAGCCCAGGATTCCTTGGGTGTAAAAAGTTGTCGCGGTAACATCCAAAAGTTTAAAATCTCCATTTAGGAAACGAGCAACACTTGTAGTTCTGTTCCAATCATCATTTTGCATAAAATTAACTTTTGCAATAAGTGGGAAAAACGCAACCAACAATAAAAGTGCGAAGATTTCAATAACCGGAAGTTTACTTTTTATATTTTTCATAACCTTAAGTATTCATCTATTATATTACAGCTTTGGTAAGACGTAGAGGGCCTAGTGCTTAACCTTATACTATCTTGCAAGAACAACTATTGAAAGGGTGTTAATCGGAATTGACAAATCAACGAATGAATAGTATACGTGAGCATAGTAATCACTAACCCCGCACCAAAAATCAGGTGCACATATCTCAAAAACAAGGAGTAGAGAATGGCTAACAAATTGCAAGGAAAGGACTTTCACTTCCCAGATTTTGGTGATGCCTACAAAGCTATTGAAGCTTGGTGGGCTTACCAGGACGCAGAAGGTATGGACCGTAGCTTGTTCAGTATTAGTGCAGTTGGACGTGACATCCACATGTGTCTTTCAGGTAAAAGCCTTGCTGATCAACCGGCGTTTATTGTTTTCCTTTTGGATAGGCTCATAATGGAAAACCTCGCTGCACAACACCCAACAGTAATACGTTCATCTCTGGATTGAAAGGAATTGAAAGTAGCTTAGGTCTGGGTACGGAACCGTAGGCACTTTGCGAAAGCAGGTGAAATCCTACGGTTTTTATTTTTCTACAAACTTTACCTTCACTCAACCACCAACTAATTCACTTTCCTATAACAATTGGTAGTAAAATCGCGGTATCATACATTTATGAAAAGATTTGTTAATGTTTTTCTTATTGCAGTTATATTTTGCTCAGTAGGACTTGGGGTTTACCAAAACGAAGTCAAAAAAAGAGCTATTGATAGAACAAAGATTCCGTTAAAAGTTGAAAACGAAAGAGACTTTCAAAGATGGAACACTAACATTAGAAACAAGGGTCTTCAAATCACACCGGAAGATTTTAGTCTTGTTGAAGAAAATGAGGTTTACAACAGCCAGTGGATAAAAATCACATCCATTGACGATCCCCAAGTTAAAGCAGCATTTGATCAAAATTTGCTAGACCACAAAGATATTCCAAAGGTTGTTTTCGCGCCAAGCGGAACTATGTATTTGGACTATAGAAATACTTATAAGGATGGCTACTTTCCAAATCAGGTACATCTATACGGCTTAAAAGAAGATAAAATCCTGGATGCGAGAATTCTTGATTGCTCTGAACGAGGCAACTGCTACTTTGACAGAGCCTATTGGCTGGACAATGATGTTTTTGTAATCACAGAATGGTCTAGGGACATTAGCAAAAAGGATGAAACCATTCCAGTGTGCCCAATTACCTCAGTTTGCACATATGCCATAAAGCTTCATATAGTTGATTTAATGCACAATAAAAGGTACATATATAAAAGCAAGACATTCGATTTAAACCTAAGCGGATGGATTCAAAACCTTTGAGATGTGGAGAAGAATAGGTTTTTAGGGTAGAATTACAAAATTACTTCGGGGTGTAGCTCAGTTGGCTAGAGCGCACGGTTTGGGACCGTGAGGCCGCGCGTTCGAGTCGCGCCACCCCGACCATTTTAAAAACCAATATTCAAAGTCACCACTACTTACCGTAACATCAGCGTATTCGGGTAGTTCGATAGCCTCAAAAGATATATTCACTAATTCCTGGTTGTCTTTGAAGATAAAATACAGGTTTTATTTTTTCCAGGGTGCCGTCTGCTATTAATCTGGATATTCTATAGTCCAAGGTACATCTATTAGAACTTAAGATCAGTTCTAGGTTTTGGCGTACATAGTAAGGCATTGTTAATTTGTCTACTTTTGAGCGATTTTCCATATACTATTTCTCCATGCACATGCTTATATGTGCAAGACGAAATATTATCAAGGTTTTTACACGTAAGAAGTTGCCAACATCCAATGCTGTAGACGATCATAAAATATCAATTGTCTATTTTCATATTTATTCATATTGAAATGTAAGTTCCACAATGATAATTTACAACTAGCTATGAAAAATGATTTAGAACCAATAAACAAAAAACTTGCTAATCTGGATGGGAAATTAGTTAACATGGACAGAAGATTAACTAGTAGACTAGACGGTGTAGATAAGCGGCTAAGTAGTGTGGACAGCAGATTAGATGGAGTAGACAAAAGGTTAGTTGGCGTGGACAACAGACTAGATGGAGTAGATAGGAGGCTAGATAGTATGGACAACAGACTGTCAAATCTGCAAATAAATGATATAAAAACTCAATCCAAGTTAGAAGATATGAGTGAAACAATAAAGCTAATTCCTAAACTTTATAACAGCGTAGATAAAATGATGGGCGAAGTTTTATCATACAGGCAAGAAAAGGTCTTTCTTAAGAATAAACTAGATAACCACGAAAAACGCATTTCAAAAATAGAACTTAATACCTCTTTATCAAAATAAACTTTTCAGCAATTTCTCAGCATTCAGAATATAATATGCCTTAATGAAAATACTAATCGTTGAGGATGAACACAAAATCGCAAATGCTATTAAAAGAGGTTTGGAACAAGCAATGTTTTCAGCCGACAACGCTTATACCGGAACTGAAGGATATGACCTGGCAACGGAAGAAAGCTACGATGCAATAATTCTTGACCTCATGCTCCCCGAGATGGATGGAATTCAAATCTGCAAAAAACTTCGCGAAAAAAACAACCACACTCCGATTTTAATGTTAACTGCAAAAAGCAACCTAGAAGATAAGGTAGAGGGACTTAACTGCGGGGCGGATGATTATCTTACAAAGCCTTTTGCATTTGAAGAACTCCTAGCAAGACTCCAAGCAATACTTAGAAGACCAAAAAATATAACAGAACCCAATCTTACCTGCGGAAACTTAAATTTAAACCCCACAACTTTTAAAGTAACTAGAGACGAAAAAGAAGCATCACTTTCAAGAAAAGAGTTTTCTTTGCTTGAATATATGCTAAGAAATAAAGACAAGGTACTCACAAAAAATCAGATAATCTCTCACGTTTGGGATTACGATACTGACATACTTCCAAACACAGTCGAACAATTTATTGGCTACTTAAGAAGTAAAATAGATAAACCGTTTAAGAAAGACGAGCCCCTAATTCAAACTGTTAGAGGATTTGGATATAAGATTTCAGACAAATAATGTTTAAAAAAGCAAAATACAAATTAACAGCAACATATTTGGCAATTATAATGGCAGTTACACTGTCTTTCAGCTCAGTAGTTTACACAAGTGTGGTAAGAGTAACCACCAGAGCACTTGAGTCTCAGCAAAGAAGGCTAGAGACGCAATTTAGAGAATTTGTAAGACCTTTTCCTTCAGCTCAACCATTCCCAAGAACATCTCCGGAAACTTTGAAGGAGATCAGAGAAAAGACTCTTCTGGCACTTGCGGGCATAAATGTACTGGTTCTGCTTGCTTCAGGAGCATTGGGTTATTACCTTGCAGGAAAAACACTTAAACCAATAGAGGAGATGGTTAACAAGCAAAAAAGATTTATCTCCGATGCGGCCCATGAGCTAAAAACACCACTAACCGCTATGAAAACCGATCTTGAAGTCACACTACGAGACAAAAAACTAAATATATCTGAGGCAAAAAAATCTTTAAATAGCACAATTGAAGAAGTTGATAAGCTAAACGAATTTACAAACAGGCTATTGGATCAGGGAAGATATCAAAACGGAAAAGACAACGATAAATTCGAAGAAGTAGATATTAAAGAAATTATCGAAGATGGTGTCAGAAACCTCAAAGGCTTGGCAGATTCTAATAAACAAGTTATTAACTCAGATTTGAAATCTATAAAGATAGAAGGGGACAAAGTAGCGTTAAAACAGCTTTTCGCAAATCTTATCGAAAACGCATTGAAGTATAGCGGAATAAAGAAGAATATTTATATCAAATCTTACGAATCGGGAAATAAGTGT
>CAZLHE010000020.1:0-3845 GCA_964559585.1 uncultured Candidatus Saccharibacteria bacterium
TGTGTTGGGTGTGTTTGGTGTTTGGTGTGGAAAGTATAATAGAAAAGCTTGGTTCGCAAGATTTTGGAGAATTAGGGTAGGGGTAGGAAGATCAGAGGATAAAAATATTCCCACGGATGATTGGGTATTGCAAAATTTTACTGACGATCAGTTGGAAAAAATTAAAAGCAAAGCTTCAAAAATTGTTTTTTAAGTCCCATTTTCTCGTCATCATTTAATATTTATTTCAACCATCATTAGTGGTTTGGAAATCTGTGGGCTCTATACTATTTTTTAGGCAGTTATGTTCTATACAAAATATCGCCCGCAAAAATTCAGTGAAGTTTGTCGTCCTAACGAAGCTGCAGACGTGCTTTCTAAGCAGCTGCAGTCAGGAAAAACCGTGCATGCTTATCTTTTTGTCGGGCCAAGAGGAACAGGTAAAACGACACTTGCCAGAATTCTTGCAAAATCCTTAAATTGTCTAAAACCAAAAGCAAGCGGAGAACCCTGTGATAAATGCAGCAATTGCGAATCCATCAAAATCGGATCTTTTGTGGATCTTATTGAAATAGACGCTGCAAGCAACAGGGGGATTGACGATATAAGGCAGCTAAAAGATAGGATAAAGCTAGCTCCAACAATGGGCAAGAAAAAAGTTTATATCATAGACGAAGTTCACATGCTAACCCCAGAAGCCTTCAATGCTTTATTAAAGACCCTGGAGGAACCACCAAGAAACACCAATTTTATTTTGTGTACCACGGAGGATCATAAAGTTCCGGCGACTATAAAATCAAGGTGCCAGATTTTTAGATTCAAAAGGGCGAGTGTTCCACAGATACTAGAGAAGTTAAAGCAAATAGTTAAGAGTGAAGAAATAAAAATATCCGACGTGGAGCTTAAAAAGATAGCTGAGGCGTCGCTGGGGGGCTTTAGAGACGCAGAAACACTTCTTCAGCAGGTTGCCGAAGGTGAAATAAATGTAGATTCTCTGCTTAGTTCCAGCTCAAAAGAAAAATATATTGAATGTGTTGATTTGCTTATCGACTGTAAGGTTTCTAAGGCCTTGGATATCGTTAGTGATGTTTACGGAGAGGGAATAGATCTTTATGTTTGGGTAGGGGAGCTTTTAAAGTATTTAAGAACGTTACTTTTTGTGAAATCAGGTGTTCCTGAAGGCACGGCTGAGGTTACGGATGAGATTGTTGAGGCGACAAGGCAGCAGGCAAAAAGAGTAGAGATGGGCTGGCTTATTAAGACAGTTGGAATTTTGCTTGAGGCCCACAAGAATATTAGAAGTTCTTTTATTCCCCAACTTCCGATTGAATTAGCCGTGGTTGAGATTTGCGGAAGTAATGATGATGAAGAAGATATAGGTGACGACGAAGGGCCTAACGAACCCAAAGATAAAAGTAGATTAAAATCAAAAGAGGTGAAGGAAACAAAAATTCCGCAGTCCAAAAGACCATCTAGGATTGAGAAGGTTTTGAAAGAAGAGAAGGTGGAAAAGAACGAGAAAAAAGATAAGGAAGAAAGCACAAAACCAGTTATTTCCCTTAAGAAAGTTATGACAAAGTGGGACACATTTGTTAAGCAGAGCAAGGATTTAAATCACTCACTGGCCGCGCTTCTAAATTCAAGTAAGCCTGTCGGTGTGGAAGGAAACCTCTTGGTTCTTGAGGTTTTTTATCCGTTCCACAAAGAAAGACTGGAAAGCATGAGGACTCGAAGAATTCTTGAGGATTTGAGTAAGTCGGTTTTTGGGATATGTCTTGGAGCGAAGTGTGTGATAAGTGCCGACAAACCGAAAAAACTAAAAAAAGGTGAGACTGGAATTTTAACTGATATGAATATTTCTGTCCCGGCGGGTGTTGATAAGAAATCTATTCTTGAGGCTTTTGACGGGGGACTTCCTATCGTTGCGAAAAATTAATGGTGTATTGGTTTTAAATGAAGGAGGATAGTGTAGAAGAGTATAATCGCGAAGCTCTGACTAGGATTACTGAAGTTACCAAACCAATGTCTTAATGCTTTGAACTTTCTTCCTTAATAGATATCCGCAACTTTTACTTTCGTATCAACATAAAAATATTTAACGCGAAAAGGAATTGAATTAAAGGTATAATCCTCTTATGAATCCATCGCGAATGTGGCCAGTTTTTAATAATATCTCACTTAGTTTTCTAAAAACTCTTAATATACCTTCCGAGCCTATAGATAAATTTAATTCTCCCTGGGAGCTTTTAGACTATTTATTAGAGGAGTTACAAAGAAAACTAATAGAAACTAAAATGGGTATTAAATTATCAATTTCGGAAAACGCACTTATAGAGGGACCTGTTTGGATTGGGAACAACGTGACTATTGAATCCTTTACCTCAATTAAAGGACCTACTTTTATAGATGATGATACATATATTGGAAGCAACTGCTTAATAAGACAATCAATTATAGGAAAAGGTAATCTCATAGGCTTTTCTACGGAGATCGCAAGAAGTGTTATTGCTGATAAATGCAAATTTCATAGAAACTCTTTTATAGACAGCCTTGCATGTAACGGAATTTTGCTTGGAGGTTGGACCGGAACAGCTAATGTAAGGTTAGATAACAAAAAAATTTTCGGTAAAGAAAGAAGAGGTGTGATAATCGGCTCGAACACCGTTTTGGGAGCAAAATGTGAAACAATGCCGGGAACTATAATAGGAAGCAATTGTATAATTGGTCCCTGTAAAACGATCTATGAAGATATACAGGATAATACAGGTCACCTCTAAAGAATGGCCGATATATTAAGATTACTTATAATTAACCCGCATCCAGACGATGAATCCTTCTTTTTTGGTGGCACGATATCGAAATACTGCTTTCTAGGAGTAGAAGTCCATGTTCTTACTCTAACTAATGGGGAAAAGGGGAAACTAAACATCCAGCCAGATGTAGGTGCAAACCTTTCAATCATTGAAAGAGAACTTCTGCTAGGCAAACTACGCAAGATTGAATGTATTGAAGCCTTAAAATTGCTCGGAGTCAAAGAAAATAATATATATTTCGCTGGAATTTCCAATTTAAGAGTTAATCAAGAATCCGCCAGTATAATTTCAAAAACAATAAATAGTGTGGATCCTCAGGTAATACTGTCGTTCAATGAAGCTGGTACTACGCGTTTTACAAATCAAGATCATTCTTGGTCAGCCATAGCTACCTATGCGGCCATCTTAAAATTACAAAAGATCAAACAAAATAAATCGTTTCAAAGATACCTAACTTATACTTTTCCTAATGTTGAGAAGTATTTTGATGAGTTTAACGAATTGAAGGTCGATGAAAGCAAATTAACAAAGGTTAATGTAGAAGGAGAAATAAAAAAGAAGAAACATGCATGCAAAACTCACAAAACTCAGAACTATATATATAAATTCTTTTCGGACGTTAACTTCCTGAATATTGCTTTGGAATGCTATATTGAGAGAATAAATCTCTGCAAAAATACTAGTCAGGGAACAGGGGATATATTTTATGGTTTGTGGAATATCAGTTCATTGGAAAACATCAAAACAGACGGTGGTATGGCCTTTCCGATGCCTCTCCAAAGAACCCAATATATTTCTGACAATATAGATATTTACCCAAAGATAGTAGAAAGGACCTCGATTTTGGGTATATTTAAGACCGATTAACATTAGTTAGAACCTGTTCCCTTACAGACACCTAGAACGGGACATCCTAAGTGATCCACATCTCTCTAACATTTTCATCCCCCTTTCACGTGCATATTTTGTAGTAGAAATTACAACAAGGGGATAATAAATCTTTGAATTTATTGTATGATAAAATACTAACGTGAAATTACCTAAACCAATATC
>CAZLHE010000020.1:3945-8496 GCA_964559585.1 uncultured Candidatus Saccharibacteria bacterium
TTGGCCCGGAAGAAATTTTTATAAAGGAACTTCTTGACAGATTAGGTAACCTAATTAGTGAGAACTCTTTTGACCCAGTAAATGCAATGAAGTCTATTGAGGTTATATTGGCAATGAATACGAACATGGAAGGTGAGTCGACAGCGATGTACATCGCAAAGCTAATAAGAGAAAAAGTGCTAAGTTCAGATAAGGTTAAAATAACCCGAATTGCAAGAGGCCTTCCGGTTGGAGGGGACATTGAATATGCAGATGATATTACTTTGAGCCGCGCTTTGGACGGCAGACTGGAAATATAATTTAGTGATAATTGATACTTGGGAATCTTCCGTCCCTTTGTGATAAAATTTTACTCAATATGAGAATCTACAACTCACTTACTAAACAAGTCGAAGACTTCAAACCGATTGATCCGGAAAAGGTGAAAATTTATTGCTGTGGGCCCACAGTTTACGTACATTCTCATATCGGTAATTGGAGAACCTACCTACTTGCCGATTTATTAAATAGAGTTTTAAATCTTAATGGATTAAAGACTGATTTTATAATGAATTTGACTGATGTGGGGCATCTTTTTGAGGTAGGGGATGACCCGGAAGGCGGGGAGGATAAAGTTGAAAAGCAGGCTCTAGAAGAAGGAAAAACAGCCAAAGAAATCACCAAATTTTATATAGACAGCTTTTTGAGTGATTACAAGGAATTTAATCTCACTCAACCAAGAAAGTTCACAAAAGCTTCGGAGTATATAGACGACCAGATAGATCTAATAGCCACGCTTGAAGAGAAAGGTTACACATATGAAACATCTGATGGGATATATTTTGATACTTCCAAGTTTAAAAAATACGGAGAATTGTCAGGCTTGTCGGTTGAAGATGTCAAGGAAGGTGCTAGGGTAGAAGTAAATCCGGAAAAGAAAAATTCTACAGACTTTGCATTATGGAAATTTTCCCCCAAAGACAAAAAGAGACAACAAGAGTGGCAGTCCCCTTGGGGTGTAGGTTTCCCAGGCTGGCACATTGAATGTTCTGCGATGATTCTGGCCGAGCTTGGGGACAGCATAGACATCCATGCAGGCGGAGAAGATTTAAAAATGGTCCACCACCAAAACGAAATTGCTCAGAGTGAGTGCGCAACCGGCAAAAAATTTGTAAATTACTGGGTTCATGGAGCCTTCTTAAGTATTGATGGGGGAAAGATGAGCAAGAGTTTGGGTAATGTTTATACTCTGAATGACATAAAACTGAGGGGTTACACCGCAATGGATTTAAGATACTTATTTATGACCGCAAGCTACCGAGTACCTCTTAATTTCACTTGGGAATCAGTGCAGAATGCCCAAAATTCTTTAAGAAAAATATATGAAATAATAGGAAGTTATGAACAGAACCCGAATGCTGAAATATCCGAAAAATACGTTAAGAAATTCAAAGATGCACTGGACGATGATTTAAATATGCCTGAGGCTTTGGCGGTAGTTTGGGAACTTTTAAAGAGCAATATCCCTGAATCTTCTAAGCTTAATACTGTTTTGAAACTGGATGAGTTTATGGGATTAAAACTTGATGAACACATTGGGTATGAGATACCGGATAACATTTCTGACATAGCTAAGATGAGGAAAGAGTATAGGAAAAATGGAATTTGGGATAAAGCTGATGTTTTAAGGAGAGAGGCGCTAGATTTGGGATATATTATCGAAGATTTACCGGATGGGACTTACAAGATAAAGAAGAAGTTTTAGTCAGAAGACAGCCACTTAATAGCATTTAATCCCATATAGTCAACTAGCTTTATTGCGTATTTTGGTTCGTAGGTTATATCTTCAGATGGGTATTTATCATTTTTTGTTCCTTGCAGGGTTCTTGTAAATAAAAACTTATTTGCGATGAAAATACCTTTCATTACTAATGTGGAGCAAAACCCTCCCTCTGTTATATCGTAGGCTGTCGATATTGTTCCGTCGGATATAATTCCAACACTTATCTCATCAACATTCTTGGATATTTCTACATCTCCTTTAACTATAAAAAGTGCGGTTGAACTGTTGGCAACCTTAATATTGTTGGATATTCGCAAATTGCCGTTCACAAAAACTATTTGATTGAAAGTCGCACTGTTATAACTGCCAGGTATTTTTCCTGATGTTACTACGTAATTCCCATCAATCTTATAAACTCCGGAAGAAGAAACTAAGTTTCCTGATGTGGATATAGTTGTTTTGGAGGATGTTGTTATTGCTGAGAATTTATCGTAGTCATAATCAGGTGGGGTAGGAGCTTCCGCTGCGTGGTAATGTGTCGAGGAGTCAAAAAAGCTAGAATACATGCCGGAGGTTTCAATTAATCCATCGGTGTTGTAATCTTCGGCTTCTGAAAGCATATCTATGGTGCTATCGGATCTGACAATTCCTTTTCCACGTACTTTGATCCAGGGGCCATTAATACACATGTCCTTTTCAGCTGTGTTTCCGGCCATATCTTCTGCATAAAATCTGACATATTTGCAGATTTTCCAATTGCTATTGCAAAAGTCAACTTTCGGAGTAATTAAATACGCTGAATGAACTCCGGGTATAAAGGGAGGACTTATTAATGCGGCCCAATGACCCGATAACCACGGGGTGTTGCAGTACAACAAATTAGTATAAATGCCAAATCCCGAAGTGTCGTCGGTTGTGTATTGAAACTTGTCTGTGAGAGTGGATATACCGGATGTAAGATCATCTATATTGGTCCATACATAAAGTTCGTGATCCGATCCAAAAAGTCCCCTTACAGCTCCGGAATTTCTCCAGTTACCCGGGGGAGTCTGATCTAACTTGAAGGTTAGAGTTTTTGTTGCCTCAATGTTTCCTGCTCTATCAACCGCATAGTACAAAACTGTGTGAAGCTCGGAATCAGAAGAGACAGTAAAAGTTGTTGAAGGGTTTAAAGAGTTGCTTATGTTTGTGGCATCTGTCCAAATAGTTCCTGTGCCGTCAAGCCCTATTTCTATGTAAACTCCTATTGCATTTGGGACACTGACGACAAAATTTACCGATACTTGTGTCCAGTCGTTGGTTCCGGATAGTGTTGAACTTGTAGCCAGTGGCGTTACAGAGAGATCTTGGGAAACAGCATAAACTTTGAAGTATGCGCTACCGGCTACATTGCTCGTTTTAACCCATGCATATGCGCTCATGTTGCTATATGGAGTTGCAACGGCAAAGGTGTCAGCATGGTTTATTGAGTGCCAAGAAGAACCTGTCGATGTTATTTTTACAGAAGTTGTTTCAAAACCCGGTTTATATTCTGATGCATCTCTTGTGTAATTAACGAATTCATCTATCGTTCCGACGACCCAGTCTTTGGTGTTTATCGGTGGATTTTCGTCAGAAAATTCAAAGGATGGGTTTGGAGCGAGATTTAATGAGTTTGAAAAATCAACTTTCTGCCAAGCAAGTGAGTCTATTTTATAGTTTATTTCCTTCACCCCGCTATCAAGATCTGTTGATTCTAATGTTATTTCTACAGGAGTTACGTACCAATTATTGTTACCGTCTGGCTCAGAAGGATCTTTGGTTGCTGATGTTATTGGAGCGCTGATATCGGCTGCGAAGGTATTAAAACTGAGGAATAAACCCATGATTGAAAAAAGAGATAGAGTTAGTAGTTTTCTTACTACGTTTGTTTTGCTGGACATTAAGATAATAATAGTGGATTTGGCATGTCTTTTAAAGATGTGCTTTAATTTAAATATGATTCTCAACAATGTTCCCAAAACAGTTTATAGCTCAGAAGTGGATGATAGAGCTAAAGAAGGCGAAATACTTTTGGATAACGTGCTAGGGCTAATTATTAGAGAAAGAATTACGAGAGAGGATGAAATATCTGGTAAGTCTTACGACCATCCAGTTTTCCAAAGGTCAGAACAACAGGAGGACGAAGAGCAGCGTTTTGATTTCTCTATAGGTTTTCCTATTGTAGGAAGCGACGGAAAACAAACGGGTTATGAATACCGCCATATGGACTACACGACCGCCAAGGATCCTCATGTGTTAAATGATAAAAGGAAAAAGGAAAGGGATACCGGCATCATAATTTTTCAATTTCCCCTTGAGAGGCTACGTCTTGCCGCGATGGGAGGTGAATACTATATAGCAGAGGTGAGGAAGGCGCTGAGGCAAGCTCTTGACCTAGAGTAATTTTGCGATATAATCCAGCTCTTAAGGTAAAAAATCTTCATCTTTAAATCAAAAAAGGAGAGCACATGAGTCTGAAGATTGAGTATCTGGCATTGGTTGATATGGGGGATAGAAAACGGTGGGTTATCTTAATCCACAATGAGGAAAATAATAGAATTGTTCCTTTTTCTTCCGGGAGCGGCGATTTCTTATCCTCGTTTCTCGACGAACTTGGTTTTGGGATTTTGGTTAAACCCAAGGCTATTTCTCTCAGTCAGTTCTGGCAGGATGTGAAAAACAACACTGTTTTAAACCAGGTAAATTGGGAAGAGATGGGAGTACACTTATAGGCTGGGGCTTTAGACAATTAAAGCTCCAGCTTCTTT
>CAZLHE010000021.1:0-7694 GCA_964559585.1 uncultured Candidatus Saccharibacteria bacterium
AACAAATACTATGTGGGAATCCAAAACCAAGGGTATGCGACTCAACTTTTCGGTAGCTGGTTATCTCCATTTCCTGTAAGTTTAATTGGGGTTTGGTTGTCGCCAAGCAAAGGAATTTTGATATATTCCCCAATTTTTGTTTTCTCCCTCGTTGGTTTTTATATTGCTATGAAAAAAGGTTGGCGTGAAAATACGCAGTACTTAGTTTACTTTCTTATTGTTTTTTTCCACACCTTTGTCATCAGTTTGTGGAAGCATTGGTATGGAGGATATTCCTTCGGTTACAGGATGAGTTCGGATATTATCCCTTATTTAATTCTCTTAATCGTTCCTTTTTTAAATTCTGATTTATATAAAAAATATATAAAGATTTTTATTGTAGCGTTAGTTTTTTCAATACTTGTTCAGATATTCGGAATGTTTTTCTTTGATGGTATTTGGCATGCCGCGTACGATGGGGGTTATAGAAACACTTCGTGGCTTTGGTCTATTAAAGACTCGGAATTTATGTTTAATGTGAGAAGGATTATGGTTAAATTTGATTTTTTAGATAAAGCCTGTCCCAAGTGCCTTTAGTTTTTAAGGTCGCACAGTAGTTTTAACTGTTCCCAAAATGGGAACAGTTGGGATATTTTCTTGTCTTTTTCTTTCATTTTTTTGCTTACCACTAGTAATTTCTATCTCTAGCATAAGGGGTGGTACAAATGTCTTCTTATACGGCCTAGAATATGCGACAACTGAAGGCAGTAGCGAAAGGGGTGGTACAAGTATTCTTTTATCTGGTATAACTTCTTCATGCCATCAATAAACAAAGAAGTATTAAGGAGGAATTGGAACAGGAGGTACAAAAGGAGAAAACTAGCAGTTTTGAATTTAATTGGAAAATGATGTTCGGTATAGATATAAAAAATAATTTAAAGTTTGTTAAATATATGAAAACTAAAAAATATTTCGTTTCTTTTATTGAAGAGGGGATTTTTAATCCAGAATATGAAGGTTGGGTAGGTGGTAGAGTTGAGGTCTACTCTCCAGAAGAACCTTATGCAATTGAGGAGATTAGATTTTTTACAAAGAGGAGCGAAGAGTGGTACAACTACAGAGAAAGGTGGGATTTCAAAGATATTACAAAAAAAAAGTTGGCAGAGTTAAGAAGAACAATTGAGAAAAAATATAGAGGAGGAGAAAAAGTTGTAGTTTAATAGAAGTTAAATAAAATAGTACAGAAAAAGTGTTAGTCAAACTCACTGGTGGGGGAAACAGATATTTAGCAGCGCATCCTCTATCCGCAATTAGACTTGTTTATAATTCTTTTAAAGATTTATTTTTTCTTGGTTTTGGCAAATAATTTTCTTTTGTAACAACGGATTTACCTAATTCTTTCTCTAACTCTTTTCTAGCATTACCCGCTATTTTCCCACCCTTCCTTGCGTCTTTTTTCAATTTTGGAATTCCCTTTGAATCTTTTGTGCGATGGATTTCAGTAGTTGATCTTTCACCTAACATAGTAAAAATTAATTCAAAATCATCCATATGATCACGCAAATTTTCTCTTTCCAACCCCTTTAATTTCTTGTATTGATCCGGAGTTACCCCAAATGTGGCTTTAGAAATTTCTGCTGTTAGTATTTTATAGTCTTTATCTTTCTTCGCACCTCTTTTTTTCCACTCATCTGTCAACTCTTCTCTAATGGCAATGCCACGCATTCTTTTTTCAATCCAATCATCGGGATATCCCTTGAGTTTATAAAGTATCCTTGTTCTTTTAGTGGCCAGTTCGGGGTTCTCTATCTCTTGTACCCTTTCATAACCTACTTTTGCCAACCATCTTTTGAAAGGTTCTGCTTTTGAGGAGGGGATGGATTGAATGATGCGAAAAACTCCTTCTGTGTCAGCACAGTCGGTTTCACGCATTTTTCCATCCTGCGCAAACAGTTTCAACTGTAGACAAATTGTCGACAGTTGAAACCCATCTTCCTCCTCAATCCTTATTTTCATTTTAGACCAATAGTCACGAGGATTTAGGCTACCAGTAAGAGCTTCCACGATGTCGATGACTGAAAACCACCACTCACTTTTATAAAGTGTTTTTCTAATTTTTTTGCCTTTAAATAAAGCTATTTTTGTGGTTTCCATAGAGTATTAAATATCTATTCTTATGCACATTATATAGCACGAAATAATAAAACGAAGATGAAATATTTCCAATGATTTTTTAATGCTTAGCCAACTGTAGACGGATTGTCGATAGTTGAAACTCATTCTAGAGTTCAAGTTTAAACTGTACATTCTATCACAGTTAACAAAAATGTTAACTATGATGGAACGTGTTTCTATACTGTACCTAAGGGTGTAAAGCTACGTATAAGTATAGAATTATCTAAACTTTGCTTACTTTATACTATAAAAGCCATAATTTTAGTTACTTTCTAAAAGCAAGAAGTGGAAAGAAATCTTGGTTTTCACCTATCATCGAATGGTGTGGTATGTTTTAGGTTATATGTGCATATATTTTCTGAAGTAATTTCTCCTTGTTTCCTTTATAATTACCTAAAGATATATGGCGCAAGAAAAAGATAAATACAATGTCATCTGCCTTTCAAACCAGCTATGGGATTTTCCTTTATGGACAAACAAAAGACATGTTATGGGAAGGTTTCCGGGGCTTGGACATAATGTTTTGTTTGTAGATCCTCCGATAAATTTCGGAAGAATCTTTTTGAAGTATCTGCTTCAGGGAAAGTGGTCTATAAATAGGTTTTTCACATGGAGAAAGAAAGAGGGGGAGTTTTTGGAGATTTTTTCACCTTTAAACTTTCATCCTTTTTCGAAATATCTTTCTATTAAACATGCAAAAAAGATTGATAAAACAGCGCAAGAAATATTTGACAAACAAAGAAAAACTATTCTTTGGGTTTACCATGTCGAACTTGAGGGTTTGGAGAATTACCTAAAGTATATAAAACACGACTTTTTGGTTTACGATTGCGTAGATAATTATGGGGCTTTTCCAAAATATGATACTGCTGAGAAAAAGAAAAAGATTTCTGATCAGGAAAAACTTTTAGCCTCCCGTGCAAATATTGTTTTTGCAACAACTCCGGGCCTTGTTGAAAAACTAGGAAAGTACAATCCAAATCGCTATTTCACGCCCAATGTTGGGGATTACGACAGATTTGTGAGGATAAAAAGCAATATAAAAGAGGTTCCCGAAGATCTTATAAATATCCCACATCCAATTATTGCTTTCACCGGAGCATTGGACGAATACAAGTTTGATAGAGAGCTCTTTAGAAAAGTAGCTTCAGACTATCCGGGGTATTCTTTTGTTGTTATAGGACCAGCAGCTTTAAAGGACAAAAATATTTCTTCACGGCAGCTTGGGTTTGGAGGTCTTAAAAACATATTCTTTTTGGGAACCAAAAATTATGAAGATATGCCTAAATATTTGGCTAACTTTGATGTCATGATAATTCCATACCAGCTAAATGATTACACCGTTGGCGGGTGTTTCCCGGTTAAGTTTTTAGATTATTTAGCTGCAGGTTTACCGGTTGTTGTAACAGACCTTCCTTCATATACTCCTTTTTCTTCAGTTTGTTATATAGCCAAAAATCCAAATGAGTTTTCACAAAACATAAGAAGGGCGCTTGAGGAAAATTCACAAGAGAAAGTAAAACTGAGGGAAGAACAAGCAAGTAAAAACACCTGGGAAGGTAAAGTTTATACAATGTTAAGTCTGATATCTGAAAGTATGAGTGAAAAATGAAAATACTTTATGTTTTAAACTCAGGAAAATATGGAGGAATGGAGTGGCATGTTAATGATCTTGTTAAAGGTATGATTAAGGCAGGAAACGAGGTTTGTGTCTGGTGCCCGGACGGGGAAATGACAGAAGTATTTAAAAGATTGGGTGCGCAGGTTTTCGTAAAGCAGATCAAAAGGGATATTGACCGTCCATATATTAGGGAGCTTACCACTTTTATTAGGCAAAAAGGCATAGAAGTTATCCATGCTCACGAACTTAAGGCTATCTGCAATGCTTTGGTTGCAGGAAACAAGGCCGGTGTGAAAGTAAAAATTTCTCATAATCACACCCCCATTTCTCAGTGGCAGATAGGAAAGTTTAAAAAGAAACTAGATTTATTTATCTATAGGCATTTTGTGAATAAATATTCAGATGCGGAGATTGCTCTTACCTCGTCAGTTAAAAAGATAAAAATCGATGAGGGTATAAAGGAAGGTAAACTTGTGGTTATTCCTAATGCTTTGGATACAACAAAATACGATATTACACCAAATCAAAGGTCGGAATTTGAAGAAGAAATCAAAAAAAGATATCAAATACCCAAAACCGCTTTTGTTTTTGGAACAGTCGGAAGACTAACTGAAGAAAAAGGGCATGTGACTTTGCTGAGGGCATTTGAGAAGTTTCTTAAATCGGATTTTTTTCACAAAAGAGACTTTTACCTAATGATTGCCGGAGGAGGGAAACTTGAGGAGGAGTTAAAAAATAAAGCAAAAGAATTAAAAATTAACGATAAGGTTGTCATAGTAGGGTTTTTTGATGAGTGTGAAAAGGTTAAGTTTTATTCAACATTTGATGCGTTTTTGTTTCCCTCAGTAGCTGAGGGTTTTGGGGTTGTTCTTATTGAGGCACTGTACATGGGTCTTCCAACAATTTGTTCAGACCTTGAAGTGCTTAAGGAAGTGGGGGATGAGGTTGTTGATTATTTCGAAAAAGGAAATTCCCACAGTTTAGCTCAGAAAATGACCGGTTTGTACGAAAAAATAGGGGGAGAAGGAAAGATAATTTCGGACAAATCCAAACTTAGAGTCGAAAAAGAATATTCAATGCAGAAGTTTATTAGTAACTATTTGGATTTGTACCAGAAGTTTCTTACTAACTAATATGAAAGTTTTAATGTTGGGAAGAATAGGTCTTTTGGAGACAAAAGGCGGGGATAGAATTCAGGTTGAGCACACTGCCGAGGAGTTGAGACGTCTGGGAGTTGAGGTGGATGTAAAGACTGACTTGGATTATGACCCTGCGTCTTATGATCTTATCCATGTTTTTCAGTTAGATTGGACCCCCGAAACGTACTTTTATGTCAAAAAGGCAAAGCAGTTTAGAAAACCGGTGGTACTTTCACCAATTCATCACGATGTTAAGGAGGTAAAAAAATATGACGACAAATTTGTGTTTGATATAAGAAGGATTTCCAAGATTTTATTTAGTGACCAGTTCAAAAGAGACACTTTCAAGAATGTTTATAAATCTTTGCTTGATTGGAGAATGCTCAAACCCACACTCACCAGCGTTTTTAGGGGATTTAAGAATATGCAAAGAGAAGTTCTTAAGATGTCAGATATGGTTTTAGTTCAAACCGTAAGAGAAGCAGAAGATTTGAAAAGGACGTTTGATGTTGAGATTAAGTGGGAGAAGGTTTTAAATGGTGTGGGAAGGGCATACATTGAGGCAACAGAATTTGAGAAGGTATTTAAGTTTGATAACTACATAATATGTGTCGGAAGAGTAGAGCCTAGAAAAAATCAAATCAGCATTATAGAAGCGGTAAAAAAACTAAGAGAAGAAACGTCTTTGGATTTGCATTTGGTTTTGGTAGGGCAGATGAGTGTAATAAAACATTTTGAATACAACCAACTTATAAAAAAGTGTTTCAAAAAATACGATTGGGTACACCACGTAAACAGCGTTCCTTATAAAGAGTTGCCTTCCTACTACCACTTCGCGAAGGTTTGTGTCTCTGCCAGCTGGTTTGAGACAACCGGGTTAACAAGCCTGGAGGCTTTGTATTGTGGTACTAACGCGGTGGCATCAGGTTTGAGAGCAAAAGAATATCTTGGAGGTTACGCATCCTTTTGTTTGCCCGATGATATTGAGTCTATTAAAAAGGCTATTAAGAAGGAGTATTTTGCTCCAAGACCATTAATTGATGAGAAAATCAGACAGGAATATACTTGGGAAAATGCTGCCAAAAGGACCTTGGAGGTTTACAAAAAGGTTCTTGAGATAAAGAAAAAATGATTGATATAGCAATTATACTGGCAATACTCATAGCTTCTTACATATTGATCTTAAAAAATTTCAAACTATCACTCTATGTTTTGATTGTTCTTTCGGTTTTGCTTCATAAAGAGCTTTTTAGCTTTTATAAATGGGATTTGATGCCCGTGAGAGTTTTTATGCTGGGGCTTTTGTGCGCGGGCATAACAAAAATATACTTTCACGTTGCAAAGACACGAAGCCTAAGAACTGTCCTTAGATACCTGAAAGATCCTTTTATTTTGATCCTGTTACTTGTTTGGCTGACCAGGGGAGTTTCGATAATATTCTCAGCTAATTTACAAGCGAGTCTTTTCTTATTTGGATTTTTTACAACTGTCGTGGCCTTGGGTATATATGTTTATATTGTATTTAGGAACAACCCCCAGGAACTTTTAAAGTACCTTAGGTTTTACATATACATAGTTTTTGCTTTAGCCCTTTTTGGGATTATCCAGCTTGTTTTATACGAAAAGACGGGAAAAATAATCGGAGCTTTATGGAATGTTCCCGGAAAATTTCCAAGAGTAGGTTCAACTTTTTGGGATGTAAACCACTACGGCTCTTTGATCGCAGTGGTTTTACCGGCTCTTGGAGTTTTTATACTAACCGATAAATCCTGGAAGAGAAAAATTATTGACTTAGCTATTTTTATAATGCTTTTTGGGTCCTTACTTATCACAAATTCAAGAACTGCATGGATGCTCGGGGGTTTTGCTTTTATCACATTTGTTACGGTTTTGGTATTAAAGAAATTCGGAGCAAAAGGTTTACTGTACGTTTTGCTTGCAGGAATAATCATAGCCACCCCGCCGGTTTTAATGTACCAAAACAGAAAAAGTGTTTTTAGAGCAAAAGTTAAGGACTATTTTCATTACAGAATAGACTCCTACGATTCACATCTTATGCTTTTAACCGGGGCAGTTCAGATTTTTGAGAAATACCCAATACTAGGCGGTGGCTACGGATCCTTTTTTGAACAGTTTAGCAAGACAAAAATAGCACCGACTTTTTTTAGCCGCGATCCGGCTGCCTTGAACACACGGGTTCCTGCCCACACGATTTGGGGCGAGAGTTTATCAGAAACCGGAATCGTCGGTACATCCGTATATATACTTTTTTGTTCTTTGGCACTTCTTGCACCGCTTTATGTATTTTTCACTGAAAAAGACAAATCAAAATCTTTGGTAGGTTTGGGAATGGTATCGGCAGTTTTGGGTTGGTATATAGCTGGAATTTTTTATTCCTATAATTCCGAGTTTTTCTGGATTGTTAACTTTGTATTTCTGACCTGGTCTATTGGAATGGTCGGTGAGGGCTATTTAAGAAAGATCGTAAAGTTCTTTTTCTCCAAAGTGGGATTTTTACTGGGAATTCTCGGATTGATATCGGTGTATCTAATTTTTATAAATGTGGGGGTAAATCACTTAATACCTTGGGACGAGGCAATATACTCAAAGATTGCCAAGAACATGGTGGTTAATAATCAATACGCTATTTTGCATTGGGATACTCTTTTGAAACCTTGGTATGAAAAGCCGCCTCTTTTTATGTGGATGCAGGCAGGTTTTATGAATCTTTTAGGTTTTACATCTTTGGCGGCTAAACTTCCAAGTGCAATTTTTGGTTT
>CAZLHE010000022.1:0-7653 GCA_964559585.1 uncultured Candidatus Saccharibacteria bacterium
GAAATTTAGTATAAACTTTATGCATGGTATATCAACCTCTGGCTGACAAACTTCGTCCCTCAAAAATTGAAGATTTTGTTGGACAAAAGAAAATTATAGGGGTAGTCTCATCTCTAATAAAACAATCCGGTAACTCAGATTTTTTCCCCTCATTAATATTCTGGGGACCTCCGGGATCAGGTAAAACCACTCTTGCAAGAATAATTGCAAATGAGCTTAACAGAAAGTTTTATGAATTTTCAGCAGTAAACACTTCAATTAAAGAAATCGAAAAAATAATTCCTAAAAAAGATACAAACTTGAATAAAGGCTTTAAATTCTGCGAAAACGAAGATTTCAGAGTACCTATTGTTTTTATCGATGAGCTACACAGGTTTAACAAGGCCCAGCAAGATTCCTTATTACCTCATGTAGAAAAAGGAACAATTATATTCATAGGTGCAACTACGGAAAACCCGTCTTTTGAGGTTATAAGCCCATTAATGTCCCGATGCAGAGTGCTTATTCTATCCCAACATTCGGAAGACGATTTAAGAAAAATAATAAATAGGGGATTAAAATTGCTGGAAAAACAGTTTGATGAGGATGCCTTTGGTTTTTTGATCACGGCATCAAACGGAGATGCCAGAATATCATTAAATGTTCTAGAGATAGCTTCCCATCTTACCAAAAACAAAAAGCTAGGAATGAAAAACATCGAGGATGCGCTGCAACGAAGAAACCTTGGGTTTGACTTGAAAGGCGAGGAGTTTTATAACACAATTTCTGCACTTCATAAATCAATGAGAGGTTCAGATCCCGACTCAGCTTTGTATTGGCTGGGGAGAATGCTTGAAGCAGGCCAGGATTCTATTTATATAGCAAGAAGAGTTGTTAGGTTTGCATCGGAGGATATTGGACTTTCAGACCCAAACGCCTTAGTTATTGCTGTTTCGGCATTTAAAGCTTGTGAGGTTATTGGAATGCCTGAGTGTAACTTAGCTTTAGCTGAGGCTGTTTTATATTGTGCTAAAGCCCCAAAATCCAACCTTCTTTATATGGCTTATGGGAAGGTAAAGGAGGATGTGGAAAAATATGGGAATCTTCCGGTTCCTTTGGAAATAAGAAACGCACCAACTAAGTTCATGAAAAAGATCGGGTATGGGAAGGGTTATAAGTATGAGCATAGTGTAGAAGCTGAGAAAACTGATCAGGAGTATATGCCAACGAAACTTAAAGGCAAAAAATACTTATAAATTAAATTTCTTTAAATACGGTTTGAGTGCCCTGAGAATTAAATTGAAATTTTGTTCAATCGGAACATTTGCCATTTTCACGTTTAACCATTTGTCCCTGAACATCTTCATTTTTGATATCTTTTTATAACCACAACGCAATCTTCTGTAAAAATCAATTCCGAACCTCTCGAATTTGTCTCCGCTGCTGTCATAAACCCTTGTGATTGCTATTTTGGGGTCTACGTCCAAAAAAACTACTAAATCGGGATGTATCCCCTCAACTGCCGGCTCATTTATTTTAAGAGCCCTTTTGACTCCTAACTCTCTTCCGTATCCCTGGTTTGCCATGCTCGTAATAAAGCTTCTATCAGCAATTGCGATACCACCTTTTTCTATAATCGGTTTTACGATTGTTCTTAAAGATTGAGCACGAGAAGCAGCGTAAAGGTATGCCTCGCATATTGGGTCCATGTCTTCATTAAAATTAGTTCCCTGAACACATTCCCGTATCTTTTGTGCAATTTCGGTTCCGCCAGGCTCACGCGTCCAGATAACTTCTTTCCTAGGATACTTTTCTTTAAGATAGTCGTAGAGTTTCTTTGAGAGCGTAGTTTTTCCAGTACCTATTATGCCTTCAAATACGATATACATTATTAGTTTAAATTCTGAAAATAATTAGGAATTTTTGCTATTAAATCGTCAATATTTTCAAATTCTAGCGTTTTTGTCGCAAGGGTTCTGAAAAATCTTTCCGAAAGATTATTTTTAATTGCCAGTATGATTTTCTTTCCAAGTACCTTTGCGCAAAGCGTTTCAAATCGAAGTCCCAGGCTTTCGCCGGGATGATCAATAAATGCGAATAAAAGGTCTGATTTTCTGATATTTGAAATTATCGGGGAAATACTTCTTGATGTTGAGATGTGGTTTATATTCCAGCTGTGTATATCTCTTCCCAGAACGAAACATTTGTTATATGTTTCTTCCAGCTTATTGGATATTTTCTCTAAATTGTTTTGAAGTGTGTCTTTATCTTTGTTGTTTTTATATTTATAACTGATATATATGTTCACTTGTTCTATTTTATCATTTTAATTAAGTTAAGACTGTAATGCATCAGCATAAAACGTTTGCACGGTCAGACTAATGCTACAAGCCCAGCTCATCTGCAATACTTTGCATTGAAGTTAGGCAGATCTCAATGAACTTCTCAAGTGGTAGATTTAAACCTTGAGGATTGCTGCACATGGAAACTTCATCACGCCTTGTGCCGGCGGCGAATCTTGGTTCTTTTAAAAAGCGTTTTACAACTGAAGATACTTTAACATCCGCTAGTTTTTTGCTTGGGTATACATAAGCCACTGCCATTATTAGTCCGGTTAGTGAGTCAGCACAGAAAATTGTCCACTCAGCCTTGTTTTTAAAATCTACCCCGGATAAACCAACGGCATGAGCTTGAACGACATCATATACCGTATCAGATATTTCTAGTCCATATAACGATAAAGCTTCTCGTGTCTTAGCGGGGTGTTGTTCCTTAAATTCTCCCGAAAAGTCTATATCGTGAATTAATCCTGCGAGTGCCCAATCTTCTTTTGACGGGTCTTGTGGGGTTAGTAGATTATTGGCTTTGAGGTAGTCATATAATCCACACATACAACTCTCAAGTGCCAGGGAATGCTTGAATATTCCAGGTTCCAACTGATTCTTTGTCGCTATATAGAATTTATTTCTATCGAAGATCATATTATTAGACACAGCTATCATTCTATTACATTTCTGTGAGTTTGGCCGCTATTAATTGAGAAACTACTATTGGTCATGTTCCCTTGTGTTAAATACTGTTTGGGCAGGAATGTTAATTAGATTTATAAAACAAATGCTGGAGTTTATATAAAAATAGGGGTTTTAAAATAAAGAACCGACCCTTTTGAATATTAGATCGGTTGGTTTGGGAAGGTTTGTTTATAGACGAAGGGCCTTTTGTGCAATCCAGTTTGTGAGATACACAAGGTACCCACGCTGGAACCAGTGCGGATTGACCGTTACAAGAGCAGTAAGCTTTTGGTCGTATTCATCTGATGTGACCATAAGTGGCATTGGAGGAGATGCCTCAAATATTAGTGCGGCTCCTTTCAGGCCAACGTATAGAGAAACTACTGCCTGACCCTCTGCGTCACTGTTTACAAAAGCAACTGGATCAAGCAGTTTGTTTCCAAGAAGTAAGTAGACGGTTAACCTAAATTTTCGTCCGTTTTCACTTGATACATGGAAATTTCGCATATGAGGAAGCTTGCCAAATTCGTGAGAGCCGGAAAACTCATATCCCGCTGCATTTGGGTAGTATACCCGTTTTTCAAGAATACTGAACTTCCCCCTTATCTCCTTGCAAAGAAAAGAAACTGTCAGAGCCAGGATACCGACCAATACTAGAAGTACTGCTGTTAAGAGGTACATTGCTCACTCCTTATCTATTTAGTAGTTTTTCTAGGATTATACACTATGGGAGGTAAAATGGTGACCCCACGGAGAATCGAACTCCGATTGCCGGGATGAAAACCCGACGTCCTAACCATTAGACGATGGGGCCGTAAAATAACAAGATATACTACCAATAATACCAGTAATTTAGCAACCATTGGAAAATATTCACTAAAAATCAAACTGAAAATTAAAGTCTAAAAACTTTATTAATAAGTCTGTTCATTAGATCAGTGCCTCGGGTGATTACAAGCCTCTCAGGAATCAACAAGTCAATGACTAGATTGGTGAGACTTGTTATGGCTAGTGACAAAAGCTTCAATCTTGGGAATATTAAGAAGACAGAAAACAGTACGGTTGTAAATGTTATAAATCTTACAATATCATCTTTTGCGTTGCCAAAAGCCATTCGGACGGCGATTTTTATCCTAATAATTCTTCTTGGCTCTAAAATAGATGCATAGTATCTCTTTGCTAGTGCTGTGATTCTCATTGAGTACCTTATAATTTCGCTAACTATTGCTACTGTCACTATGTTTATGGTTAAGCTTAAGTGATTTGTAGTAAATCCTCTAATCATTAAGTCATAGTCATTAAATTTAGATAATATTTTCACATTTAGGCTTTCCGGAAGGAAAAATAGGCGAGTGCTGTCTATAGTTAGGAAGAAAAGCAATAGAACAATTTCAAAACTATCTATAAAGTACCTCTTATATATTATGGCAACCCTTTTTGCGTAGGTGGTAGCTGGTTCGTCTTGATTTTTGTTTCTATTTAGTAAAGCGACGGAAGCTACCAATATAATTGTTATAAGTATGGTGAACAAAGTCACGTCGTAACTTCTTCCTACGGTCTTGTAGATAACAAGAAGAAGAATATAAATAACCCCCGCGGTTATGTAGGCAAGAATTGGCGTAATGTAGATCAAAAACTCCTTCAACATTTCCAGAAATCTGTGGTAAAGAATTTTCAAAAATTCAACAACGTCTATAAAGCTAAGCGACCCCTCAAGCAAAATATCCAAAATTCTGGTAGCCTCTTTTCTTAAACCGATTACTACAAGTATTCCCAGGACAAAGAAAATACTTACTACTCCAATACTTATAACTCTAAGTATATTTAAGAGTATGTTTAGTGCTGTTGGTGAAAGTATCGATATAACAACAAGTAAGCCAATAATAGCAACAAACCACCTTAAAACCTTGAAAACACGGTCTTTTGTTTGTGGAGACCAATTATTATTAGTAAATAAGTCACTGATTTTAGACATATTAACAGTAGTTTTGGCAGCTATACGGTATTATACGCCAAATCAGGTAAATTTCATCCCGGATGCGCGTACAGAAATACCTCGTCGTTTTTGGTAAAATCTAACTTGTATTATGAATATCTTTCAACAAATAGTACTTTATATCTATTCGTTTCTGCTTGCCGTTATCCCGACATCCAAATATGTGGAAGGTGTTGTTGGCCAGCCTCAATCATTTCTACCAACCCAAGCTCAAAATGAGATAGAAAAATCTGTTTCCAACCTTATTTTCAGAGGACTTTTTAAATACGATATCTATGGTGCAACCGTCCCTGACCTTGCAGATACCTGGACAGTTTCTGAGGATGGTCTTACATACACTATAAAACTTAAGGATAACCAATATTGGACAAATGGAAAGAAAATAATCGCAAATGATCTTATTTATACTTCCTACAAGTCTGCGGATCTTTCTGGTGTTGCAACAGACAAGATCGATGATCTTACCGTTAGATACACACTTCCTAATAAATACGCGCCATTTTTGAGTTTGTTAACGGTAGATGTACTTCCTGAGGGGGCGGAGGAGAAAATGAATCATTTAATTCCTGTCTCAAGCGCAGATTTTAGGGTAGCGAGGGTTGAAAAGAAAGGAGCTTTCATCAATGGGGTTGTTTTAGTTACAACAAAAAACGACTATTCAATCAAAAAAATAGTTTTTAAGTTTTATCCTAATGAGGATGAGTTAGAAACAGCCGCTAAACTTGGCGAAATCGAGGGGTTTATGTCCGACTCGAATTGTTGTTCCAATCTTGAAAATTTTACTGATTACAAATTCCCAATTCAGGGAATCTACTATTCACTCTACTTTAATTTAAGAAATGAAAAGTTTAAGGACATTGAGTTTAGGAAAAAGCTCGAGGCGGTGCTTCCTATCACAGATATAATTCTAGACAGAGGCATTGCTGTACAAGGCCCAATAAGCAGAAGTGTTTTCACCGACAGGGCTTTACAGTTTGATAAGTATGACAAAACGGCTTCTGGTTCAGTTGTAGACACCGTTGTGGAAATAAAAGTTCCGAATGATAAAAGCCACGTCAGATTTGTTGAGCAGATAAAAGATATTTGGGAGGATAAGCTTGGTATTAAGGTTATCGTTGTCAAAGAATCTGCAGAAGATTTTGTAAACAAGGTAATAATTCCTAGAGATTTTGAGATACTATTTTATGGGCAGGAAGTTGGAAGGGATCCGGATAGGTATGTTTTGTGGCACTCAGTCCAAAGCAACGCGCCGGGGCTTAATCTTTCAGGATTTAGCCATATGAGAAGCGATAGAGCTTTAGAGGAGGGCAGAAACGAGCTTGATAATGAAACTAGAACTATTCACTACAACGAATTTCAAAGAGTTATTAATGAACAAGTCCCGGTAATTTTCCTTTACCACCCTATTGAACATTACTATGTATCCAAAAGAATTTCCGGGATAGGTCAGAAATATACCTTTACTTACTGGGATAGGTTTTTGGATTTTGCAAATTGGAAAAGGGTTAAAACTAACTAGCTACTCAGTTAAGATTTCATATCCTTTTTTTGTAACAAGTACTGTGTGCTCAAAAATACAAAAGAGCCCGTTATCAGCCATTTTTGTTTCCCAGGGATTTAGATTTTCAACTCTAGCGCTACCGGAGCAGGTAAGTGCTTCGATGCAGATAGTCATGCCGTTTTTGAGTTTTGGGCCTTCATGCTTACCTCCAAAACAAGGTATTTCCGGTTCTTCGTGCATGTGATATCCGATTCCATGACCCGCGTAATCCCTTAAAACGTTAAACCCTGCCTGTTCTACCGTTTTTTGTAGGGTCTGCGAGAGCACTCCGATTTTAATACCTTCTTTTACCTCATTTGTAGCCCTGCACAGCGCCTCCTTAGCGGTTTTCATCAGTTTTTCTACCGTACTAGACGGTGTCCCGGCGCAAGTACAAAACGCGGAGTCTACGTTTAAACCTGATAAAGTTATTACGGTATCTACGTTAACTATATCCCCATCTTTTAGAATTGTGTTTTTTCTTGGAAAACAATGTACCGACTGACTATTTATGCTAATGCAAAGTCCCGTTGGAAAGGGTGGGTATCCTTTTGGTGCGTAATTCTTACAAGCTGGTGATACGTTTTTCTCACTGCAAAAAGCTACGAATCGTTCTTCTAAGTCCCAGATATTTAATCCTGGTTTTATCATTAATTTCAGATCGTTTAATATATCCGAAAGAAGTTTTCCGGCTTTTCTCATTATTTCGATTTCGTCTTGGGTTTTAATGTTAATTTTATTCATCTGGTCTATTATACTCTGAGATAGGGAATCTAAGTTTCAAAAATATGAAGATAACTAGACTCAAAGGTGGTACTTATTGCGATGTATTTAGGTATAAAAACAAGAATATAGATTATGTTGTAAAGATTTTTGGAGAAGGAAACGTCACTAACAGGATTGGGAAAATTATTATTAGCGATTATGTTCGTCTCAAGAGCGCACTTGAAAAACTTGATATTAAAGTACCAAAAACATATAAGATTTATTGCTCATCCGCATTAAAAGGAGAAGTTGTTATAATCGAACAATTTTGTGGGACGAGCTTACGTGAGATTCTTAGGGATTCTAAAATATTAAAAAATAAAAAGATTAAACTAATCAAACTAGCGTTAGATTTTATATCC
>CAZLHE010000023.1:0-7557 GCA_964559585.1 uncultured Candidatus Saccharibacteria bacterium
ATTTTTATTTAACCTTTGCATTAACTAAAGTCATAGATATAATATTCTTATGAAATCACTGCCCTTTATATTTTCTGACAAAATAATAGTTTCCGGTCGAGCTGATTTTGATACTTTGGCGCTAGCCCTATTGTTTATAGGATTTCTTCTTTTAGCTTATTCCTTGCTTGTTGCTAAGGGTAAGAAAATAGGCAGGAGAAAGCTTGACAGGGGGGCATGTGAAAGTGAGGATTTAAGCGCGGGTGCTTATCAAGATGCCTTGAAGATATTAGATAGGGCTAAAGCAGACTCTCTAAAGATCTTAGGAAGGGCCCAATCAAAGGCGCAGAGTATTTTAAATAGCACATATACAATATCCAAAGAAAGTAAAGAAAAACTCGATAATAACCTTTACAACATATATGAAAAACAGGAAAAATCTCTAGCGGATTTATCAAAAGATTTGCTTGATTCATACAAAAATGCGGTGGAAGAGGGCAAGGAAGATAATATCAGAACACTGTACGAGGCTACAGAATCAATGAAAAAAGAGGCCTTGAAAGGTGTAACAGATTTTAAAGAGGCTATCAAAAAAGAGACCCTGGAGGCTACGGGTCAGCTTGAAGACAAGGTCCAGACTGAATATGCAACCATTGAGCAGGAAATAGAGGCATATAAGGCGGAGAAGCTAAAAAACCTTAACAACAGGCTATTCGATATTCTGGCGAACGTATATGCCGAAGTGATAAAGCAGGATTTGGACCAAGTTAAGCAAGAAAAGTTAGTAATAAACATGTTGAAGGAAGAACTTAGGAAATCCGGGATGGGAGGAGCAGTTCGTCCCGATTCTGGTAAGTGATTTTGTAACAGTATTTCATAAATTGCTGACCAGAAGACAGGTTTAAAGATTATGAAAGAAGATTTTGTATCTCTGATAAAAACAAAAGATGAGGCGAATGAGTTTTATGAATTTGCTGACATGGTAATAGAAAAAACGTATGGGACTGAGAAGTTTGATAAAAACATTGTAGATAAATGCATTAGTGAGACTGTGTTAAAGGCAGAGTACAAAACTAAACCTTTGTGGTTTGAAAAAATCTGCAGGCAGATCTCAAGAAATGTGAGTCCCAAGTCCGTTAGAGCAGTGCTTGAGGAGTTAACAAAGCTGGTGTCTGGGGCTGAACTTGTAAAAATAGAAATTTCATTTGAACCGTCACAGGATTTTATAAACGAAGCCTACGAAACAATAAAGGAATCTGGTTTTGGAAACTTTTTGTTGGATATTGAATTAAACCCCAAACTTAAAGGTGGGGCGAAGTTTTTTATTGGTGGTAAGTATGTCAATTTAACATTTAATTTAGTTATCGCTAATTATCTTAGGACAAAAGATGTCATTAACCAATACTTATAAGGAAAAATATACTGCGTGTTTAGATAAAACAAAGGAAACTGGGTTTGTTGAGGAAGTCAAGCATCCCGTTGTTTATGTTAACGGTTTGCCTAATGCGAAACTTTCGGAACTAGTTTATTTCGAATCTGGGTGTATGGGTGTTGTAACCTCTCTTTTGGATGATTATGTTGAGATTATGGTTTTTAGTAGCGAGGCGGTTTCTGTTGGGACACAGGTATCACGGTCTGCCGAGATACTTCAAATTCCGGTGGGGGAGGGACTTTTGGGGGGAGTATTAAACTCTTTGGGCGAGTCTCTTTATGAAAACAAAGTTATTGTTGGCATAGAAGAGTACAGAAACATTGATTCTGTACCGCCGACAATTGATATGAGACAAAGGATTAGTGTTTCTATGGAAACCGGAGTTTCGATGGTTGATTTTCTAATACCGCTGGGTAAGGGTCAGAGAGAGCTTATTATAGGAGACCGAAATACCGGTAAAACTACCTTTGTTTTGCAAACTCTCATGTCTCAGGCAAAACTTGGAACAATTTGTATTTATGCTGCAATCGGGAAGAAGAAACACTCAATTAAAAAAATTGAAGAACAGCTGAAGAATCTTGGTTTACGAGATAGGGTAATAATTGTAGGCTCTGCTTCATCGGATCCAATTGGATACATATACCTAACACCTTATACTGCTATGACAATAGCTGAATATTTTCGAGATAAAGGTAAAGATGTCCTAGTAATTTTGGATGATTTGTCTACTCATGCTAAGTATTATAGGGAATTGTCACTTATTTCAAAAAAGTTTCCTGGACGAGACTCATATCCTGGAGATGTATTTTACGCACACTCAAGACTTTTGGAACGCGCGGGGAATTTCAAAATTGGGAACAACAAAGCTGCATCCATAACATGCCTTCCTCTTGCCGAGGCGATAGAAGGTGACATAACCGGCTACATTCAAACCAATTTGATGTCTATAACAGACGGGCATATTTTTTTCGACCAGGCTGTTTACAGGGAGGGGAAAAGGCCCGCTATTAATTATTTCCTTTCTGTCACTAGAGTTGGCAGGCAAACTCAAAACAAAGTCAGATGGGGTATTAATAGGGAGCTTTCAAGCTTTTTCTATTTGCATAGTAAAACTGAAAGGTTTATTCACTTCGGAGCGGAGCTTAATGAGGGTATTAAGTCGACTTTAGAAATGGGAAAGAGGCTCAATCAATTTTTTGACCAGACAACCGAGGAAATATACTCGACTGATGTCCAGATAGTTCTCTTTGTTCTCATATGGTCTGGAGTTTTGAGAGAGGAAACTCAGGGTAAGATTGGGTTTTACAAATCACAAGCGCAGAAACTGTATGACAAAGATCCGGTTTTCAAAGGTAAGGTTAAAAAACTAATAGATTCCTGCGAGGATTTCAACCAGCTATTGGGTAAGATTAGTGCTCAACACAAGGAAATTATAGATTATTTGGAGAAAGTTAGACCATGAGAAGAATTAAATTTCTAAAACTCGAGCTTGCTTCAATAAGTGAATTTTTAACGATGATAGAAGCATATGAAGAAATTTCGGCGATCCGAATGAGAAAAGTTAAGAAGTCTATTTTAGAAAGAAGGGAGTTTATGCAAGGTTTAAATGAAGCTTTTGGTTATATAGTCCAGGCGTACAAGATATATAAAGACTCTTTAAAAGGTAAGGATAAAAAAGAGATACTAAACACAAACGGTAAAACGGTGTCGGTTTATCTTTCTTCAAACACCGGTTTATACGGGGATGTTATCAGAAGCACATTTGACCTTTTCGAAAATGACATAAGAAAAGAAGAAACAGATGTGGTTATTGTAGGAAAGATGGGTAAAAAATACTATGATAGTTCCGGGTTGAAAAAGACGTACGAGTACTTCGATATGTCGGATAATGGCATAGATGAGCCTAATATTAAAAAACTTTTAAAATTTGTTGTTAGTTACTCAGAGGTGGTTGTTTACCACGGTGTGTTTAGAAGCATTTTGTACCAAGAGGCTTCCAAAACTCATGTTACAGGAGAAGTTATGAAGATAGAGCGGAGTTTGGACAGTTACGATACAAGATTTTTGTTTGAGCCCTCGGTTGAGAAGGTAGCAGAACATTTTGAAAAACAAATAGCTTCGTTAATATTTGAGCAAACTGTATTTGAATCCAGCTTAAGCAAGTTTGCTTCCAGAATGGTGAGTTTAGACAAGGCAGCAGACAACATTGGTTCAAAGATCGGTCTTCTGGATATTAATCTTAAAAAGTCTAAACATGCGGATATTAATTCAAATCTTCAATCTAGTATTTTTGGAGGGCTTTTATGGAGGTAAAAAATAGAAATAAGGAAGAAATCAAAGCGAGGTCAGTAGTAGAAGGCAAGATTGTAAATGTTAGAGATGTTGTTGTTGAGGTTGAATTTAACGAAGATCCTAAGCCGGAGGTATATGATATTTTGACTCTTAAGGAAGACAGCAGTGTTAAGCTTCAGGTTGTTAAGTCCGCTGCCCCCTCAAGATTTTATTGCATTAATCTTAATAATGCCAACCCCACGTATAGAGGGGCTGTGGTTATAAATACAAATGAAAAGCTGAGAGTGCCGGTTGGGGAAAAGGTACTTGGGAGGGTGATGGATTTGTTTGGAAATCCCTTAGATGGAAAAGGACCAATTGAATCTGACATATCGGCCGATGTTTTTGTAGACCCACCTACTTATTCAGAAACAACCACGGATGTCACGTTTATGGAAACCGGTATTAAAATAATAGATCTTTTTGCGCCATTACTTAAGGGTGGGAAAGTCGGTTTGTTTGGCGGTGCTGGGGTTGGAAAAACTGTTCTGTTAACTGAAATACTTCATAATATTATAAATAAAGATTTGGGTAAGAATGTCTCGGTTTTTTGTGGTGTCGGTGAAAGATCCAGAGAAGGTCAGGAGCTGTACGAAGAGTTAAAAAATGGGAACGTTCTTCCTTATGTGTCATTGCTTTTCGGGCAGATGGGTGAAAACGCTTCCAGGAGATTTCTTACGGCGCATTCAGCGACGGCGGTAGCCGAGTACCTGCGTGATGTCATGGGAAAGAATGTTCTCTTCTTTATGGATAATATATTCAGATTTGCTCAAGCAGGCAATGAGCTTAGTCTGCTAATGAACAATATTCCTTCTGAGGACGGCTACCAGGCGACTTTAACATCTGAAGTTGCTCATATACACGAGAGGTTAGTTACGAAAAACAACAACTCAATCACGACTATAGAAGCTATATATCTACCTGACGATGACCTGTTCGACCAGGCGGCCCAGGCAGTATTTGGGTATTTGGATTCATCAATCGTACTTTCAAGAGACGCTTATAGGGACGGCAAATTACCGGCTGTTGATATTTTAAATTCCGACTCAGATGCTTTAACTCCTAAGAATGTTTCTGCCAAACATTACTTCGTTGTAACCTCCGCCAAGAGCCTTTTAAAGAAATCTGAACTTCTTGAAAGGATAGTGTCATTAGTTGGCGAGTCAGAACTGTCAGAGGAGGACAGAACACTTTATCAAAGGGCTAATAAAATTAGGAATTACATGACACAAAATTTCTTTGTCACAGAAGCACAAACAGGAAGGAAAGGTGTGTATGTATCAGTTGAAGATACTGTAAATGATGTTAAAGATATAATTGATGGTAAATACGATTCTATCTCTGCTGATAAATTTCTATTCATAGGAAAGGTATCTGACATAAAGTAACACCATGACAGATGTTTTGGGCAAATCAAAGCAATTATATGTTTCCATAAAGTCAAAAAATAAGATACTCTATGACGGCAATGTATTAACACTGACCTCAAAGAATGAAAGTGGTGTTTTTGACATTCTCTTACTGCATACTAATTTTATTACGTTAGTGAGGGACTACGTCATTATCGATAAGGGGCTTCCTACAGAAAAAACATTTGATTTTGAAAAAGGCGTTTTATACGTAATAGCTAACAAAGTTGATATCTATATCGGAATTTAGATGAGGTTGAGTTTATAGTTCCAAAGCAACTTTAACTGACGGTCCCATTGAAGAGGCGAGGTAGATACTTTTAATCCAGATCGGGTTTGTCTTTGGAGGCTTATTCTGTTTCAGAATATTTATAACTTCCATTAGGTTTTCTTCTAAAGCTTTATCTTCGAAATTAACTTTACCTATTATAGTGTGAATTATCGGGGCATCCTTTTCGGTTTTAATGTCCACTTTCCCTTTTTTGATTTGCTCTATAGCTTTTTCAATGTCATCCGAGACAGTTCCGTTTTTAGGATTTGGCATTACACCTGCGGGACCAAGAACTTTTGCGTATTTTGCAAGTATCGGCATGTACTTTGGTTCTGTAATAAGAACTTCAAAATCGATTTTTGGTTTGATTTCCCCGCTTTCAATTTTCGGAAGGTCTGTTTCGCTAAGAGAAATGTCCGCGGTGGGAACTTTTTTAGAAGATAAAACCGCAACTTTCTTTGTTTTTCCTGTTCCGTGTGGAAGGTTGGCTTGAAACCTGACATTTTGTTTAACAGGATTAATATCAAGATTTATGTGAAGTTCAACTGTTGCATTAAACTTAGTCTTTGACTCGGCTTTCACTTTTTTGATAGCTTCACCAACTGGGTATGCTTGTGATTCTCTTTCTTTTTTCATTTTTCAACCTCAATTCCCATGGACTTTGCGGTCCCTTCAATTATTTTTACGGCTTCTTCCAATGTTTTAGTATTTAAATCCGGCATTTTTACTTTTGCGATTTCTTCAAGCTGTGACTTTGTAAGTTTTCCAACTTTTTCCTTGTTGGGGGTTGCGGAACCTTTTTGAATTTGTAACGCCTTTTTGATTAAGTGCGTAGAAACCGGAGTTTTTGTTATAAATTTGAAAGTCCTGTCTTCAAAAACAGTTAACAAAACCGGTATAACGTTGCCTTCCATTTTTGTTGTTCTGGCGTTAAATTCCTTGCAAAATTCCATAATAGGAACTCCATGTTGGCCAAGTGCAGGACCAACCGGAGGAGCTGGGGTTGCCTTTCCGGCCTCAATTGCAAGTTTTACTATTGCTTTTATTTTTTTATTTTTTTTAACTACCGGCATATTATTTCCTCTATTAAATCAAAGTTGGGAGACTTGGGCGAAGTCCAGTTCCAGCGGGGTTTCCCTTCCAAAAACTGAAACCAACACTCTTACTTTTCCTTGTTCTTCGTTAACTTCATCTACCTTACCCAAGAAATCTTTAAAAGGTCCGTCGTTTACTTTTACAGAATCTCCGACTCTAAATTTGGCTTCAAATTTCGGAGCCTCCATCTTAGCAAATTTCATTAGGGTTCGCACTTCTGATTCGGGAAGGGGAGTGGGTTCTGAGCCCATGCCTACAAATCCCGTTACCCCCGGTGTTGATCTTACTATGTACCAGCTTTCGTCATCCATGGTCATTAGTATCATTAAGTACCCGGGGAAAAGTTTTTCATCAACCGATCTTTTTTTGCCTTCTGACACAACTATTTTTTGCTGGTGGGGAACAAAAATTTTAAACACTTTATCTGAATGACCCGACGCTACAACCCTTTCTTTTAGTGTCACAGCAACCTTGCTTTCGTGTCCAGAATATGTGTGAACAACGTACCAATGAGCACTTTCTGCTACATCTTTGTTTACAACAATGACAGTTTCTTCATCAGCTTCTTCTTCCTTTTCTTCCTCTACTTCACCTGCTTCTTTTTCCTCCGTTTTATTTTTAGGCTGTTCAATAGTAGTTTCTTCAGGTACGGCGGGGCTAACCTGATCGTTTTGATCGGTACTTTGACCTTTTGTATTTGGATTTGTTTGGTCTGTGTTTTGATCCATATTTATTTTGTAAGTAACAAGGTTAACAATTTTTTAAATATATAGTCAAATAACATTATCACCAAACCAGCGAATGCGCTGATTCCAATGACGAGGCCTGTAAGTCGGACGGTTTCTTTCTTACTGGGCCACTGAATTTTTTTCAGTTCTTCTAATGACTGGTTGAAGAATTTAATGACCTTGCTCACGCCGCACATTTTAGCATGATTCTTTTTTAAGCTCAATGATATAATGCTGGAAGTATATGCTAGATATTTTTACTCAAAATCCGCAGTTGGGAATACTATTAATGGTAGCTTTAATAGTGTCTTT
>CAZLHE010000024.1:0-7473 GCA_964559585.1 uncultured Candidatus Saccharibacteria bacterium
TTCGATTTTTCTCATGGTAAATGCATTGTATTTCGATAATCATCGAAAGTCAATGGAGTTATTTGGCTCGCTATTCCTAGTTTTGCTCTGACCGAGAGTTTATCACGAGTTATCAAGGCTTTTCAGAATCCGATATGGTCGGAACAAGCTCGACAAAGATTAAATCAGATAAAAATACTTACTCTCGCTACAACAATATAGAATTCGCTAATTGATTAGGGAACTGTTCCCCTTTAGCAAAGTTTGGGTAAACTGAGGTAGTGTAGTAAAGCAATGAAGAGTCCCAAATTTCCAATATGGTAAATAATCCTTATCCAGAGTTTAGAGTTCGGGTGCTTCTTCAGGGGACTGACAAGATCTTTCTCAGCATATCGCCACATTGTTCCGCCGACTGAATATAAGAAAAATATCAACATTTTTTCAAAATTGTATTTTGAAATAAGGGAAACGATCATAAATACTGCGCTGATAAAAACAAATATCAAATAAGGGGGCTTCTCTATAAGTCTCTCTAAACTGTCTATGAAACCTTTAAACCATTCGGACATAGTATTTATATTTTATCAAAGTTAAAAGAGTAACGCTCAATATACTCTCGTAGAACGCTCTACAACGCGATTTGACAAGCGTTTGAAGCTAAATGGACAATGTATCTATTCGGGGTGCTCAGTCGAATCCCCATAATCTTGAACTCTCTAGAATGAATAGTTTCAATAAGGTTAACTTGGTATATTAAGTCACAACAGGCTTCTCATACCGAACTTTATCCGAAGTTTGATAATTGTGTTTAGTGAAATGAGAGTATAAATATTAGCTAGCGTTTTCTTATCCCGTACTCTTAAAGAAATGACTTTGCAGTTCTATAAGTTTGTCACATCTATAGTTGGCACACTCACGACAATTTGTTACCCTTTTCTCTATTCCGCATTGTCTTATTTTACACTGCATGCAGTATAGGTAAATTGGACCATTGGATAAACAACCACTGCAATTAATATCCTCGGCTTTAACCGGAGGTCTACTGCGACCATCTTTTCTGTATCTTTCTGTCCATTCTTCAGCAGTTTTTTCTCTTAAAGAATCATTATCGTTTTTTGTGGCGATAAAAGCAGCACAAGAACTGCAATCTAATTCGCACATTGCAACATATCCTCTTTTTTTCATAACAAATCTAATTTTAGTATATTAAATATCAAATAGCTCTTCATAGTTTGTGAGGTTAGGAGGTGGTGTTTGAGAGGGATGTAGTAAAATTGGTGTAGTGTATAAAAAAGTCAGAGTAGAAAAAGACCAAATATATTATTGGGAACAAGGTGATGGGGATGTATTAGTTTTTATTCCCAGTTTATGGATTACGGATTTGTCGTACAGAAGTATTAGCAAAAGACTATCAGAAAGTTACAAAGTGATAATTCCAGACTTAAATAGAAGCAAAACTAAATATTGTAGAAATGCAAAAACACTTGAGGAACATGCAGAAAAGATTAAACAACTTGTTGATACATTAAAGATAGATAGGTTCTTCTTGTTAGGAACTTCCTTTGGGGGTCTTGTTGCACTTAAGTATGCTGAAATGTTTCCTACAGATGTTAAAAAGGTGTTATCTGTTTCTGCTCTTCCTCTTAATTTAAAGGGTAAGTACTCTATGTTACTTCTGGGGTATTTAAAGGCTTTTTTCCTTAATTCATTTTCATTAAAAGGTATAAGAACTAACTTCTTGTGGTTTGTAGACGGCTTGGGGTACCTTGTAAGACACCCAAGACAGTTTCTATATGATGGGTTAATGGCTGTAGAAGACCATCAAGATTTATCTTTGGTTCCTGCTACAGTTTGGTTTGCTAATAAAGATGAATTTCTTCCACACTCATCACTAAACAAAATATCAACTCCAAACAATTTAAGAATTATAGAGATAAACGGAAGACACGCCTGGTTCTTTTTAGATGAAGTTGGTTTTGTGCAGAGAGTAAAACAAATTTTCTGATTAATTGCCTGGATACACCAACGAATGTTGTAGGTAAAGGAAGAAACCCTTGTTGGCTCGGGAATCATAACTCTAATATAACCATGCAATTATCTTGCGTTATTAAGTCTTTCTCTGACTTTAGGCTTGTAGCTCAAATCAGAGAAGAAATAGAGAAAGTGAATCAAGTCAATTCCTTAGCAGCTACCTCTAGCTTGTGAATGTTATAAAAGTTTTAGATAGAACTAAGCACTTGAAAGTGAAAGGGTCACTATTCCCAAAAGTGTTACTAATATTCCCAAAAATTGTTGTTTTGTAAGTTTGTCCTTAAAGACAAATCTGGAAAGAACGACGTAAAGAACTGGGTACGATCCAGCAATAGGAGCAACTATAGATGTTTGTCCTGTCATTACAGCAAAATTGTAAGAAAAGGTTGCTCCAGTTAAGAGAAGAGCGTTCAAAAAAGAGAAAAGTGTCATCTTTAAATCATGCGGTTTTTCTAATTTAATCTTTTTAATCCACATGTACACCAGAATAACTGGAACACCCAATATCGCTAAATACGAAGGCCAAAACCACCCAATCTCTCTTATTGGGATTCTTATAAAGGTAAAATATATCCCCCAAAAGATCATCGCTATTAAACCATATGGAACTCCTTTATCAGCAAAAATAGTTTTAATATTTAACGACTTTAAATCGAGGGAGGACAAAATAAGACCCATAAAAATCAATACAATAGAAAATGTTTGAAAAGGTGATAATTTATCATTAAGGAAAATCACCGAAAGAACAACAGTCAAAGCAGCAAATGCTGAACCAATAGTTCCCACTAAAGAAGCATTTCCTACTCTTATCCCCTCGTATAATGCTACTACTGGAATTGGTCCAATCAGGTTAAGAAAGATTATTAAAAACCACATTTGTGGGCTTATACTGCTGAGCTTGTCCCAAAAGAAAGGAATAAGGAGAGAGGAAATTAATAGACTAAACAAATAGAGCCAGAATGACGAAGAGTAACCTTTAATCTTGCGCGAGACGATTCCTCCAAAAACATCTCCGGATCCCCAACCAACAAACGCAAAAAGGGCAAAAAGTATAACCTGCATTCTCTTATAATATCAAAATCTGCACGATTGACATAAACATCATTGACGAAGTACTGACTTTTACAAAGGACATCATCAATAAATATGATAGTGTCGATAACAATCATAAACGAGCCCACCTTCACTTCTTATTTGAAAGGATATTGGTAAAAGACAAGAAAATCGTGGAGGTCAAATATACCCCAGCTCTCCGAGTGCTTAATGAGGCCAAACTTGGTATATTAAGTGCCAACTGGCTCCCCGCCGTGAGTTATCTTCGAAATTACTACGTTGCTTCTTATATGAAATTTATCTGAACAGTTGGGGATTTCCTCTCAAGTCCACAGTTGTGGATGAGCATAGAATCTGTTTTACGTCTAAGCACCACCCTGGCGTTTAGAATTGTCGTGGTAAGAATCTATTATCTGATTAACTTCAGTTAGGTCGTCCCAACATTTTGTATCTTCATATCCTATTTTTTTCGTTTTCCCATTAATATTTATTTCGTACTCGACGGCATAGTCAAGCACTATCGGGCCAGAACAGTCCTTATCTAAAACTCCAGATTCCTCTATTTTGCTTACAATCTTTGCTACGATTTCTTTATTAAGTTTAACCTCCACATTGGTGTCCCCTATAAAAATCAATTTTCCCGATTTGTAAAGATACGTGTCAAGGCTGCAGGTTAGCTTCTCACTTGGACAAGGTCCCCACCCCTCAGACCTTTTGTATATTAAGATATCATTTGTGTTGTTAATATATTGGGTTATATTGTTGGATTTTCTTTGGTTATAAATAAGGGTACCTGCTATAACAGTTACAATCAGCAAAATAAGTATTCTCAAAAATATCCTAACTTTATGACTCATAGATGCATTATATAGCAGAGAGTCTTATTATTAAACTTATATGTATACAGGGGATTTTATTTTAAATCGATCTTGAAAATCATTGGCTCGAGAACCGCAACACTCTTTGCGATCTTGCTGAGGCAATTATTGAGTGGATGATGTGGGATAACGACCATATGCACGCGTTCTCTGTTAGGAAAATTAACGGTGTTAGTTAATTCCCCCATACAGAATTCTCGATCTATGCTCCGGGTTGGGAAGACGATCCCTACCCAACCTTTAAAACTGATGAGATATTAATCGCAGATATTGATTTTGAAAAACATCCAAAGTGGGGATTTATATTTGATTTTGGTATGGGTTTTGAGTTTGATGTTGAGTTAAACAAGATAGATCAGAGAATCAAGAAAAAGGAATTTGAAAGCCCTCTACCTATCTGTATTGACCAACGAGGTGTGGCCCCTGTTCAGTACCCGGACTGGGATAGCGATGAAGTATTAGGGGAAGAAGATATTGCGGATGTAAATGAAAAATTTGGAGCAGACAAATACTGGGAACCTGATGAAAACTGTCCCCATTGTAAAGCATTAAAGGATAATGGGGCACATCTGCCCTGGTATCCTGATGAGCCCGAAAGGCCGGAACAGAGATATAGCGGAACGCATAAAAGAAAGGACAGTGGAAAATAACTGGCTCCGCATCGTGAACAACGTTAGAACCATTTTTGAGGGGAAAGATGAGTATATCTACATTCCTGATTTGAGAATGATTGTGTGATTTTACCCCACCATGCTACTCACTATATATTTGGCTTCCCGTATTGGACCTTATGTGAACAGTTGAAGATTTGGTGTTTATACCTAATATCAAAAATAAATATATTATTGGTATACTTTAGGTATTGTTAATTTGTTTTAAGGAGGTTCTATGAGTAGTTTTGAATCTGGTATAGACGAGGTCAAGGGACCTGAAGCACCACTTCCTTTTTTAGAACAAGAACTTGCTGAATACTTAGTTGATTTTAGTGCAGGGAATGGGAGTATAGAACAGCCATATGAGCCCAAGGGTGCTGTTGGTCTTGATGAGGTAGTCGGGGACATCTCAGTTATATCTGTTGCATGTAGTAAGGAGGTTCACTTTACGTTTAACTCTGCTGGGGTGTGTATCGACCAGTTTGGGGATGTGAAACCAAGTTTAGAAAGCAGCAAAAACGCGTCTGCGGATAATCACTATGTAGGTCTGGTGAAAGAGGAAGTTGAAAGGATAAAAGGAAAAGGTTTTTTCCAGAAAAAACCAGATGCGGTTGCGTAACTAATCTTCTGGAATTTCGTTCGGATAATAAATACTTGGCTCGCCAGATGGGACGATTTTCGAACTTTGGAAGTAGATAGTTTTGTCTTTGAAGAAGCTCAAACCTTACTTACCTCTTAATTACCCCACCCCTCACCTCATTATATTTGGCTCCGCACTGTGAACAATGTTAGAACCATTTTTGAACATAAAGATGAGCATATCTACATTCCAGATTTGAGAACAGCAGTTTAATTTACCCTACCACGCTACTCACTATATATTAGGAGGAAAAAAGAAAGGCACTAGATGATTCAGATTTCTCCAAATCACGAAGTGCCATTTTCGGAAAAACTCCAAGTATTTCCTACCCGCACTGGTGTTACCCACCCATCCAATGCAGGGTCAGTCCAATTCACAATTATGTTATACGCTTTTATACAAGCCGTGATGATGTTTCTATACCAAATCTTACGGTACTTAGATTCTTCCTTTACCACCTCGTTTAGGTTAACCCACCGGGTCTCTTGTATTAGCTTTGAGTCTTCATCGGATGGTCTTTGTTGCAGAACTGGCTTTTGATCCTCCCAATCTCTCCATTCAACTACAAAGTAGATGTCTAGATTGTTTTTCCAACGAACCTCAAACACGCGGCTTGAGTACAAAAGGTCTTGTATTAACCATTTGTGTGTGAACCTCGGCCAAGTTAACATTGTTTCCTCACGAAGTTCTCTCCGAACCGTTTCTATAATATCTCCATCTTTTTTCTCGTATTTTCCCCCAGGGAAGATACATCGCCCGCTAGCGAGTTTCTGTATCAAAACTGAGATATTGTCTTCGGTTTTCCTGAAATATATTATGCGGGCAAACATACTTACAGGTTGTCTTCGAGCCTTCGGTTTATTTTGAAGCTGTTGCACCTTTCTCACCTCCTTCTATTAGTTTTGTCTGGATTCTATATCCGGAAATACTTAGAGTCAACCTTTAGTTGATTGGCTCCCCATAGTGGACCTTATGCGAACCATAAGGGAACGGTGTTTTACGACCTAACTTGCCAGGTGGAATGGTTTTTCGAACCGTTAGCAGACAGGATAATGTATAATCATATTAATTACGTTCACTAAATGAAAGGAAATCTGAGAAAGGAGGAAGTATGGTTAGGAACAGGATTTTAATGTCGGTTCTTTACTTCGGTATCGGTTTTGGTATTTTGTTTGTGTGGTACAAAGGATGGAGCTTAGGCCCACAGGATATTAGCATGCCCGCTTTTTGGTTTGCCTACGTTTTAGGGCTTATATCGCTTGGGCTTACGTCCGTTACAGATCCAGTTTATGAGGTAAGTCCTTTGTGGGGGGTTGTGTGGATGTCCTATGCTATTGCGTATAGATTTAACCCAACCCCTACGTGTATCAGTCTTCTATTGGGGACGATTTTGATATTTCTCACTGTAAGGATCATTTATAGGAGGATATTTCATAAACATTAAACCAAAGCTGTGGAGAATAAAGACCATAACAACCCCATTGTGTTTGATTGTGGGGTTGTTCTCTTTTCTGGCTCCGTATACTTAAAGTAGTTCGAACATTTTTCGCCGCCTGCGACGGCGAAAGTAGGTCCCCGTAATTTGCGGCTCGCCCGCGTTCTTTGACAATTTCAAATTTCTTTTTGGCGGCAAATTCTTTTACAAAATAATTTTAATTTTTTAGTTTCTTAAGAATAACAAGCGTAGAGCTCTTTATAAGGTCAAACTTACCGCTATGCACCAATTTGTCTATTTGTTCATTGATAAATTCATCGAGACCGTTTTGATTGCAAGTTCTTCCTTGCTCCGTTTTGCCTTCCTGATTTCTATTAATAGGATATAAGCGAATTTCTCCCTCCACTTTTGTTATACGGCTTATTTCTTCAAAAAAACTTTTTACTTTTTCTTGCGTAGACGAATGCATTGGTAAAGAATATTCACTGATACATAAATCAAAGATTTCGTTCGCAACTGGTATTTGTTCACCTGTTCCAGCAATCGTTCTTTCCTTTACTTTGGTAGACACGGGATGTTTTTCTATAAATTCTTGCACTTTCGGATCAATCTTTTCTTTTGATAAAGAAAAGAGTGGCTCTAGTGAAAATACTTCTGCTTGAATTTCTCTTTCTTCAACTTCTCGAGCAAATCGTCTTGTTCCAGCTCCAATATCAAGAATTTTCTTTCCTTTTAAATTTTCTTCTTCCAAATTAAGATGACCACCATATTCATCAGCACCTCTGTCGGTAACAGGAGGAATTT
>CAZLHE010000025.1:0-7447 GCA_964559585.1 uncultured Candidatus Saccharibacteria bacterium
ATTTAACATATCCATATTCTATATGGACTGTCGGATATTTACGGAAACATTGCGCTCACTCACGTCATTGTTTTTTCCTCAAACCTTGGTTTAACGCTAATTATTGTTGACAGATAATGTACACGGATGTATATTATCTGTTAATGAGACTATCAGATTTAAAGCGCACACTCAATGTTTCTATTTTCACAGGTAATGACCTGATAAAGATGTTTCCTAAAGAACCAAGATCCCAAATTAATACGCAGCTAAGGAGGATGTCTGCGCGTGGGGATTTAATAGGTCTAAAAAGGGATGTCTATCTTTTTCCAGACGCAAAAGTTGATGAGTTTGTACTAGCAAACAAGCTCTATAATCCGTCTTACGTTAGCCTAGAATCGGCACTAAACACTTATGGCGTTATTCCCGACATAACTGCAAATGTAACCAGCGTGTCCCCAGTAACATCAAAAAGAGTAGTTACATCAAAAGGGACATTTCTATACAGTAAGATTAACAAAGATCTATTTTTTGGTTTTCAAAATGTGTTAGATCAAAGCAGTGGCTTGTATTACCAAATCGGTCTCCCTGAAAAAGCTCTTCTGGACTACATCTATATTAGAAAGGTAAGAAACATTAGAGAAAACCGTGTTGACATGTCCGGTTTAAGTAATAAAGTTTTAACTATGTTTTCAGCCCAATTTCCGAAGTGGGTTGGGAAAGTCTTGAAATCATGAATAATATCGTAAGTAATTACAACCAAATACTTGAATTTTCCCGTCAATACAACATACCAGTGGAAAAGAAAAGAGGCATTATTCGGGAGTTTCTACAATCAAAATTCATTACAGCATTGTACGCACTATCCAAATCCGAGAAACTGTCTTTTATTGGTGGAACTAGCCTCCGTTTGCTTAGGGGTATAACTAGGTTTTCGGAGGATTTAGATTTTGATAATTTAGGGCTTACTGACGGTGAAGTTTCTACCTTGGTCGAAGAGGTGGTTAGGAGATTTGGAATAGAAGGTATTAATGTTGAGCTGCGCTCTAATGTTAAGGAGTATAAGAAATACTTTGATCTAAGATTTCCCGATCTGCTCAAAGAGTTGGGAATAACCTCAAACCCAAGAGAAAAACTCATGGTAAAGATTGATTATGCTAAGTATTGGAAGGGTCAGAAAAACGAAGTGATTCTTTTTAATAAGTATGGATTTGTAGCCAATGTGATGACAAATCCAACAAATCAACTAATCGTCCAAAAACTGGCAGCCTATTTACAAAGAAAGCAAACGCAGCCCAGGGACATCTATGATGTTGTTTGGTTGTTTTCACAGGGGGCTAAACCGGATTTAGAATTTGCACACGCCAACAATTTAGATGGTCTGATAGGGAAGGTTTCCGAGAAATTAAAAGTTGAGGGTGTTCCGGAAAGTTTTTATCATAAATTGGAGCCCTTTTTGTTTTCTCCGGAGGATGCACAAAAAATGAAGTTATTTAAGGGGATTATTTCCTCGCTTTAATGTTCTAACTAATATGTATTATCACATCACAATGAGTCGATAAATGAAACGATTATTTGGTTAAGGATATGATTAATGTTATTTAAAGTCCCCATAATATTCCAATTACGGGGACTATTAATCCCCATAACTTGACAATTTGGGGGATTGTGTTTATAATCTAGGTATGATTCCCAGAATTTACGATGATTTGGACAAACTTCTAAGGAAAGGTAAAGTAATCGTTATTTACGGACCAAGACAAGTTGGTAAAACCACCCTCATCTCAAATTTTCTGTCAAAAACGAAGCTCAAATATAAACTCGATAACGGAGACAACGCATCCGTTTCTGAAGTTCTTTCTTCGAGGGATTCCAAAAAAATTCAAAATTACGTTGCCGGATATGAGCTCGTGGTGATTGATGAGGCTCAAAGGATACCAGATGTTGGGCTAGGTCTTAAAATTCTGGTTGATAACAATCCCGATCTGAAAGTATTAATTACAGGATCTTCGACCTTAAGTCTTTCGTATAAGGTGGGGGAACCTTTGGTTGGTAGGGCTTTTGACTATAAATTATATCCTGTGTCTCAAAAAGAAATGTTAACAAAGTTTAACCGTTCTGAATTGGAACAAAAGAAAGAGGAGTTTTTAATATTTGGCTCCTATCCGGAAGTAATCGAAGCACACGCTACGCAAGAAAAGATACAAATCTTAACAAAAATAGCTAATTCCTATCTTTTCAGGGACATTATTGAACTCGAAAGGGTGTCGGACAACAAAATTCTTCTCGATCTATTAAGACTTATTGCTTTTCAGGTAGGAAATGAAGTTTCCTTAACCGAACTGGGATCTAATTTAGGGATAGATAGAAAAACGGTGGCTAGATATCTTTGGCTTTTTGAACAGTCCTTTGTTTTATACAATTTACGGGGATACAGCAGTAATTTAAGGAAAGAAATTACTAAAAAAAGTAAATACTATTTTTATGATAACGGTATTAGAAATGCCATAATTTCCAATTTTAATCATCTAAGTCTTAGGGATGACGTAGGCAAGCTCTGGGAGAATTTTATGGTGATCGAGCGGTTAAAATCTCAAGAATACAAGCCATTATGGGCAAATAATTACTTTTGGAGAACTTGGGATGGACAAGAAATAGATTGGGTAGAAGAAAGAGGGGGGAAACTATTTGGGTATGAATTTAAATACCAAAAGGACAAGGTATCAGAGCCGAAACTTTGGAAAACAACTTATCCCGAATCTGAATTTCTTGCAATAAATAAGGAAAATTATTTGGACTTTTTGACTATCTAACAAACACCCGTCTAAGATTCGAGGATTTGGCACTTTTACCTTTTACCTGCATAATTCAAAACTTAAAATAATCTAAAATTTAATCTCAAGTCGGAATATTTCCGACTTCCAATACGACCAATATGATTGGAGAAATTTCTTAGACTAATGTCAAGACCAGAATTTCTTAATCTTTTCTATCCACGATTACCATCTTATATCAAGATCCTCGGGAAAGACTTGCTAAATTCCGAAGTAGGCGACTTTTCTAGTACTTGACTACCATAAATAAGGTACTAAAACAGTAATATATGATAAAAAGGACAATACTTACTAGGTTGGAACCTTACCCTTTTTGTCCGACCATTTTATTCCCCAGCCGTATCCTGTCCTAATTATAACTGAATTGGGGAACCTGTTAGTCCTAATTATAGGTTAATTAGGCAATTTGACTGCAGGTTCTAATTTATAACTTAGTAAATGAATCAGCTAAGTACCTGTTTATGTAATCGAATAAATCTCCTAATTTGCCCCTTTCGTTTAGCGAAACAAATGGCCTTAGATATTGAATAAAGTCTGCTTTTTTAAATTTCTTTAAACTCCCCAAGAGTAATTTTTTATTATACTTTTCACCATAGAAGGCTAGCTTTTTGTTAATCAAATCTTTACTGGGAGAGACACCGAGTTCATATAAAACCCATAAATCATACAAATCCCTGTATTTTTCCCTTTTTAAAATGGCCCTTATCTTTTCCGCAAATATTTCATCTTTACTTAAACAGTTTATAAATGACTGAACAATAATGGGGTATTCGGTTTTTAATATCGCTTGAACAGGGTTTAGGACATCTTCCCTCATAGAAAAATCTAGGTTTACATAACATCTAGAGTTTAAGTTTGGGATATCAGCAGTTAATAAGAAGGTTTTTCCTGATAAAGCCGCTTTCTCTTTAAATGTAAAAGGGTACTTTTGAGAAAGCTGCTTGAAAAACACATTAAGCTTATTCATAAATAACCTTTCGCTTAAAGTTACAGTGAAATCTAAATCCTCGGAAAATCTTTTGCTTCCATATATAAGTCTTATCGCGGTGCCACCCTTGAAAAATACCTCTTTGGAAAATCTTTGTTCATACAGCTCTTTTAAAAAGGTCACTTGAACAAATTCTCTGGCAACTGTTGATTCGTTTATCTTGTATTTTTTTGCATAAAATTTAAGTTGCTCGAGTGATATCATAAATATTTTTCCATAATTGTATTAAATGTCTTTAGGGTAGTTTTAGACAGCAACTTTAAGTATTCCTTAAATTTGGGCATTTCGATTAAAGAGACATCTAAATCCTCTAGAACTTTTTCGGATTTTAAAGACTTACTTACCAAGTAAACTTGATCAAAAAGTGCCTTTTCTTTGGTCGCTATCAAGTATCCCGCTTCTTTATAGTAACCCGTAAAAAATCTTTTATCTATTTTAGAATACGTAAACAATTGGCCAAATACCTGTTTTTCAACCCTTTTTTTCACTGTCGCGGATGTTATTTCTAAAGGAAATTGACTTAGTAATCCATGATAGTTTAGTGCCGTTTCGAATGATATGTAGGAAGGTGAGTAAAGAAAATGAGCGATCTCAAAGTTTGACGGCTGTTTTCCGGTCACATAATACTTACCTTTTTCAAGTTGCGTTAGTGTTTTTTCTCTAATAAGCCTTTTGATTAGATCCTCCAGTGTTCTTCTTGATTTGATCTGAAGGAGATTTTCCAGACCCAGTGGGGTTAGTAGCGAAATGTTACTTTGATATAGTTTATTTAAGTTTTCTATCGAAGACATATACCACGTATTTTACGTGGTTTGAGGATGCGTGTCAACTGGTTTATATGGTAAGGTTCGATTATCAAAATATGTATATTTATCCTTTCTAAAAACCTTTAGGATAAGAGTCCTGGATCTTCAATTTACTACTAAATTGTATCTTGACGAACTACAAATTGGTGGTAATATGATTCTATATGAATATGTTAAAACGAACAATAGAAAATGCTATAGATATATATCTTAAGAGTGACGACGTAAAAACATTGTTTGTATGGGGTCCGAGACGCTCAGGAAAAACGACATTGATTGATAAGTTAGCCCAAGAACTAGGAGTGACAAAGTACAATTTTGATCTAGAGTCTGATCGTGAAAAATTTGCACCTCGCAGAGAAGTACTTGAGAGAATTGTTAAAGAAAACGAGCGCAATTCTTTTCCGAATAACGTGGTATTAATTGACGAGGTCCAGAATTATCCCGAAGCAACGGTAATGCTTAAGTTGCTTCACGACGAATTTAAAATAAAAGTAATTGCCACAGGCAGCTCAGAGCTTCGCCAAAAATCTTCTAAAGAGTTTGATACTATGGCTGGAAGATTTAATGAAATTTACTGTCTGCCTCTTTCCGTCTCTGAGATCGTGGATAATGAGAAACCAAAAGCTTCAGAGGAAGTCGAATTTAAGAAACAGCTGGCAGAAAAAGTGCAAATTTGGGGGACATACCCTGAGGTGTACACGAAAGGTAACTTAGCCGAGAAAGACCGAATTGATCTCCTCCAGCGAATACTGGATACCTATGTGCTTAAAGATGTGATTGATATCTATGAGCTAAAAAACCAAAAACTGGCAAAAGACATCTTAACCAAAATCGCCCTTCAATTGGGTTCTGAGGTTTCAATACGTGAAATCGCGGATTCCTTAGGGGCGAGTCCTTCAACCGTGTCAAACTATATTGAAATATTTATTAAAAACTATATTTTAATCGCCTTACCATCATTTAAAACCAATATCAGAAAAGCAGTGTCTGAGAACCGTAAGTTATATTTTTATGATCTGGGCATTCGCAATATATTAATACAGGATTTTCGAGACTTAGAACTTAGACAGGACAAAGGTGGGGTGTTTGAGAATTTTATTATCTCAGAGCTGGAGAAGATGCGTAAACTTACCAATGCAAAAGTTAATCTGTATTTTTATAGGGAATACGGCGGTAAGGAGGTAGATCTTGTTATTGAGGATTATAAAAAGAATTATATTGCTGTTGAAATTAAATCGAAAAAAGGCAAGGCTCGGGAAATATTTCCTCTAAAAAATACCTTCGAGGTTATCACTGCCCAAAATTATTTTGAGAAGCTAACTTTAATTTTAAATTAAAAGTGTTCTGGTTAAATGAGACACTGGAAAAATAGTTTCGTGGTGCTGAAACACAACTCCTGCTTTTTTAAAAAACCATTTCTAGGCTAATAATCCTGTAACATGACAATTTGGGGAGTGTATCTATAAGGCAGGGCGCATAGATATAGCACTTTAAGCAGTTTAATCTTTCCTGTCCACGATTATCCAGCTTATATCAAGATCCTCCGTCTGAGCTTCTTTTAAGATTATTTCAAACTTTCCTTCCTCCTTGTATTTACTTCCCACAGTAGCCGGCCTTTCCGGGGTTATCATGATTATGGATTTGTCATTTACAGCACTTGTATCTATTGTGATACTGGTGTCACCGGCTTTGATGGTTGTTTTTCCTGCAGCTGCGGATGCAACATCAGATGTGTTGATGACAAGTTTTTTGGTTTCTATGGAATTTTCTACAACCAATGTTCCGTCTGGTTTGGCAACTATCTTTCCATCGAACATGTCAACCATTCCTGAGGATGATTTTTGAAGATGTAATGCCTGATCTTTACATAGTGTGTCATCGATTGCACCAGTTTCTGAATTGTAGCAGGAAGATCCCATCACATCTACCGAGTTAGAAAGTGTGTCAATTGTGACCATTCCTGCCTGGACGTTACCGGTTACCGTTAAGTTGGCGAGTGTTACGTCACCAAGTATATTCATGTCTGAGTTAACAGCTAATGTATCTTTCCCTGTAGTCTCATCTTTGCTTAATGACATACCAAGAGATGACAAAGTGTCTTTAAGATTGTTTGACAGGGTAATTATTCCGTCTCTTAGAGATAACATTTCACTTAAGACATCCCCGGATGTTGAACTTCCGGAGGATAAAGTCCCGGAGGAGGAGCTTTCTGATGATGAAGTTGATGTCAGCGAAGTAGGTGAGTTATACGCTGGGTTGACCAAGATCAATATCTTTTCATCACCCGAGTCTTTATTCCATGCCTGAAGCGCTGTACCAATGACTCTTCCCGGCATATCAGCTTTGGTTGCGTATCCATCAAGAGATGATGATGTTAAAAAGTCTCCCGGTTTAATATCTGGTGAGGCAGGATCTATCTTTACAGGTACTCTACCTGACAGGGCAACAAGTTTTCTACCGTCTCTTTGAATTCCCATTTCGTGGCTGGCACTTGTTGTAACTACTCCAAGTAGGCCTGCGTCATTAAATGCATTTGTTTTTCTGACCATAGGCATTCCATAGTCATCGATGCTTGTTGATATTGCAACAATGTCCCCGGATTCAATATCAGTTCCAGTTTCGGTTCCGGCAATCTCAGTACTAGGTGCGGATGTAGGTACGATGATCGAATCACTGGCGGACGTTCCTGATGGAATGATTTCAGTGCTTGGGGTTGTACTGGTTGTTATATCTGAAGTAGCTGCTGTATCTGGAGTTATGGTTGTGTCAGTTGGTGTAGCAGTGGGTGTATCGGTAGTTATAGCTTCCGGTGTGTACCACTCTGCAATATTAGCTCC
>CAZLHE010000026.1:0-7375 GCA_964559585.1 uncultured Candidatus Saccharibacteria bacterium
GGTCTAGCTCCATAACGTCGGCTGAAAGCTGGAGTTTGGAGATTTTATTCTCAATAGGTTCTAGTCTTCCGTCGTAATACTCAATAAGTTTGTCAGCAATTGCATTCCTTTTTTCTATAAATGTTCTCTTTTTTTCGACCCTCTCATCGTATTTTGCCTGTTTTTTTTCTTTATCAAATTCCAAACGAACCTTCTCTTTTTCAATTTCGTTTAAACGTTTTTGAAGAGATGGTGTATAAACGCCTCTACCTGATAACTCTTGCATGGAAGATGTAATTTCAACGGATTTTTCGTCCAATTCATTGATCCGTCCGCCTACCTTGTTTATTCCATCTTTTATTAGATTTGCTTTCTCATCATGCTTATCTACCCAAAACTGGTTATATGTGATTTTTAATCTACCAAGAATCCTATCTCCAATCTGCATTTTCTCGACATGCTCAAAAACGTCAGTCGCAAAATCTTTTGCTTTGCTGGATAAACTCTCGAATACTTCCTTCGCAGGACGGTCAAAAAAGTTCTGTACATCCTCTGCTGCGTATATTGCTCTATCGACAATATCTAAGGGCATAATATTAACTGTTGAAATTATAACTACACACAGAGTTGTTTACAACAAAAACAATATAGAGAGCGAAAGACGTTAATGGATATTTTTAATTTGATAAAATTTTCTTGGTGGGCCATCTGCCAAAATGTGCGAACTATTTATATTGGACTAGACTTCGACTACTAGACCATCGTAGGCTATTTTATATCCACGTACTCTCGCGTACTCTTCCAATTCGGGGTGTATCGGATTTCCTTCATGTGAGATGTGTGTAGCGAATATTTGAGCGTTATTGCTTAATATATTTAGTTCCCTCATTTGTTTTATGTGTTTTTCAAAAGCATTAGCATTAAGATGAGCCCCGCTTTCTATATTCGGTCCGTAAGTGTGATCAAGTATTACCGCATCAAATTTTAAGTTCTTTTCCTGTAAACCTTTCCACGTTTCTTCAGGAAGTTCGTCTGTGTCAGTGCCATAAAAGATAGTCTTCTCCCTATCTTCTACTGCGTACAGAAGGCATTCCATTGATTTATCATGATTTGCTTTAAAAGCTGTAACGTCGTAATTACCAACCTTCAATGTTTGCATAGGTTTTATGGGATAAACCTCTAGATTCAAACGTTTCTTTTCATTCTCATCAAGTAGATTACTAATATAACCAATACCACGCATCATTTCTGACATTTTGGTTATTGAGGTTTCTGAGGCATAAAGTTTAAGGGGAGGTGTGTTTACACCAGCGTATTCTGGTACTCGTGTTGATAGATGTGATGGATCGAAATGATCCGAATGAGAATGTGTTTCCAAGCAATATCTAATGTCTGCTATTGATACCCCATGCATAAATGAACCAGACATAACGTCCGGTCCTAGATCAACAATAAGATCCTTATTTATTACTATCGAAGATCTTTTTCTAAGATTCCTGCCGCCCAACTCTCTCGCTTTTGTACAATTCTTACATAAACAAAATGGTAATGGATACGCAGTGTCCGCACCTGTGCCTAGAAAAGTAATTTTCATAAGTAAAGTATAGCTTAGAATAGGAAAAGTTCGAATCCCGGGTCGGTTAAGACTAAATAAGGTTTATATACCAATAAAAAAACGTGGTGGGCCATCTGCTACGATGTGCGAACTATTTTCTTGTTAAAAACTCAATAAGCGTTGATTACCTAATATTTAAATAACCTGTAATTGGTGGGAAGAGTGGGATTCGAACCCACGAAGGCATAAGCCAACAGTTTTACAGACTGCTCCATTTGACCACTTTGGTATCTTCCCGAGAGTAACTTTAAAGCATTCACATTATAACGCAAAAAAATACCGGAGTAAGCTGTTTTAGAAATGAAGAGAGAAAATAAAAAGTTGCCTTTTTATGTCTCGTGTCAAATCATCAACTAAGCTTAAACTCCGGTATGTCTTAATGGGGTGAGTGGGATTCGAACCCACGAAGGCCTTAGGCCAACAGTTTTACAGACTGTCCCATTTGTCCACTCTGGTATCACCCCGGTCACTAAGAGGCTATGTTAGCATATTTTGGATTTTTTCGCTACCCCCTAGGGATCTCTTCTAGAGAATCTTGAACTGCTTGAATTTCAGCTATCTTAGACTCGTAAGCCAGAAAATTGAAGCGGCTGCTGTCAGGTATTTCTGACAATGCAAGACCCATCTTAGCCTTTTTAATCTCATCAAGCATAGCCAGATAAGTCGGCTTCGGCTCGCCATCGGCTCCTTTATATGTGCCTCTTAGACCATTTTTTTCTGCTTGCTTTTTGTTGACACGAACTATAGGTATTTGGATGAGATTTTCACAAACGCTTTGGGAGTAAATTAATCTTCCTATTGTGAAAGCCGCGATTTCTATCTCATCCTCAACTGTGCATTGAGTAGAAACAGGGCGAAATTCCACGATTGCTTTGTCCTTGATAAACTTTATTCGGGCATCTCGCCAGAATAGTCCTATACCGATCTGCAAAGCAATAGATTCGTCTTCAAGGATGAATGGGTACGAGGATACTTCCTTTAGGTAATCTCCAATATCCCAAAAATAGTTGTTTGGCAAACCTACTCTTAGAGATTTCCCATCGGTGATATCCTTCGCAGATCTAGTATCGTGGGAACGTTCCCATACTTCAAATCTCACATCTTCCCAGCCTGTGTCAACTCCACCAAGAACCCTTGCATTACCGGAAAGCGCAACTGCCATGGGACTTATCATGTAAAGTCTGTTTAATTTATCAACTGCATCGGACAGGCCACTGCACTGAACCGAGAACTGGAAGGCATTGAGAATACTCACAATTGCGGCATCTAATACGTTCACACCGCTTATCATTGCATCAATTTGGCGGTGTTTATTCTCATTGTGAAAGTTGGGAACCTTTGTGTACTTGGGTGTTTTTGTTCTTGGGAGACTTTTAGTATCTGCCCACGGAACAGTTCCGCACCTTCCAACTTTGTAGCCATGATGAGCGGCAACTTGTTGCAACCTCTCGTTTAGTTCTTTTAGTTGATTAAGCCACCCGGAAAAACCGACTTTGGTTAGATCAACAGGTACCGGATGGATCTCAATGCAGGATGCGCCAAGCTCTGGTCCAAATGCCTCACCAAGTTCAAGAAGCAACAGATTTTTTTCTTCATCGGTTATAAAGATCTTTTTTCCATCAATCTCCTTGTACACATAGAGTTCTTGTTCGGCTCCTGCCATAGTAACAACCGGTGTCGATACCCCTACAGGTATTTTATTAATTTGTTCTTTGGCCATACGATCGAATGCCTCTAACATGCTCATTTTTTCTCTCCTTTTTATGTAGAATATTATTTTTTCAACGTTCCGAAGATTTTATTACTTACTTATTTCTCTTGATCTTTCCTACTGTGAATAATCTTCCTCCTGTAGTAACAAACTGATTATCTTTTAGCACCATCAAGACACCATTCTCATGAGACCTGATTTGTGTTTTCTTAAAGGTTGTAATATCTATCACAAATCCCACAATGTCGCCTTTCTTGACCTTATCCAGCAGTTTTCTTTTAGCGATAAAGATTCCCGAAATATCAGAGTCTAATTCTTTATGTTCAACAAACAACAATTTTCTGCTTTTTTTAACATCGGACAATTTAGTGATTTCTAGACTGTTCAGCACTTTAATAGTTCCATCCACTGCTCTTTCCATCTGCTCACTGCTAATGTTGTATAACTGGGGAAGTTCGGTAGCTATATTGGGAACTCCGGCAAAGGAAAGTTTTGGTCCCAGAGCTGTAACGTATTTAAGCTCGTCCTTCGATTTTATGTTCATTTCCCAGACAATGTCCGGGTCAAAAAACTTTATAAATTCTAAGGTCTTTTTTTTCGTCTCATTGCTTCCGCAGTTCATAAAGATATTTGTAACAACTGTTGGATCTTCAAAAGTATGAAAATCTAAAACGGCGTCCATGTTTTTGGCGATATCGAATATTTCTGCTGCAATTCTGTCCGTTGGCTCCTTTGATTTATTACCAGGGAATTTTCTATTTAAGTCGTACAGATCCAAAGGATTTATTCGGCTATTCAAAGCTTGAGCTAAAGAATTTGCAGAAGGGATTATCCACAATTCCCCCTTGATGTCTTTTATCCTCTCCAAGAGGTTACTTATCACCAGCAAACCGGTATATTCATTGCCATGAATTCCACAAACAATAAGCGCCTTTTTCCCACGCTTACTTCCTGTAATTTTTAATACGGGGATTTCCAAACACACCGCCCCTGCCTGCCCTATTTTTATTTTAGTTATCTTTTTTTTCATAAAAAAAGTCCTTAGGTTTCTACCAGATTACCTGATAAACACCTAAGGACGTTTTAAACGTGGTACCACCTTAGTTTCCTCAACCGTCGCCGATTAAGACTTTGCAACTGCTCCGCGGATGCGACACAGTCCTTCGCTTTTACGGGCGAATCTCGTTCCTGATTTAGTCAGAACAGCTCCGGAAATGTATTTCGACCTTTTGTCATTCGCTAGGTTTTCATCAACCACCTAGTTTCTAATGTCACCGACATCGGTCTACTGGTGTCTCCATCAAAGCTTTATGTAGGGAGTATATCTAACAGATAAATTAATGTCAAATATTAGTTGTTAGTGAAAAGTAGAACAAAAAAATCCGGAAGAAATTGTAAACTTCTCCCGGAGTGGCACATCTTGTCAACTAGGTCTTTTGTTTTTCCTTTTTATGATCTTCGATATATTTGAAGACAAAAAAGAGTACCAGACCAGCTGCAAGTATAATCAACGAGATTATCTTATTAGCTGTGAGAACGAACGGTTGCCCGTTTTTACTGACCAAGTTTGTTATAACCATGGTCAGGAGTACGGAGATGGGGACGACTCCCTGTGAGGCAAGCCAGATGGGTTCGGATTGCTGGACTCCAATATCTTTTAACCTGCCACATTCCCTTCTTCCCTCCATAAATACCCAGAAGCCGATCGCGTTACCAAAAACACCAATGATCGACATCAAAAGTAGGCTGATCAAGGATGGGACATGTGTGTAGTTGGTTGTGAATATCATGATGGGCACGATAAAGACCACTGTAGTTGCTTCTATCACGAACAAAGCAATCCAGTTGTCGTAGCCATGATCAACAAAGTTGAACAGAGCTTGGGTTAGTGCGGCAGTTAAACCCATCACTAATATTCTCACGGTCAAAGATATACCTCCATCCAGCTCGTAAAAAACAACAGCTGCGACAGTCAACATCACGGGTATGATGAACTTGATGCCCGCTTTGGATGCGTAGTATGACTTTTTTCCATACTTTGCGAGGACGAGTCCTATCACCATGAGTGGCCACATGTAATTGAGAATTGTCATACCCACTGGTTCACCTTCGTAAATAGCTTGAAAGTAGAACAGAGAGTATATCAAGGGCCACACAACACCAATCGCAACCATAAGGCCGTAATCTTTGAAGGAGTAGTCTTTGAGTTTTGTCCAGTATTTTTTAACCACCCCGTCGTGATCTTTATACTTCATTGGGGTAATTATCAGGACAATTGCGACTAGTGCAGTGATGTTTACATAAAACGTGGTCACGTCGCCGGGCATGTTTGCAAGCTTTCCGAATCCCGGTACAATGCCCCACGTAACAACCAGCAATACGATTAAGCCTAGCAATCTTCCATAACCAGGCTCCTTACCAACAGAATTCTTTGCGTCCATGGTAGCCTCCTAAGCTATCGAACGGTTTAGATATTTATTTAGTCGAATGGTTTACTTTCAGGAAATTGGCTTTGCCGTACTTGATTAAACACGATTTGTTGATCTGCTGTTTAGGGTCACTCACTTTTTGATCGTCTATTTTGATCCCACCGCCTTTTACTCGTCGTGAGACCTCACTTTTGGATCCTAAACTGCCCGAAGCGACCAGAATTTCGTCAAGGCTCATGCTACTGGAAAGAGTGAATTCTGGAATTGAAACCAAACTATCACCGCTTCCTGTAAACACGATTGTTGATTGGCCTCTCGCCTTGTTAGCCTCTTTTTCACCATGAACTACCTTCGTGACTTCAAAGGCGAGAATCTTCTGGGCTTGTCTTGGGCTCCCGGCCATTATTTTATCTATATCTTCCATCGGAAGGAACGTGTACAGGCCGAAGAGCTTTCTTACCATATTGTCTGGGATCTTTTCAATGTATTGATAGAAATCAAACGGACTGGTTTTGTGTGGATCGAGCCATAAAGGCCCACTTACGGTTTTACCCATTTTTTCACCACTCGCTGTTGTAAGCAGAGGGAAAGTGAGAGCGTGGGCATTCGCTTTGTTACCCTTGTGGCTCTTTATGAGTCCTACACCTTGCAGAATATTACCCCATTGGTCGCTTCCACCAACTTGTAATCTGCAATCATATTTCTCATAGAGTTCGAGGTAATCCCAAGACTGCATCGTGGCATAAAGGAATTCGAGTAGCGACAACGGCTCGCCCTCAGACAACCTTTTGGAAAAGGTCTCCATCTTAACTAACTCGTTCACGGAGAAATGTCTTGCCACGTTCATCATGAAGTCTTCCAAGAAGGATGCTTTCGCCAGCCAATCAGAGTTATCGATCATCAAAGCTTTTCTCGGATTGTCAAAATCCAAAAGTCCCATGCCTTGAACCTGATTTTTTATAGCTTGAGCGTTTTTATTCACCATCTCCTTAGTTAAGAGACTTCTGGCTTTGTTCTTTCCACTGGGATCACCAACTCTGCCGGTACCACCACCGAGAATGAAAATCACCCTGTTCCCGGCTTCCTGTATATGATGCAAGGCCATAATGCTCATAAAGTGGCCTAGGTGGAGGCTGTCTGCTGAAGGATCAAACCCTTCGTATACGGTAGTACCCTTGGTTAGTAAAGCGCTAACAGCAGCCTCATCCGTTACCTGGAACTTCTCAACACCCTGTTCAGCTACTGTTGCGATGTAACCTCTTTCTTTTAGTAAGTCATATATTGGTTTCATATTGAACTCTCCTTTATTTGTATCATATTCTATTATCAAAGATCCAGTCCTTTGACTTTGGTGAATTGTACAATTATGTAAACCTGTAGTCAAACCACCCTTTAACTGCAAGAAATTATCAAAACTGAAACATATTTTTAACTGGAAAAAACTTTATTACAAACAAACAGTTGGAGTGAACCAATTATTTAGGTATGTGTTGTTTATTTTATGTAGACTAAAGATAATACTCGTTAAAGGGTTTAATTTGTTTTTAGTAAATATTAAATGTTGTTATAACAACAAATATAGGGTTTTGGTGGGCGAGAGAGGACTCGAACCTCCAACCTTTCGGATACGGTCCTAAGCCG
>CAZLHE010000027.1:0-7085 GCA_964559585.1 uncultured Candidatus Saccharibacteria bacterium
ACGATTTCCTAATGTGAACAAGTCCAAGAAGAAAATAGTTACTGCAAAGATTATTAAATACCAACCTTTAATCTTCATAATGGTTTTCTTAATTGTAGCAAAAAACTTTGTTAAAAATGGCTGGTAGTAAAGTACGTTATTTGAACTTCAGCGAGGTCTGTATATTCTCTTTCTACCCTCACCAGTCACTAAATTAGAATACTTTCTGAACTCACATCCTATTCCTTCCCAATTTTCCGCAGAGAGATACACTGGTTTACCATCATAGGTTAGATATGGAAAATCAGGAACAACTGTTGCAGTTAAGAATACTGCGACTTTTACTGGATTAGCAGTAGAACTCAATTTCTTCATTGTAGGAATTGACCCCGGACCTATCGGAAACTCTTTAAATAGATTTATATATTGAGGATATTGGTATGCTGTGTCAATTAGTATTTCAGTCCAGTGAAATTTAAAGTTTAATCCAAAGACAGGAAGTATTTTTTCTAAGCCCTCAATTACACTGTAATCCCTAAAATTTTTTATCAAAGATACACATTGTTTAGTTACTTTGGGTAGGTAAAAACAGAAAAACTCTTCGCGCGTTTTCAATCCTACTTTGGTAACTAAACTTATTGGAAAAATATATGCTACTCCATATTTAGGTTTTGAGTGATTTATTAAGTTTTTATAAACCTTTCTATTGTTGTTTTCATCAAAACTTAGCAAACCAACATCCATAACAGTTTTAGGGTTACATACCATTCTGCAAAAAATTACATTTAACAACCAAAGTTCAAAATCTTCTTCTAAATCTTTTAGAAGCGTGTGGATTTCAATTGTTTGTCTATCTAGCTCTCTATATACGTTACAAAATCTATATGTAGAAAGTACGGTGTCATTTGCATAAGGTGGTTTTTGGTTCTGCTGTCTTTTTTCCCAGATTTTCATGCGTTCTTTGATTAGGGTGTACATTTGTAGTAGGGTCTCTTCGTCTAAGTCTACATGGATTGAAGTCATGGGTTTCTTTGTGTGTTTTATCCAATGTTTGTATAGATGTTTCAAATCGTCTGGAATTTCCATAAGCTGATTATATATACAAATGTACAAAATTTCTGGACTTTAATTATGTCGTTAAATAATAGTTTAGGTGAATTTACTAACCTCTAAAGGCCACCCAACTTTTTAGTAAAGTGTTATTATCCTTATCGATTTCCTTAATGGAGGATTTCAGTTCTTTACGAGTTATTATTTCTATATATTGGTGCTTATAATTATTTGGTTTTTTGTCATTACCGAAAATATAGTCCAGTTTTACAACTAGCTTATTTACTTGTTTCAGGTGAAGTTTATTATTATTATCTAAATTAGCACTCCATAAAGTGCCATCCAACACCACGATAGGTGTAAAGAAATGCGCGGTACTCATACTTTCTTTATATTGTGTCTTAAAATATTCTAATGCCTTGCATGAAGTTACTAATGCGTCATATATCTCGCTGGTTCGACTAGGGTTACTAAACGCTATATGAAAAGATCTATGTAGTCGGATATCTTTATAACGGTGGTCATTAAAACCAATGTCCTTTCCCTGGAAGCAAAGCTTTGTCATAAATCCGTCTTTTCCACATTTAAGGCTATAGTAACCTAACCAAAAATGGTCTGTACCGCCGTTATCAAAGAAAACCCAAGGTTTATCGCTTTTTTTGCACTGGATTATTAGATGAGAAAAGAGGGTTGCTTTATTTATATTATTGGAGTTTTCTTTGTAGATTTTTAAGGTATTGATGTCTAATTCGCGGGTCACACCACTATCCGGATCAACATACAAAGAACTAGAGACAACTCTCCATTCTGAATCACTTAAGATATTAGACGCCGTGACCTCCAAAGGGAACCCTGTTTTTAAAAGATCACTAACTATTTTCTTTTTGAGACCTTCGGTTTTTTTATTTGTAGCTTTCGTTTGAAAACATTATAGACATTTAGCCTTACGTTTACAAAGCCCCTCTTAATCAACCAGCTCAGGATAACAAAATTAATAAAGTAAATATAAATCCCTTACTCAATTTTGGCTGAGCATATCGTCCTAGAACCTTGTTTTAAACTCAATATATAGTAATACGACCCCTACAATTAATCCGATTACTAACGGGAAAAGTAGAAGTTTTGCCCACCACCTGTCATACCAAAATTTTTTAATTGATACCACCACAGTTTTTATATTAAAACCTTTCCCGGCGTTACCGTGGGCCTCATTGTTTCGCATTACAACATCGTCATTAATTTCTTTTTCAATATGATAACCGTCCCCACCGTTATCATAAGATTTGTTATTTTCTAATATGATCATAAGTTTTATTCTTGGCTGAGCAGACCGGTCTAGAACCAAGTTTTTACTAGTCTATAAACTTCCTAAATAATACAAAATCAGTTTTAGAATAGTGTTTTGGAAGTTTTGCAGTTATTTTATAACCAAGTTTGAGGTAAAAATCTTTTGCTTTCCATTTCGATCCGGTTACTAGGTTTATTTCATGTGCATGGTGTGCTTTTGCCCATTTTTCAGCTTTACTCATAAGCTTTTTTCCAATACCTTTTCCTCTATCGTTTTCCTTTATGATTAATTCAGGTATGTGTAAGACCCCCGCTTTTAATTCTCCTATGAGTACTCCTAATATTTCTTTACCTTCAGTAGCTTTTAGGTAGAGTTGTTTTTTATCCCAGTATTTTTTATTGTATTTTTCTCCATAGAGTTTTTGGTGTATATGTATCCATTCTTTGCGTTTAAATTCTCTAAGTTTGTTGCTTTTTCTTTTTAGTATTTTTATTCTATTCATGTTATGAGTTTGGTTGTGGCTGAGCATGTCGGTCTGGAACCTTGAAACTATTTTATAGGTACTTCAAAGGTTTTTGGATTTGTACTTGGCAGCACGATTCCTTTTTTGAAAACATTTACTGAATCCTTGGCATACATCTCAGTTAGTACCATAAAAGTGCTAGTATCAACCCTCTGTACTTTAACTAGATCCTTTATACTTTCGTCAAAAAAATAGATATTATTTTTATCTTTAAAATATCCCCATGACAATAATTCGAAGGTATTTGGATCCACTTCATTAAGTGGTTCACCTAAATAATATACGTGGCTCTTGTCTTTGTAATAACCTCTCCATACATGTTCAAAAGAACTTGCATCTGCATTAACTACTTCCTTTTCAAAACAGTAAACACTAGTAGGACTCTTTGAACAAACAGGTCCTATAAGTTGAAACTGATTCGGATCAGTGTCATTCAAAACTTCTAAATTACAAAGCTTATAAACACTTTTTGAATCTTTAGCATACATATTATTAATTAATTCAAATGTTGCAGGATCTTTAATCTGTTGTTTATTACCTAAATAGTAGACAGTGTTAGTTGACTTTGCGTAGGCATCTAAACAATCTAATCCATTGTATATTAAGGGTTTAAAAGTAAAACTGTGTGCACCCAGTATTGGCGAATCCCAATAACTACAGGGGCCTATCCACCCACAACTAGAATGTCTCATATAAACAAATCCCAGTACATCTTTGTAATAGAAGTTGTTCCCTTGGATTTTTGTTTTTAGGATTGGTAATCTTAGAAGGAGAATATAAGCAACCAGTAAGAAGACTACGATAAAAATATGCTTCATAAATTAATTATATCTTGTAGAAGGGTGTTTAGATAGGAATTCTGGTAGGTAATTCTCCAGGCTAGTTGGCTGGGGGATAGGGACTCGAACCCCAATTACCGCGTTCAGGGCGCGGTCGCCTACCATTAGCGGATCCCCCAAAGATTCAACAGATAGCATTTTACCACCAAAATCCCTATGTTTCTGTTTTAAAATGGTAAAATTTAAATATGCAGGAAAAGAAAATTAAAAAAGTAAATCTTGATCAGGAAAAATGCATCGGTTGTGGAGCTTGTGGAGTAGTTGCACCGGATGCCTTTGGTTTTGATGAATCCAAAGCGAAAGCATTTGTAAAGCAAGGTGCTGAAAATGTAGAAAATGAGAAGCTTGAGGACGCAGCTTCAAAGTGTCCTGTTCAAGCGATCACTTTTGAAAAGTAACAATTAGATATACAATTAACACATGATTCCAGCGCAACATAAAGAACAAAGAGTCGCGGTTTTTGTGGATGTACAAAATATGTATTATTCCGCAAAAAATCTATATGGCGCCAAGGTAGATTTTGGAAAAGTTTTAGCCTCAGCTGTGGCCGGAAGAAAACTTGTCAGAGCTTTTGCTTATGTTATCAGGGCAGATGTCGGTGCCGAAAAGGATTTCTTTGGAGCGTTACAAAAAATCGGATACGAAGTAAAAGAAAAAGACCTCCAGGTCTTTCTTGGAGGCGCCAAAAAAGGAGATTGGGACGTTGGGCTTTGTATGGATGCCGTAAGACTTGTTTCTAAGATGGATGCAATGGTTTTGGTATCGGGAGATGGTGACTACACCGATCTTTTGGAATACGCAAGAAGCCAGGGAGTGAGAACCGAAGTTATTGCCTTTGGAAAAACCACCTCCAGCAGACTTTTTAATGAAGCTGATTTTGTTGTCGATATGGATCAAACCCCGGAAAAATATCTAATAGGAAAAATAAACAGGCCCAAATTTTCTATTATAAGTATTAAGGACAACAAAAAGGATGATAACGGAAATACAAAATAAATTCTCAAGTCTCCTCAACTATTTTAGGAAGATAAAGTTCAAAAATATTGATTTTCAGAAAGTTAAAAATATTCTTCTTATACTTTATACAGTTCTTTTTATATCAACTGTTTATCATTTTATTTATGCCAAAAGAATAATTCCCGGAGTCAGGATTGCCGGAATAAGGGTAGGGGGAATGACGTTTTCACAAGCCAGAAAAGCTTTGGAGGATAAAGAACAAAAAACAACTAAAGAACTAAAACTTAAGTTTGAAAACAAGGAATTTCTTATCCGTGCTCAGGAAGTTAACCTAACTTACGATTGGGACGCAACTGTGAGCAGAGCATTTGAGGTAGGAAGAACAGGCAACTTAATTGTAGACACCAAAGACAAGATTGCGGGACTAATCAAATCGCTTTATGTTCCATCTTCGAATGATTACGATGAGGAATCTTTAGGCGTTAAATTTTCAATTATTAAGGGTGAGATAAATAAAGATGTTGTGCTTTCAGGTTTAGTATTATCTTCCGACGGTGAACTTACTGTTACACCCTCTCAAAATGGAAGGAAAGTCATTGATGAAGGTTTGTACTCTTTGGTTGTCGGGGCTTTTGATAGATTAGATTTTTCTGATAGGGATATTCCGACAAAGGTGGTCACACCCCAGATTACCGAAAAGGATGTTACTCAGTTTATATCTATTGCAAAAGAAGTAATCTCTGAGGATTTGGTGGTAGCTTATGGAGAAAAGTCTTGGGTTTTTGATAAGCCGCTGCTGCTGGATTTGATTTCTTTTGAAAAAACTGGAAGTAAGGTAAAGATAAACTTAAATAAAGCAAAATTCGGAGCATACGTTGAAAAAATATCCGCTGAAGTAAACGAACTTCCAAGAGGTCAGGTGACGGCCGTTGCTGATGGCTCAAGAGTACTTGATTTTAAGATAACTCGGGATGGGAAGGATCTCGATATTTCAAAATTTATAGATGGTTTCAAAAATTCAATGTTTGGAACAAGACAGCCTGTTCAGCTTTCAGTTAATCCCGTAACGGGAGAATCGGATAAATCAAAATACGGTATATTCGCACTTATAGGTGAGGGGATTTCTCATTTTGCGCATTCTATACCAAACAGAGTTTATAATTTAAGTTTAGCGACTGAAAGAACCAATGGGGTTTTGGTAGCACCCGGAGCAATATACTCTTTGAACGACTCTATCGGTGAGATTACAGCAGAAACCGGGTACCACTCTGCTTATATTATCAAAGGCAATAGGACTGTTCTTGGTGAGGGTGGTGGGGTCTGCCAGGTTTCCACTACTTTATTTAGAGCGGTACTTAATGCAGGGTTGCCGGTTGTTATGAGATACCCACACGCGTATAGGGTTGGTTATTATGAGCAGGACATGCCCGTTGGATTTGACGCTTCCATATTTCAACCTTCCTGGGATTTTAAATTCAAAAACGATACCTCTGCTTACATATTGGTTCAAACATTAGTGGACCCGGTTAATTATGTGATGTCCTTTAGATTTTATGGTACGCCTGATGGTCGAACTGTTGAGATTTCACAACCTGCAATAACTAATCAATCACCCCCTCCTGCGCCTTTGTATCAGGATGATCCAAGTCTTCCGGTTGGTGTAACCCGACAGGTAGAGTTTCCCGCGTGGGGTGCCAGTGTTGTCTTTACAAGAACCGTGAAAAGGGGAGAGGAAATACTTTTTTCCGACACTTTCAGCAGCAGCTATCAACCTTGGAGAGCGGTATATCTTGTAGGCACGAAAAAATAATTAAAGCTCGTTTCCCGTAACCTCAATACTTACGACTGTTGTTTTATCTTCTTGGGCGGTGGCAACTATTGTTGCTTTGGCATTTTTCTTTTGATAAACATGCTTGCTTGTCCGATCAGAAAATTTTTCCAAAGTTAGCTCCCATCCTTTTGTAGTAAATATATTGTTATAAAACTGTTGGACCTCGTTCAATGTTTTGGATGTCTGAAAAGTTGTTTGCCTAGAAGTCGGGGTTTGGTTAAACCCAAGCTTTTGCGCATCGGTAGGGTAGGGAATTGCATCTGTTTTTATTGTTGAAACCCCTCTTACCTCCGAAAGTTTTTTTAAGGCTTTAGGTTGGTATCTAATAAAGTATATGTAACTTGCAACTGAAACTAAAATCAAAAAGGAAGAAATTAAGGCTAATTTCACTTTGTTGTTTGACATTAAATATATTATACGAGTATTAGTCGTGAGTTCCAAAATAAAATTATGTTAAGATGCGGTTTTTTGGTAGAATGTGTTGATGTGGCCCCATCGTCTAATGGTTAGGACGACAGGTTCTCAGCCTGTTAATCCGGGTTCGAGTCCCGGTGGGGTCACCACGCTTAGTTCTCCATAAATATCCGACAGTCTTCCTTTGAATTAACTAACGGCGGT
>CAZLHE010000028.1:0-2213 GCA_964559585.1 uncultured Candidatus Saccharibacteria bacterium
CAACTTCTTTTTCAATAAAACTTTGAAGAGATTTTTCAGATACAAAACAAAAATCCTGGCTTTGGGCAAGTTTTAAATAAAAATCCAAATCTTCTTTCACAGCCATTTTGTAAACCTCTTCTTTGGTTAAGTCCGATAATGGGAAAATTATGTTTGAAAGCCACTGCTGTGGAAGAAGTGATAAATAATAAGTCTGATCTTTTTTCTTATCTTTCGGTTTAGAAATAACGAAACCACCTAGTTTTTTGCTTTTGGTTATCTTCGCATAATGCCCGGTTGCAACATAATCAACTCCGTTTTTCTTTGCATAGTCAAAAAGCTCCAAAAACTTAAGGTATCGGTTGCAAATAATGCAGGGATTTGGAGTTTTTGCTAATTTTAGAGTTTCAATAAAGTATTTAATTACTTTTTCATGAAAATTTTTCCCTACATCCAATATCACATGCTCGCACCCATACTTTTTGCAGACTTTTTGAGCTGTTTTTATCGATTCGTCCGTGCAGCACGAGTTTTCTCGAACGTTGTTACAGGAATTTTCCCAGGTTCCGAATTTAAGTGACACACCAATCGGACTCCACTCACCTTTTTTAAGTAAAATTAGGGAAATTGAAGAGTCTATGCCGCCGGACATTCCAACAACTATTTTTCTGCCCTTACCTTTTTCCATGCTTACTCCAATTCTTGTGTGTCCAAGTATTCTTTATACTGCTCTTCAAGCATTTTATTGTGTCTTACAATGTCTTCGTGTTTGGCTTTAAGCTCCGCTGAGATAGGTTTTTTGTTTCTTTTATAGTAATCGTAAATTGCATCGGTCAGTGCCTCTGTTGCCAAAACTGAGCAATGAACCTTTATCGGCGGAAGTCCGGATAAAGACTGCATAATATCTGTGTTATTAACTTTTAAAGCATCTGAAAGCGGCTTTCCCTTTACAAGTTCTGTTATTGCAGAGGAGGTTGCAATTGCCGCAACGCACCCGAATGTTTGGAATTTTATGTCTTTGATTATATCCCCACCCTGTTTGTTTTTCGCAACTTTGATATACATGTACATCATGTCACCGCAGGCCATATTTCCAACCTTACCCACTCCGTCTGGGTTTGCTATTTTTCCCATATTTGCGGGATTATGAAAATGTTTCATTACCTTTTCTGTATACATTTAGCGATTCCTTGTATTTAAGGGCGACATTACCCTTAATTTTGTGACTGATTTTTCTAAAGTCGTGAGGAAGTACTTTACGTCTTTATCGGTTGTAAATCTTCCGATTGTTATTCTTATTGTTCCGTGGGCATCTCCTTTTGAAATTCCAAGAGCGGTCAAAACATGTGAAGCCTCAAGTTTTGGAGATGAGCATGCGGATGATGTTGAAACCGCAATGCCATGTGCATCAAGATCCATAAGCAGCGACTCCCCTTCAATAAAATCAAATCTGACATTTACGTTATTGCAAAGCCGCACCTTTCCTAAAGCGGGCCCATTTAAATGAGAGTTTGGAATTCTCTCTTTAATATATTTGATTATTTTGTCCCTTAGTTTTGATTGTTTTTTCCACTCTTTTTTCATTTCTTTGACGCAGATTTCAGTTGCCTTTCCAAATCCCACGATTCCAGGAACGTTTAGTGTCGAAGATCTTTTGTCTGACTCCTGTCCTCCTCCGTGAAGAAGAGCTTCTATTTGAGTTCCCCCTCTAATGTACAAAATAGCCGTTCCTTTTGGCCCGTAAATTTTGTGTGAGGAGGCCGTTAAAAGATCCACATTCATTTCGTTAACATTTAAAGGCATTTTTCCATAGCTTTGAACTGCGTCGGTGTGAAAAGTTACATTTTTATCATCGCAAATCTTGCCGATCTCTTTTATCGGCTCGATCGTTCCTATTTCATTGTTTGAGTGCATTATGGAAACAAGAAGAGTTTTATCGTCAACCAATTCTTTAAGTTTTTCTATATCAACAATCCCCTCTTTATCAACGGGAGTTTCAACTATCTCAAATCCCATCTTTTTGAGATATTTTGCAGTATTTAAAACGCAGTGATGCTCAATTGGGGATATTATTATTTTCTTTTTATCTCCTGTTGCCGTTGCCGCAATACCCTTTAATGCCCAATTGTTGCTTTCTGTTGCTGACGACGTGAAAAATATCTCACTTGGAGTGGCCCCGAGGTAATTTGCGATTGTCTTTCTGCTATTTTCAACCGCTTCGCTTGCGTTCATTC
>CAZLHE010000028.1:2313-6966 GCA_964559585.1 uncultured Candidatus Saccharibacteria bacterium
AGGTAATTTGCGATTGTCTTTCTGCTATTTTCAACCGCTTCGCTTGCGTTCATTCCCGGTGTGTGAATTGATGAGGGGTTTGCAAAATTATCACTAAAATAGGGTTTCATAGCCTTAAGAACCCTCTTATCAACGGGGGTTGTGGCTGCATAGTCGAAATAGTAAGTTTTTTGCTTTTTTTTCATCTTGTTCTAAGACCTCTTTACGGTATTTATATTGAATTATTTTAACATTTAAAGTAAAAAGGCGCTTGTAAATCAAGTTTATCAATTTGACCAGGGGGCTTATAGTGTAGTACAATCGTTGCAATTCAACTAAAAAAGGAGATAAAAAATGATCGGGTATCTGTTAGGTCTTGTTCCCTACGCGGTAGGAATCGCTTTGGCAGTTTTGTTGCCTGCGGTGGTGATTGCGAGACAAGAAATCGCTATCGAAGGTCCGTTTGGGTGGAGTGCGCTGACATTCACCCGAAGATTTCCAACCAACCACTGGTTTAGCAAACTTTACCGGTTTTACACTGGTAAGGATAAGTGGGCGACGGAGTATCACTTGACATCCAATGCAATTTGGCTGTTTATGTACTTTCTGTGTTTTCTTTACATTCCCTACTATTCCAAACTGGCTGGGTTTTCGAGTAGCTCCGCGCTTCTTGGAACCGCTGTCTTGGCGATTGCTTCATTTGTTGAGCTGTGTTGGGTGGAAGATTATATCTGGTTTCTCATTCACCCATATTACGGTCCTGATCGGCACACCCTGGAGTATGTACCTTGGTTTACCAATTACAAGGCTGGCATTCCGGTAGGTTATTGGATGGGTATGACAACAACAGTTATGATAATGGGAATTGCCGCGTTTTTCCTGAGAAAGCCGGAAATATTTATAATCTGGCTGATGGTCACGGTGCTTGTGATTGTGGTTTGTTTTGGAATTATAAAACCATTGTCAAAAAAGATGCACCGTAAGCCGCTAAGAAAGTTCTGGTGGAAAGATGTGGTGTTTGTTGTCACACAACGGTGTCCGTATCCTATTGAATCACAAGAACCCTTCGTCGGTGTCAGAGCGAAAGTAATTGACGGAAAGGCTTTGGCAATGTTGACTCGCAGTGGCGGATGTAGAGGTTTAAACATCGCTTTGGCAGATACTGACGATCAAAATGAAGGTTAAATTAATATCGTCTTAGAGTTGGGCTGACTTGCATCAAACATACAGGTCAGCCTATTTTTTATGATTATTTAGCTTGCTCTACCAGCTGAGTTTCTGACGGTGTAAATTCTCCTGAGAAGGGACCAACTCTTATTATGCCCATCGCTGGTCTTACTTGGTTGTTTCTTACGGCAATTTGAAAGTTTCTTCTAGCATTTTCCATTTTGACGTAATTTCCAATAAATCCCAAAATAAAGGTTGTAATTATAGAAGCTATAAACAATAATATTAATTTTCTTTTGCCCATAAGTTCTCCTTTTGGTTAAATAAACTATTTACTCACACCTCAAAGCTTTTGTGGGTTGAAGTTTGAGGCATTTTGGGCAAACAAACTTAATAAACTTCTAAGTGATTGATTTGGATAGTATCAAATTGTACACAGCAAAGCAAACCTGGAATATATACTCATCTTAAGTTGTCTGGGTATGCATTTTATATTTTTTGAGTCTCTTAATTAATATATCTAACTTTAGTATAACTTATAGTACTTGACTAATTAGATAGTTGTTGTTATAATAGCGGCACATAGGGCGTTTTGCCCCATAACCTGCGGTATATTACCGCGTTCAAAAAAGGAGAGTAGTAATGATTAAGATAAGGAAAGACCTCAACCTGTTCTTAATGTTTGTAATACTGACAGTGGGGATTGAGGCAGCTGGTTTCGGGTTTCGCTGGCTTTTTGGTGCGTTGGGTGTTTTCTTACAAAGTCCCATGTGGCACGGATGGTTCCTTGCCGTTTTATACTGCGTTGCATGGCTGTACGCAGCAATGGCGTATGCAGTCTCTTGGATTTGTATGTACGCCTATATATACGGTGGGATAATCTTTGCCTTGTGGGCAATCTACTCTGTGGCGGAAAAACGACAGGAATCCAAAAGGCAGACATTCGAGACAATCATTCGTTTTCAGACGAGGAAGTTGATAAAAACGTTTGAGAGCGATAGAGGGTTTGGTAAGCAAGAACTTCGTGGTTTCCTGAACGCAGTTTACGCTGCCATTCTGTCTCATGTCCGAGTCAAAGACATTGAAGGTTGGGTGATGGAAAGTTTTTCGAAAAACGCTCAACTTAAGTCAGTTCTAAAACGAAAGAACTTCAGTATTGAATATCCGAGGTTTGGGGAACCTCCGGCGCTTTTGATTGACGGAGACCTTTGCCCTACGCATTAGCGAGTAAGACCCCGTTTGTGAAACTTTAACAGATGGGGTCTCTTTTATTTATTAGGTTATTCAGTAGGTTGTGTTCCCGTCGGTATAGACCCTCCCGGAAAAGAGCCGGATCTTCTTATACTGTTTGCCGGTCTTCCTTGAAAGTTTCCTCTCATGTTTTGGAAGTTTCTTTTGGTGTTTACTCTTTCAAAGTATCTTCCCCCGTAAAATCCCAAAACTAAGGACACAATCACAGAACCTATGATTGAAATTATGAACGTTTTTTTATCCATAATCCTCCTTTTTAATTAAATTAAATACCTACTCATACCTCAGAGCCTCGATTGGTTGAAGTTTTGAGGCTTTTTGGGCAGGATACCACCCAAAAACTATTCCGATTATCGAAGAAACTACTACCGCAAGTCCGATTGAACCAACAGCCAGCGTGCTTGGGAGTTTCATCACGTGTGTTAGAATAAGTGAAGTCCCAACTCCAACGATTACACCAATTACTCCTCCGCTTACCGTTAAAATTATTGATTCAACTAAAAACTGAGTAACGATTGATTTTCTTTTTGCACCAAGTGCTTTTCTTAGGCCTATCTCACTTGTTCTTTCCGTTACGGTAACAAGCATAATGTTCATAATTCCAATTCCACCTACTACCAAGGATATAGTAGCAATTCCGCTAAGAAGTGTGGTAAATGTTTGAGTGACCGCATCAACAGTATTTAATATATCTTGCTGAGAGGATATTGAGAAATCTGCATCAGCAACGGTTGCTTTTCTATGAAGTTCTAAAAGGAAAAAACCAACTTGATTTTCAGCAGCTTCCATCAATTGATCGTTTTTTGCTCCGACATAAAGTGTGCTTAAATAATCGGTTCCAAACAGGACTCTTTGGCCTGTTTCAAGCGGAATATAGGCTGCATCGTCTGCGTTTCCCATTCCCGAAGAACCTTTTGATTTGGTAACCCCGATAACTGTAAATGCATTTCCGTTTATTCGTATTGACTCACCTATCGGATTAAAGTTCTCCCCGAACAAATCTGTAACCACAGTTGGTCCAAGAACAACTACCTTATCTAGGTTTTGGTTGTTTTGATCTGTTATTGGGGAGCCCGCCTCAAGTGTAATGTTTCTTAAATTAAAATAATCTCCCGCCACGGCGGATATTTGAATACTTGAGTTGTTTCTTCCGTATGAAACTTGGGTGTTTGAATTGTATTCTCCTGCTACGCTTGCAACCGTATCTATTCTTTTTGAAGAAATTATTGCTTTTGCATCGCTATACTTTAGGGTTTTTACACCCTCCCCCCTTCTTAAAAATCCCTCCTGAGAAGATCCGGGCCTTACTATTAAAAGATTTGAACCCAAAGACTGGATTCTTTGTTTTATAGACTCTTTGCTTGCCTGTCCCAATGTCATAAGGGTTATGACTGATCCGATTCCGATAATAATTCCAAGAGCTGACAGTGCGGTTCTCATTTTATTTGTTTTTAAGACCAGTACGCTTTCTTCGATTATTTCAAATAGGTTCATTTTAGTTTTAGCCCTTCTTTGTCTTATTAACTACATCGCTTATTATTTTTCCGTCTAAAAGAGTTATTATTCTTTTCGCTCTTTTTGCTATGTCCTCGTTATGTGTGATTATGACAACCGTGTGACCCTTCCTATTTAGGTTTACAAATAGTGAAATTATCTCATCGCTTTGATGGGTCGGAAGATTTCCGGTTGGCTCATCTGCTAAAAGTATTGCCGGCTGCATGCTTAAGGCTCTTGCAACGGCTACCCTTTGTTTTTGTCCTCCGGACAACTGATTTGGAAGGCTTTTTAGTTTGTCCTGCAGCCCTACAATTGTAAGGAACTCCGTAGCTTGTTCTTTTCTTTTCTCTTTTGGTATTCCGCCATAGGCCATCGGAAGCATTACGTTTCGAAGTACTGTCATTCTGGCAAGCAGGTTGTATGACTGAAAAATAAAGCCGATTTCCCTGTTTCTTATTTCTGTCAGTTCATTATCAGACATGCTTTCGACTTTTTTTCCGTTGAGAATGTATTCCCCGGATGTCGGAACATCCAAAGCCCCTAAGATATGCATGAGAGTAGATTTTCCGGAGCCAGATGGTCCTATTATTGCCACAAACTCGCCTTTTTCGATTTTGAAGGATACTCCGTCTAAAGCGCGTGTTTCAAGGTCATCATCTTTATAGATTTTCTTGATGTTTTTAACTTCGATCATGGGTTTGATAAAATCTATCTTCCTAAGAAGACTCCGGCTCCGCCACCGCCAAATCCTCTATTTTG
>CAZLHE010000029.1:0-6825 GCA_964559585.1 uncultured Candidatus Saccharibacteria bacterium
AGAGATTTTATAGGAAGTCAGTTTGGGAAGAATTATTTGCCTGCAAAAGGGGTTTTTTACAAAACAAAGTCCAAAAACGCACAAGAGGCTCATGAAGCGATAAGACCAACGAATGTGCTTTTCATACCGGGAAAAAGCGGCAAAAAGCTAAAGTCGGATGAGTTAAAAGTTTACTCACTTATTTGGAAAAGATCTCTTGAGTGTCAGATGGAGTCTGTAGTTTATGATCAGACCTCAGTGAGTGTGATGTCTGGTAAAGGCTATCTTTTTAAAGCAGTCGGTTCGCAGGTCAAATTTGATGGGTGGCATGCAATAGGAAAGTTTTTGGGAATTGAATCCAACGGGGACGATACACAAATACAACTGCCTAATTTGTCAGAGAATGACATATTGATATTAAAATCATTAACTTCTGAACAGCATTTCACACAACCGCTGGCAAGATACACAGATGCAACTCTTATAAAAAAGATGGAGGAAATTGGAGTTGGAAGGCCTTCGACATACGCCCCAACACTGACAACTATCCAGACAAGGGGGTACGTTGAAAAAGAAGGCAAGGCATTTTTACCAAAAGATGTTGCTTATGTTGTGATTGACCTTTTAGTTGAACACTTTCCTAACATTGTTGATTTCAGCTTTACTGCCGATATGGAGGCAAACTTGGATGAGGTGGCCGAGGGAAGGAAAAAGTGGGTCCCTCTTATCAGGGAATTTTATGAACCTTTTATCAAAGTATTAGAAGAAAAAGATAAGTCTCTTTCCAAAAGAGAAGTCACAAATCTTGGAGATAGTGATGAAAAATGTCCGGATTGTGGTAAAACATTAGTCTTTAAACTTGGGAAGTATGGGAAATTCCTAAGTTGCTCGGGGTACCCGGATTGTAAATATGCAAAACCTTTAGCGGATGAAAACGGAAACGGCGAGGACGAGAAGAAAGATTATGGCAAGTGTCCAAACTGTGGGGACGGTGTGATGATTTTAAAACAAGGAAGATTTGGAAAGTTTATTGCGTGCAGTAACTACCCCAAGTGTAAAACCACCCAGAATTTTATGGATAAGATTGGCATGAAATGTCCTAAGTGTGGAAAGGGCGATGTAGTTATCAAAAAAGCCAAAAGAAGACAGTTTTTTGGATGCAGCAGATACCCGGATTGTGATTACAGCAGTTGGAAAAACCCAAAGCTAGGAGGAGATGGGGAGAAGGTAAAAAGAGGAAAGAAGAGGGAGTCTGTTACCTCATTAATATAAAGATAAAGTAGCTAATTGATACTCAATATTCCTGAATTTTGATATACTAAATGCATGCAAGAAAATAATTCATTTGGTGATACTTCTGCCGAAAATCAACAACCTGTTAATACAACTAAAAAATCTAATTGCTTGAAGCTGGGGTTTGTTGTTGTTTTATCATTATTAATACTCTCAGCGGGCTCACTAGCTTACTTAATAAAAAGTAATACCGAGTTACGTAGTCAGCTTGTGAGATTAACCGCACCAAAGGAAATTTTAAACACACTGCAGCAAGATTCCTCCCAAGAAATGTCTATCAAGATAGTACCTTATAGATTAGAGGAAGAGGAGGGACAGATGGTCGCTATTTTTCAAATCAACAATCCTAATAAGGAAAATAACATAAGTAATGTAACTTACTGGACTGACAAAAATGGTGCCTGTAAAGCAACAACCCAAGCCTTCTCTGAATTTATTAAGGTTCCTGCAATAGAAATTAACGATTATGTCTTTTTTCAATTTTCTAATGAGAACGGTAGTATCTCACAGATTTATGCCGATTCACCCAACCCAATATTTCAATGTGGAGCCCTACCTGAGTAATATTTGCAGTTTTTAACACTATTGCCAAACCAACCTCTATATGATACTTTACATCTGTCCTGAATCTCTCTCCCGCGCTGCGGGCTCAGGTGAGAAACAAACATTTAGTTGGTTTCAAAAGGAAAAGAGGGAAATTCGATCGATTTGATTAGAAAAACTGATCACTCACTTTCGTCTTTTCCCTCAAAATTAAAAAATGGCAAAATATAAAATACCTAGTATCCAAGACCTTCTTGACGCAGGAGCTCACTTTGGCCATCAGGTAAGAAGATGGCATCCAAAGATGGAGCCTTATATTTATTCTGTAAACAAAAACACCCACATAATCGATCTTGAAAAAACGGAAGAGTGTCTAAGAAAAGCCTGCGAGTTTCTATTTGAGCAGGCAAAATTAGGCAAATCAATAGTCTTTGTCGGAACAAAAAGACAGACTAAAGATATTATAGAAAATGAGTCAAAAAGATGCGGTGCGAAATATGTAAATGAAAGATGGGTGGGCGGAACAATTACAAATTTTGAAACTATTAAAAAGAATTTAAGCAAGCTTTTGGACATGATCAAAGGAAGGGAGGAGGGAAAGTTTGATATTTACACAAAAAAGGAGAGGCTTTTGATCGACAGAGCTATTGAAAAATTAACTATCGCCTACGGGGGTATAGTTGCTCTGAAAGATGCCCCGCAAGTCTTGTTTGTCATAGATCCCAAAAGAGAAAAAACAGCAATTAGAGAGGCAAAAATATCAAACGTTCCGGTGGTTTCCATTGTTGATACAAACGCAAATCCAACGGAAGTAAGTTACCCGATACCTGCAAATGATGATGCTATAAAATCAGTGGCACTTATTGTTAAAGCCATATCGGAGGCGATAGAGGAGGGTTATAAAGAGTTTGGAAAAGCTGCTGAAAAACTTGAAAAGCAAAGAGAAAAGGAAGCTAAGGAAGCGGCAGAAGAGGCCGCCAAAGAGGCCGAAAGGATAGCTAAAGAAGCCGAAAAGATTGCAAAAGAAGTAGCAGAAAAACTGGAAGAGGAAAGAGCAGAAAAGATAAAGGCAACTGAAGAAAAGTTGGAAGAAGAAAAGAAAGTGGTGAAGAAGAAAAAAGTGAGTAAAATTTAAAAAAGGAGATTTTATGGCAATTGACGTTGAAAAACTTAAACGATTAAGAGAAGAAACAGGCGCTGGTATTTTGGAAATCAAAAGCATGCTGGAGAAAACCGGTGGAGATTTTGGTAAAGCTAAGGAGGAACTTATGAAAAAGACAGCTTCAAAAGCAGCTGAAAAGTCAGACAGAGTGGCAAAAGATGGTTTGGTTTTTTCATATATTCACAACGGTGGGAAGGTCGGAAGCCTTGTATTAATTGGCTGTGAGACCGATTTTGTTGCCAAAACAGATGATTTTAAAAGGCTTTGCCAAGAGGTTTCAATGCAGGTTTGCACAGAAGATCTCAACAGTGTTGAAAAACTTTTGGAGTCCGAGTATATAAGAGATCCTTCCAAGAAAATTCAGGACCTTGTGAATGAAACTTCAGCTAAAACTGGCGAGAAAATAGAAATAGTAAAATTCACGAAGTTTTCTGTTGGAGAATAAACTCCTTTTTTGTTATTATTCAGACATATGAACACCTCCGATTTAAAATCGAAACTAGGCAAATCAATTGAATTTTTAAAATCAGAACTTTCCCAAATAAGAACCGGAAGAGTTTCTCCAGCACTTATTGCAGATATCTCAGTTGAAGCCTACAGCGGAAGTATCATGACCATAAAAGAGATTGGTTCTATAACCGTTATGGATCCACACAACCTTGCTGTCATTCCGTGGGACAAAAGTACTATGGATGCAGTTATAAACGGAGTGAGAAACAGCAATCTAGGTCTTGGGGCTGCAAAAGAAGCCGACAGAATAAGAGTTACAGTACCGGCCTTAACCGAAGAAAGAAGAAAAGAATTTACCAAAGATGTGTCCGAAAAAGTTGAGATCTGCAAAAATTCAATTAGAAATATTAGGCAGGACGCAATGAAGGATATAGAAAAAGATTTTACGGAAAAGATAATCGGCGAAGACGAAAAATTTAAGCAGAAAGAAGAGGTCGAAAAGACTGTTAAAGATTTTATTGATCAGGCGGATAAACTTGGAAACGACAAAAAAGAGGAGCTAATGACAATCTAGCGCTGTGTTATGACCTTTCTCACATTTATACTAATCATTCTGGTTCTTTCTTCATTAATTCTCATACACGAGTTTGGTCACTTTATTGCTGCAAGAAAAAATGGTGTTAGGGTGGAGGAGTTTGGGATCGGGTATCCTCCAAGAATATGGGGAAAGCAGATTGGTGAGACTTTGTATTCTATAAATGTTCTTCCTTTAGGTGGGTTTGTAAGAATTGCAGGAGAGGAAGTCGAAAGTGACAAAGAAGAAAAAGAGTATGTTAAAGATCCGGGAAGCTTTATCTCAAAACCTCCAAGAATTCAAGCTTTGATACTAACAGCTGGAATAATAATGAATACCTTAGTGGCAGTTTTCCTGTTTTATATATTCTTCTTTGTCAATGGCTTTAAAAGCTTTTACATCCCTATGATTTTTGATCATAAGTTCAGATTCGGAACCGAACACTCATACAACACAGTAATTTTTGACATGACGGATGACTCTGCAGCTAAGGAAGCGGGCATGCAGATAGGAGAGGCGATTATTAGAATTGATGGCCAGGAAATTAAAAATATTCAGGATGAGAGAGAAGCTTTGATGGGGAAGTCAGGTTTATTGGTTAAGGTTGAAGCTTTAGATATGAGAGATAGGAGTTACACCAAGATAGAAAGTTACACTGTAACTCCAAAACCTAATACGAAACCGGAGAGTGCAAGTGAGGGTGACAGTATTATTGGGGTTTATACTGGGGATGCCAAATCTATTTCTTATGACAGTACCTTGGAGAAGATATTTTCAGGACCCCTGCATGCGTATAATCTTTTAAGCTACTCATTGATATCCTTTGGAAAAATTATTGGGATTTCGGTTCAAGACAAAAGTGTAGGGCCTGTTTCGGAAACTATGGTTGGGCCGGTTGGGGTTTTTAATATTATGGTAAGTGTGTTCAAGGCCGGTGGATCGAAACTCGCGTTAAGTGTAATGGATACGCTTGCCATCATATCTTTGGGTTTTGCCTTTAGCAATATTTTGCCAATCCCGGCGCTAGACGGCGGCAGAATTGCGTTTAAAGTCTACGAAATGATTACCAGAAAGAGAGTAAAACCTTCCTTTGAGGCGAATGTCCATAAAGTGGGTATGTATATACTTCTCGGACTCATGCTTTTAATAACTCTTAAAGACCTGTCTTTATAATATTTTGCGCACAAAATGTTTTCATCTCAACAAAATGAGCAGGAGACCTATTAGTTGTTGTTTCAATTTAATCTTCGTGGTATAAGTTTTGCATTTGTCTTACGTGTGTGATTATACTTTATATGTATATTGAAAATTTAATTTCTCTATACTACTGTATTTTCTAATCGCATTTGACTGAAATTAATATCTAGCGTTACATCTAGTGGCAGTTAATATTAGAGATTGCTAATAGAGGAAGATAGAATACTAGGCGAGATGTGCAGTACGTTTATTGTAATAGCAATTTAAAATAAAGGTTTGGAGGTGTTTTCTGCCGGTCTGTTTTTCAGACCATATCAAACTGATGCTCTGAGTGATAAGCTCGAGCATAATATTTGATGAAATAATATGACAAAAGTTAAAGTAAGACACGGCGAGAGTTTGGATCAAGCGTTAAGAAGATTTAACAAAGAGGTACTTCGAGCCGGAATACTTCAGGAGTTAAAAGATCGAGAACATTATGTTAAGCCAAGTGAGGTAAAACGAAGAAAATCTAAAGAACTAAAAAGAAGATTTTATTTGGAAAGAAATAAATAGATGGTAATAGATGATTTAAGATCTAAGCTTGTAGAATATCAAAAAGCTGGTGACGCCCTAAGGTTGGGTGTGTTGAGGTTTTTCTTTTCCCAGGTAAAAAACAAAGAGATTGAGCTTTTCGGTCAGAAAAAAGAAATGACCGACGAAGATGTGTTTAAAGTATTAAGAAAAGAGGTCAAAAACAGAAAAGAAGGCATTGAAACATGCGAAAAGGCCGGAAGAACCGACCTTTTGGAAAAAGAAAAAGCAGAGCTTGGGGTTTATTTGGAGTTTGCTAAATTGTTCCCATTTGATCTTGAAACCCCAAACCCAATGGCAAATAGGGGAAAGTAGTTTAGATATATGAACTCAAAAGCAACAGATTTCCTGGGGAAGAAAAAACTGTATGTTTCTGTGAGTATTGTTGGTGATGAGGAAATAACAAAGCTAAACAACAAGTACAGAAAAAAAGATTTCCCCACAGATGTTTTATCCTTTGATATCAACCAAGAGCAGGAGGACGGAACATATTATTTGGGAGATGTTGTTGTGAATAAGGAGCAAGCACAAAGGCAGTGCAAAGAATATGGAAATTCTATTGAGCAGGAAATATCAGATTTGGTTGGACATGGGGTTTTACACCTTTTAGGAATAGACCATAAAGAGCATGAAGTTTCAAAGGATGAAAAATGAAACTAATTGTAGGACTGGGCAATCCCGGAGAAGGATACTCCAAAAACAGGCATAATACTGGTTTTATCATTGTTGACGAAATTGCATCAAAAAACTCACTGACGTGGGGAAATTCATCAAAATTTGACGCAGAAATAACCGTTTCAAAAGATTTTATACTAGCTAAACCTCAAACTTACATGAATAAATCAGGTGAAACCGTTTCCAAGATTTTAAATTTTTACAAAATAGATATTAGTGATTTAGTAGTTATTCATGATGATGTAGATTTGCAGTTTGGGGAGATCAAAAAACAACTTGACGCAAGTTCCGCAGGTCATAAAGGTGTGGAAAGTATAATAGAAAAGCTTGGTTCGCAAGATTTTTGGAGAATCAGGGTAGGGGTAGGAAGATCAGAAGA
>CAZLHE010000030.1:0-6788 GCA_964559585.1 uncultured Candidatus Saccharibacteria bacterium
CAATCCCAAGTTTCCAACCAGATAGCCACCTTTAGCGTTAGTGTGGATATTCAGAATAAAGACAAGCAAGAGGCCGTAGATGAAGCAGCTGCAAAGGCAAACGAAATCGTTGGTGTACTAGCAGCTTTTGGTATTCCGGATGAGGATATTCTCACACAAAATATGAATATCTATCAAAACCAGGATCCTTACTATGAAAGCGGTACGACAGTTTATAAACCGGGTGATTGGCATGCAAATTATTCAATCTCAATAACTTTGAGGGATTTAACTAAGTCCGACGCACTTACAGCGTTGTTAGTTAAATTTGAAAAAACGACGATGTATGGGCCAAATCTCACTATAGATCAGACTCAAATTGACGAGGCTTCTATTTTAGTTAAAGCCATAGTTGATGCCAAAACTAAAGCTGAAAAGATCGCCAAAGCAAATGGGAAAAAGCTTGGTGCTGTTATTAGCATAGTCGAGGGCTCTAACTATAATGGAACAATAATGTACGGTGATTTAAAAGGTCTTGGGGGTGGTGGGGGCTTACCTGTTGAAGCAGGGTCTACAACTGTATCAAAGACGGTTACAGTAACCTTTAGATTAAGATAGCTGTGCTTTTGAAAAAATAGGGCTGGGCAGTCGACAAAAGTTGAGTCATAAGTGCACTCGCGTTTAGTCATAACCGCATTCCAGCCCTTTAAGCAACACCAATTTCCTATTCTCTATCCCTGTAAGATGTTCGGACTCAGCAGTACGGTGTGATATCTGCTGGTGCGCCACCCGAACAAATAACCGGATCAAAAAAATAAGAAGATATTGACCAGGTCAGATTGATTTTAATCCAATTTTGGAAAATATCAAATGAGCAAATTAATAATTCTGTTTTTTACGTAAATAACTCTCGTTACCTTCTTGTTCCCGATCAAGTTCTTTATCTTTTCGTTATTTAATGCGGCTTCTTTAACCTCAGTTTCGTCAATATCCCGCTTAATTTCTATTTCTACCTTAACCTTGCCGTTTATTTGTACCGGTATTGTAACTGTATCTTCCTCTAGTACGTTTATATCAAATTTTGGCCAAGACTGTAGATGTACACTGTTCTCTTTTTTCCAATCTTTGTAGCCATTAACTTCTTGCCAGATGTCTTCAGATACGAATGGCGCAAATGGTGCGAACGCTTTTATTAAGCCTTTATAAATATCTACATTTACCTCTTTCTCTTTTTTAAGTAAGTTCATAAAAATCATAAACTCACTTATACTGGTATTCATTTTTAGCCCCTCGATCATACTTGTGACATTTCTAAGCATTGAATTATAAGCTTTTATGATTTTCATTGATCCGGGTTCGTTAGTAACCTTGCCTCTTAGTTCATAAACATTAGAAATTAACTTATGGACTGCCTTGATACTGTTTGTATTCCAAGGGTACGTGTCTTCATATGGTCCCAAAAAGCAAATGCTCATTCGCGTTGAGTCTGCACCATATTTATCCACATATTCCATGGGCTCGACCGTATTTCCATAGGATTTGGACATTTTTCGACCGTCCTGTCCAAGCAATAACCCGCCGTTTAATCTCCATTGGTAGGGTTCCTCGGTCGGTACCAGTTTTTGATCGTATAAGAATTTATGCCAGAAACGTGAGTAGAGTAGGTGCATTGTCGTATGTTCCGCGCCTCCAAAATACCTATCAACAGGAAGCCAGTATTTAAGTTTTTTTATATCGGCAAACGTCTCGTTATTCTTGGGATCGCAATATCTAAGATAATACCAACAAGATCCAGCCCAATTTGGCATTGTATCTGTTTCTCTTTTTGCCTTTTTGCCTTTAAATTCAATATTTACCCATTCTTTATTTCTTTCAAGCGGGGAGGATCCATCGGAAGTAGGTGAGTAATCGGGAACATCCGGCAATGTAACAGGAAGCATTTCTTTTACCTCCTTGGGATTATCTGTGTTACAAACTGCTTCTACAGAGCCATCGGCAAGATGTACCAATGGGAAGGGCTCTCCCCAGTATCTTTGTCTTGAGAATATCCAGTCTCTAATTTTGTAAGTTACTGCTTTTTTACCGAAACCCCTTTGCTCTAAATCTTCAACTATTTTTTCTTTAAAGTCTTCTGATTTTATGCCGCTATATTTATCGCTGTTTATCATTATTCCTTTTCCTTCGTATAGTTCAGCTTTTTTGTCGTTACCCTTGATAACTTTAACGATTTTAATTCCATACTTTTTAGCAAAATCAAAATCTCTCTCATCGTGTGCTGGGACTGCCATAACCATTCCAATCCCGTAATCCATCAAAACGTAATCCGCGACATAAACAGGAACTTCCCTACCAGTAAATAAGCACTTCGCGGTAATTCCTTTAAGCTCAATGCCTGTTTTTTCTTTTAGCATTTGTTTTTCCAAGTCAGTTTTATTTTTCGATTTATTTATATATTTGGTAACCTCATCTTTGTTTTGAATATGTTCAAAAAGCTTAATTATTAAAGGATTTTCTGGAGCAATTCCCATAAAGGCAATGCCATAAATAGTATCTGGCCTTGTCGTGAAAACACTCACCTTTTCTCCTTTTATTTCAAAATCAATCTCAGCCCCCTCGCTTTTTCCTATCCAATTTGTTTGGGCAATTTTAATAGCTTCAGGAAAATTTAAACTCTTTAATCCTTGAAGTAGCTTTTCAGCATATTGGGGAATTTTTAATACCCATTGCTTAAGAATCTTCTTTTCAACAGGGTGTCCATCTCTTTCTGATATTTTATTACCATCCTTGTTGTTTAATACTTCCTCATCGGCTAGAACTGTTTTTAGTTTTTCGCACCACCAGACAGAGGTCTCTTTGTACTGCGCCAAACCTTGTTCAAAAAACTTTAAAAACAACCACTGTGTCCATTTATAATAATTTGGGTCTGTGGTATTTATTTCACGGTTCCAGTCAACTCCGTAACCCATTCTCATCACACAGTCTTTGTAGTGAGGGATAATATCGGTATTGATCATTGAAGGATGCCCGCCAGATTTTATGGCGTAGTTTTCGGCAGGAAGACCAAAGGCGTCCCAGCCCATTGGAAACATGACGTTATATCCACTCATTCTTAAATATCTTGAGTAAACGTCAGGAACTGTGTATCTCATTGCATGTCCAACATGCAAATTTTTACCTGATGGGTATGGAAATTCGGCAAGTATATATTTTTTAGGCTTGTCAGAAAAGTCTATTGCTTCATAAACATTATCTTCAAACCACTTATCTTTCCATTTTTCTTCTATTTTTGTGTGATCGTAGGCTTCCATAAAGATAGTTGAAATTTAGTTGATTTTATAATATATTGCAATACGTGGCAAAAAAGAAAGGCAATCGAATATTAATAGCTATGGAGTGCGCTGAAACTGGTATGCGCTCCTACATAACTGAGAAAAACCGTGTTAACAGCGTGGATAAGATTGAATTGAAAAAATATAATCCGAAGCTAAGAAAACACACTCTTCATAAAGAAATTCAAAAACTTAAGTAAATTTAACTTCCAACTCCCAGTCTATTACCTATAGGTTGACACCTCTGCAAACCACTGGTATAATCCAAAAACCAAAATCTTTTGTACAAAGGAGATGTACTATGTGTATGATGGGAATAGGCGGTCCGCCTCATGGTATCCCAATCGAAGATGATATCCATGAACAATACTCGCCTGAAATGAAGGTTGCTTGGAACACCTTCCACAGCTGGTGGAAAGAACACTTCAACGGCAACCCGATCAGCAAGTCAACGATGCCCCCTGAAGTTTCTAAGGCTTTGAAGCAAATTGCAGAAGCACCAATTCCCACCTACGAAGGATTTACTGGTGTGGATTCCTGCTATGTGATCGGGGTCAATATGAATCTTGTTGACTAAGCACTGCCCGGGCTCTCAATCTTAAAAACCCTCTTCGGACAACCGCAGGGGGTTCTTTTTTATCAATAATAATTTCAAACAAGTTCCAACGCGTTTAACTGCTATTTTCTGAAATTTTTCTTGAAATGTGCTAGGATAGAGGGTCGTAATATGAGTTTTTCGTAAATATGAGCAGAGGAATCTTATTTATTGTTGCAACGCCAATCGGAAACCTATCCGATATAACCCTCAGGGCTCTGGAAATACTTAGGGGCGTTGACCTTGTTATTTCTGAAGACACAAGAGAAACCGATAAAATTCTTAAGAAATATGAGATTTCTAAGTCCCAACTATCATATAGAGATCAAAATCATACTTTTATGCTTCCAAAAATAACGAATATGCTTGAATCGGGACAAAATGTTGCCTTGATTTCGGACAGTGGAACACCCTTAATATCAGATCCGGGGTACAAACTTGTTAGGGAACTGATTAAAAAGGATTTTGTAGTCCAATCTATACCCGGCCCTTCAGCGGTAATTTCCGCCCTTGTTGAATCAGGCTTTCCAACTGATAAGTTTACTTTTTTAGGGTTCTTACCGAAATCAAAAAACGATCGTGCAAAACTTCTGAAATCTTACGGTGATAGTGAAGCCACTTTGATTATTTATGAATCTCCTTTTAGAGTAGTAAAGCTTTTAGAAGAAATTAAAGAATCGCTGGGTGAAAGATTTGTTTGCCTGGCAAACGAAATGACGAAAGTTCACGAAAAAATTATCAGAGGAAAGGTCTCGGATTTACTGAATACTTATTCAAAACTAAAACTTAGGGGTGAGTTTGTCGTATTAGTTGCAAAGGAAGGCTTTGAACTATGAAACCACAAGTAAGAAAAGAGGAAGAATCACATCTTAAAAATACCATTCTAAAACTTAAAAGGGCTAAGAAATCCGCAACACAAAAGCTTGATATTATAAGCTCCGAAAATCTTGAAAGACTTAAGGAGTTAAGGGAAAGTGGTGGTAGTTCTTATGGATACCAGACATCTGATTTTGATATTTTGCTTGAGCAGCTTCATCAAAAAAACGCAGCCCTGAACATAAAAGGAAAATACAAATCACTTGAGGAAATAGGATTTCTTTTGAGTGAGCCCTATTTTTCAAGAATAGATTTATTTGATCCATCATCCAAAAAAACTGATAAATTTTATATAGGAAAGTTTTCTTATACCGAGAAAAAACCGATTATTACTGACTGGAGAAGCAAGGTGGCATCGATTTATTACAGATACAGGTACCCACAAAAAGGTGTTTTTTATGAAACTCCCCTTGGTAAGCAAACAAGAGACTTAAAGATTAAAAGAACCTTTGAGATTCAGGATGGAAAACTTGTTGGTTATTTTGATAACGACCTTCAATTAGATGAATCAACAGTAATTATAGAGAAAATAAAAACACGATCGGGAGGAGTATTGGAGGACATAGTTCAGACAATACAGGAGTCCCAGCTTGATATTATAGAAGCTGACCCCAGACAAATTTGTGTGGTTCAGGGTTGCGTTGGTAGCGGTAAAAGCACTGTAGCAATTCACAAGCTTGCGCACATCTTTTTTAACTATCCAAACCTCATTCATCCCGAAAGATGCTTGCTTGTTGCCAAAAGTCAGATTCTCGCGGGCTACCTTTCTACTCTTTTTCCAAGGCTAGGTATTTTTGATCTTACATATAAAACAGTTAAGGATGTTGCATACAATTTAATGTTCCAGGAAGGTCTTAAAGTAAACTACGACCTGGGAAGTAACCCAAACCCATCTGAATTTAATCCAACCGGCGTTAAAAAATTGATGAAGTCTGTTTTGTTAGTTCAAAAGGAGTACGAAAGAAAAATAAATAAAATATTCAAAGACCCGGAGCTTGGAACGTTCGCAAGTTTTAAATATAGCTATAACCAAACGCCGTACGAAAATATTACGGATATTTTGGAGGATATCACTGAGGAGCTTATGGTTCAGAAGGAGCGGTTCGCTAAAAATCCAGATTCCATACAGGCGTGGTTATATAAAGAAAATATTTTGGCTTTAAGAAAGATATTAAGACAGGCAAACGTTTTAAAAAGTGAGATTAAAGAAAAAACTATCAAAAGGGTTGCAAAAAAAATGGGGCTTGACATAAACAAAAAGCTTAACTACTCAAGAGTTTTAGCCTACCTTTATATTTACTCAGAACTTGTCGGACTCACAAAGTTTAGGAAGTATGAGTATTGTGTTGTTGACGAGGCCCAGGATTTTAGTTCACTTGAGTATTTATTTTTAAGCAAGGTTGTTTTGAGAGGGAGGTTTGCTCTTTTTGGTGACTTGAATCAGACTCTTCAGGAAAACGGAATAGAAAACTGGGAAATAGTTCCAAATGTCATTAAAGAAGCAAGAGTAGCGATCAAATTTGAGTTGGATAAGAACTATAGAAGTACAAAACAGATTATAATATTCGCAAATAAAATTCTTAAAAACTACTCGAACAAGTATTTACCCAAATCTATTAATAGGGTTGGTGATGATCCTGTTGAGATCTTGTTCCAGGACACAGGTGAGATGTATAAGAAATTTGAGGAGGGAATAAAAGGAGATTCGAAAAAAATAGACAAAAGTATCGGGATAATTTGCTTCGGTGATACTGAAAAAGCGGAAATAATCCTTTCAAAGATCAAATCACTAAAGGATAAGGTGATAAAACTTGAGTCAACAAAAAAAATAACTTACGTTCCAAGAGGAGTCTATTTAATGTCGGCTGATGATTGTAAGGGTCTTGAGTTTTCTAGGGTATATATTTTAGGACTAAATTTAAAAAAGATTAAAATTCTCCCTGAGGCTAGAAAAGCCTTTGTTGCTGTAACAAGGGCGATGAATGAGCTTTTTGTCTATGGTGTAAAAT
>CAZLHE010000031.1:0-6419 GCA_964559585.1 uncultured Candidatus Saccharibacteria bacterium
TTCATATGCTCAATGGTCATTTTCTTAATTTTTCTCAAAGGTAGAGACAAAGCTAACTCAAAAAGTTTGGCACAACATCATGATGTAAAACGTCCTTTACAGGGGCTTGATTTACTTATACGGATGTGGTATAGGTTAACTATATGATGTCTGGCGAAGAATACACAGAAAAATACGAGCATCCACGGGACCGTTTTAAGCGCCTTGCAACACTTCGTACGAATACTGTCCTTAAACGTCTGAAGGTGTTAGGCAATTGTTCAAATCGTAATATATACGATTACAGCGAGGATGATATCGAAAAAATTTTTAACGAAATAGAGAGAAAGGTTAAAGAAACTAGAGCAAAATTTCATTTCCCAAGAAGTAAAAAATTTGAACTGTAATTTCTAACATCATGCCTAACATACTTACAGATATTAAAACTGAACAGATAGGCGCCGACCTTTCAAAGGTTGTGGATAGAATTTCTAAGCAATATGACCGTTCAGATACTGCTTTTCAAAAGGAAGCTATACAAAACGCCTGGGATATACGAGAAGATAGAAAGGAAGGTAGGGGGTGGGACCTTAAGATTTATGAGTACACTGATGAGAATAGTAAAACACATGTCGTGGTAGAAGATTTTGGCACAAAGGGAATGAACAAAGATAGATGGGAAGGTTTTTCCTCTTTGTGGAAACCTAAAAAAGATCGGGATGACGCGGGAGGAAAAGGACAGGGTAAGTTTGTACTAATGAACGCCTCCTCTAATCATATTTTATTTGTGGAGAGTATAAGTGATTCTGGTTATATTTGTAGATTTCTTCAGGACGGAAAAAAAAGCAGTAGTAGCGAAAACCTTGATATCTCCGTGTGGGTTAAAGGTGTCGAACCTCTAGATCATAAAGGTACGAAAATTTGGGTATACGATGTCCAGGAAAAATTTTTGAAAGCACTGCACTCCGACGAGTTTACAGAGTCAATAATGGAATCGTGGTGGCAAGTACTGGGCCCAAGATTTAACAAAAAGATTAATTCATTTGGTAAAGAAATAGCCCATAAACCACTGCAATCCCCACTAGAGGAGATAACTTTATGTGAAAACCTTCGGATTGGAAATTTCGGTCGTATAAAGAGACTACACATCGCCTTTTATACTGACAGAGTTATCTCTGCTTTTGATGGGGTAATGGTCCAACGGGCTAATATGATGATCGTTAAAATCCCATTCGAGGTGTATGACAAAGAATATCAAGGTCGTTTTTCCGGGAGCATTGAGTTTGACGAAGATCTTGAAGATAGTCTAAAAGACATCGAAAAAAATGATCACTGTAACTTCTTATATGAATCGCCCTGGAAGGAGATCAAAGGTCTAATAAAAGACGAGGCAAATAAATTTGTTTCACGGATTGTGCCGACAAAGGAACAAAGAAAAGTAATGAACGTGAAAAATCTCTCAGAAGTTATCCAGAAAGCAAACCAAATTATTGATGAATATTGCCCTGAGATCCTCGGAATCGGAACAGTTGTTCCTCCAATCATCCCCAAGCCTAAACCACCAATTAGGATTAAACATCTTAGTGTTAACAAAAGGGAGGTGAAATGGGGAGACACACTCAAAGCAAATTGTGGAATACTTAATACCACAAACGAAGAAAAAAAGATCTCGTTGAGGGTCGAGATCAAAAGGCAGGGAACTAGAGTTATTGAAGAAGAATATTCAATAAAAATTAAATCCTCTGAGTTAAGACCAATGAAACTTATGGAAATTGAACTAAATCAGGACGAGTTCAGCAAAGGTAAACACATCTTACGTGCAACACTAAGCGCAGAAAGACACGACCTTGATACGAAATCAACAAGCTTCTATCTCGAGACAAAGAGAGAGCCAGTTAAAAGAGGTTTTATAAAGGGGGTAAAACTTGTAGACATAGATGAACCAATAAGAAATACACCAGTTAGTAATGGGATTCTTAGTATTAACCTAATGCATACAGATTTTCAAAATTTGTGGGATGGGTTTAATGGTAAACCAAGTATTCAAAATAGACAAATAGGGTATTACATTATGAAACTTATTCTTGATGAGGCTGTTCGGTACCTACTTAGAATAAGATTAGACGCGAATGCGGGTCTAGATTCGGAGAATACAATACAGGAGGTCAAAGAGATCCAGGATAGAATGTACTATGACGTCTATGCATAAATACGACAATATTAAAAAAGATCAAAAAATCCGTTTGGGCAAAAAAACAGATTCGGGATACGAATATTCTTCACGCATAGATTTTAAAGAGGACTTGTCAATCCAGATTTCCAAATTAATACAAGAAAAAAAGGCAAAAGATGAGTTAGATGCATACATAAAAAAAATTGCTGAAATTTCTTCACAATTCAAAAATAAAGAAAAAAACCTTAATTACTACAGTACCGTGGGAAAAGTACTATCATTTTTAGATAGTGCCAACTTCAGAATTATAAAACCTTATAGTGTTTTCAGGAGAATCGTCGACGAAATACCAGATATATTACCAAAGATTGACGCAAAGAGAACACAAGATCACTTAATGATGATGTATCGTGTAGGGGGACTAAACAAAAGCCTTTTAGATAAAGCGACATGGGATCAATGGTACGAAATATCTAAGTTCAAAAACGTTATTAGTAATCCGAAAACCTTGGAAGGAGCACTTCGTTTTTGCAAAGATAGCTCTGGCCCCGAGCTGCGAAGAAAGATTCAGGTCTTACTTACAAGAAGCTAAGATCCCCTTATAACATAGCAAGATCGTTCGGAAACAAATAGATTCGAAGACTTTTGTTCAGGCGACAATTTCCACTATCGGTAACAGGCTCCGAGAGGTAATTTTACCCATAAATAAGGATCGTGATGAGATAACAAAAATTACGAATGAAGTAAGAACCGTCATAGAGGGAAAGGCAAGGCTAAGAGAGAAATCCTCAAACCTTGTAGATGGAGGCATATAGAAATAGTTTGGGAATTTTACTAGGATACAACTTCAGTAAGGTAGAATTTACAAAGCATTAGCATAGCCAATCATGCATTACCAAAAATCTCTCGCTCCAAAAATAGATCTTTTCATAGAATGTCCGAAATGCTTCTATCTTGATAAAGTTCTTGGAATAAAACGTCCCTCCGGTCCTTCCTTTTCTCTAAACTTAAGCAGTAGATACTCTTTGACCTTAAATTAACCTTAAGCAGAAATGCTAGAATAAACCCATGGTATATAAACTATCACCATCAGACTTCAAATACTTATACGAAGACTGCAAACACTGTTACTATCAAAAAGTAAAATATAATATTGTACTCCCTTCAATTGGCATACCGGGTGTTTTTATGAAAATGAATTCACTTTTGCAAAATGCAATTATGGGCATGGATTTAAGAGAAATAAACTCTGAACTACCTTCCGGAAAAATTGAGGTAAAAGAAGGATTTCTCAAATCCAAGCCAATTCCACCTTTAAAGGATTGTTTCATAAGCGGGCGTTTCGACATTGCAACGAAATTAGACGACGGTACCTACGCGGTAATTGATTTTAAGATTACAGATCCGGCTGAAGATAAAATTCAAAAGTTTACCACTCAACTACATGCTTACAAATACGCCCTGGAAAACCCGCTAGTGGGCCCCTCTAAAAAAGTTAGTAAAATGGGTGTGATAGCTATAAATCCAACAGAAATAAGCTTTCCCGGAGAAGATGTGATCTTTAAAGCTAAACCACTGTATTTTGAGATCAAGGAGGACATGGAAGGCTTTTATAACTTTATTGGGGAGATCTCAAAACTTTTAAATGGTCCTGTTCCTGAAGGAACCCCGGGGTGTAAGTGGTGTGAATATATAAGTACTGTAGAGTAAAGACTTGGGATATAATCAACAGTATAGTTTTTCAAGTTCGTAGTAGAAACACATTTTCTATGAACTTCAACAATCCTTGGAATATCTTTTTTATTTGCCTTTGTAATAACTATTTTCTCCATATAAAACATCTTTTACTCCACGGGCAACGCCAATAGATACAAAAGATAGCTTTACCCATAACTTTTAATATACAATTAAACATAAGGGGGTGATTTTGATGTTTAAAGTAATAAAAAAAGACGGTACCGAACAGGATTTTGACAGAGGTAAAATTATAAACGGAGTAATAAAATCCGGAGGGACACCAGAAACAGCAGAAGCAGTGGCCGCGGCAGTAGAGTTGTGGCTTCCTGGAAAAGTTGTGGAAGAAAAAATTTCATATCTTGATCTTAAAACAAAAGTTATTGAAACTCTTCGCTCATTGGACCCTAAAGCTGCCGACAGTTTCGAGGCTTATACTAAGCAGGCCTGAAAGAAAAGACACATATTAAAAAGGTGAAGCTCCAGAAATGTCAGAAGGGGCAACTTCCATGAGATATTTTATCTTTGTGGTGTGAGTGTGTTTTGTTGATGTCTGTCTTATAAACCCAGACCGCTAAAATCATACGATTCAATATAGGCGTTCATTTGCTTAACATAGTAGTAACTTATGATAGTAAGAACGACTATCGTAAATATTGTTAAATAAAGAGCAAAAAAAGCCACTTTTCTCTTCTTTTGATCCTCGTTTTTAAAATATTTGAAAAACCAATACAGACCAAGTGGCGCAAGTATCACACTGACCAGATAAATTTTTATTTTCTGTGCTGTAGAAAAAGGAAGGTTTTTGCCAGGAAGCTTTTTTCCGCAAGCAGGGCAGAAAACGTCCGTTGGTCTGACTTCTTTATTACAAAACGGACAATTAAGGTTTATGGATTCAGACATATTTATATTATAACCAAAATACAAATTAATTTGCCTGGCAATCTGCCTTTTTGATATTTATCGATTTTGGAAAATAAAAACGAGGGGCATTATCCTTCGGACTTAGCCTTAGGTGTGTCCCCTCATGGTGATTAATACATTTATAACACATTTAATAAAATAATCAACAAATCTAGTCAAAATAGGCATTGGTTTGTTCTTATTTTTTCCTCTGCTGATAAAATCCACTTAATGGCAGGGAAGACTCCAAGGAAAAAAAGGGTTGAAAAAATATATGCTTTCATAGACAGCCAAAACCTAAATGTAAGTGTGAAAAACCAAGGTTGGAAGCTGGATTTCAGCAGATTTAGAGTGTATTTAAGGGACAAGTATAGTGTCGGCAAATGTTACTTATTTGTCGGTTACGTGCCTAAGTACCAAAACCTCTACAAAAAACTACGAAAAGATGGCTATTTATTGGTTTTCAAACCGACATTAAAAGTTAAGGATAAAAGAGAAAATACCTATAAGGGTAATGTTGATGCTGAGTTAGTTCTACACACTATGATTGAGTTTCCAAACTATGATAAAGCAGTCATTGTTTCCGGAGATGGAGATTTTCACTGCCTTGTTAAGTATCTTAGAAGGAAAGATAAGCTTATGAAAATCGTGATCCCGGATATACATAGCTATTCATCTCTTTACAGAAACTTTTGGAATTACTTGGCGTTTGTAAACTATCTAAGAGAAAAGTTAGAAGAGAGAAAATAGTGGGGGTCGTCACTTAAGCATGGTTAGCTGTTCGTTGTTCCCCCTATCGAAATACTACTTTTATACCACCCTCTCGAAAAATAGTCAAACCCCCGTTTCTACTTAAAATAGAGGTCAAACCTTTGCCCTCTGTGATACAATATCTACGCTATGAAAACTAATATCGAAAAACTACCAAAATCAACCATAAAAGTAACTATTACCGTAGAAAACGACAAAGTTAAGGAATCTTACGATAAAATCTTAACTAAAGCTGCCCAAGAAACCGAAATTGAAGGTTTTCGAAAGGGCACGGCTCCAAAAGAGATGGTAAAAGACAAAATAGGAGTTTCCACACTTTACGGAGACGCATTAAACGATTTACTGCAAACTTACTACCCTCAAGCCCTAAAAGAAAACCATATTTCAACGGTTTCGAATCCTAAAGTTGAAGTAAAATAGTTTAATATTGAAAAAAATCTTGAATTCTCGGCCACATTCGCAGTAAGACCGGAAATAAAAATGAAAGACTACAAGAAAGCTTTGAAAGCTTACTACGAAGAAAAGAAACAAAAAGCTGAGAAAGAAGAGGAAGAAAACAAAAAGGATACCAAAAAGACGGATGAGAAATCAAAGGAAGATAAAAAAGAAGAAAAGAAAGAGGAACACGAAAAACATGTTCACTTGGGAGCAAACGAGATAATAGAAGTACTTTTGAAAGAATCAGAAGTTGAAATTGCAGATATCTTAAAAGAAGAAGAAACAGATAGAATGCTTGCAAAGCTTATGGAACAGCTAAAAACAATAAACCTTGCAGTTGAGAAGTATCTTTCCGCCCAAAACAAAACCGCAGAAAGCTTAAGAAAGGAGTACGATTTATCATCCGAGAAAAATATTAAAG
>CAZLHE010000032.1:0-6254 GCA_964559585.1 uncultured Candidatus Saccharibacteria bacterium
TGTGTTGGGTGTGTTTGGTTGGTTGTTGAAAATGGGGACGAGAATAGCGCTTCAATCATTTTTGGTCGCGACTATTCGAGTATTGTTCTGCTACGGGCTGTGGCAGACGATCAGTTCCTCGAGTTTACATTCCATAGGAAAGACGGAACCTCGATCGACCTGCTTCCGATGTTAAAGATGCAAGTAATGGACAAGAACTTTTTTGCATCCTTGACCTCCCAAGAACTTCAAGCTCTAAAAGATCGCGGAATTAATCTCCAGCTGGGAGAAATTCTGGGTCAGAACTTGAATTCTATCGATCTTGGGAAAGTATACGAGGGCGAGTGGATCAGTGTTTTGCTTAAAGATGATGTTCTGCTTGGAGCAAACAATGGGACACTCGTAACCTTTGGCGACGCCCCTGAAGCAATGTTCACCGTGCCGCTAAATAAATAACCACACACACCCACCACGTTCGCTAGGGCAGAAGGAGAAAAGTTGAGTAATCAACCCTTCTTCTGCCCGGCAACACTAAGTACATAAATAGCTTATGTCTTTAGGGCTGCTATTGAATTAATTAAATAACTTGAACATTAAACACCACCTTATAAAAGGAGGTGTTTTTTTGTACAATCTATTAGGTAATTAACCATGAAAAAACTGTCCATAATAATACCTGCCAAAAATGAAGGGAAACGTATTGCTAAAACTCTTAGCAATTATGCCTCCTTTTTCTCTTCCCAGGAGACTTTTAAACCGGAGATCATTGTTGTTATAAGTAACTCCAGTGACTCCACAGCGGGTATAGTTGACGATTATTCTTCTAGATTTCCTTTTGTAAGAAAGATTTTCACTTCGTATGATCTGGGAAAAGGGGGAGCGGTTGCTCTTGGTTTTAAAAATTCCACAGGCGATTACGTAGGTTTTACAGATGCAGATGGCGCCGTCCCTGCTTCAGAATTTTTTAAACTCTCAACATTACTACACGAAACCCCATGGTTGGACGGAGCCTCTGGTTCAAGAACCCCTGATAAGACTAAAATGAGCTTCCGCCGCCGAGTCTTGAGCAAGATATTTAACTTGTATGTAAGGCTTCTTTTTAATCTTCCATATAAAGATACACAGTGTGGGGCTAAAGTATTTAGGCGAGATGTTGCTTTATCTATTGCAAACAGACTTTCAAATACCGGCTGGGCTTTTGATGTAAACATTCTTCTTGTCGCAAGATATCTGAACTTTAAAATACTTGAGTTTCCGGTTACATGGTCTGAAAAAGAAGGTTCAAAATTTTCTTTGTACACTGGTTTGGTTAAAGTACCGGTTGAATTTTTTAGACTTAAAGTTTTGGAAGTAAGACATAACCTTGAGGTAAAAACACCACAGTTTATAAAGGCCATGCTAGCAAGGAGGGCAGCCCCTGACGAAAAAAATATACTTATTTTTGCGTGGAGAGATACGAAGCATTTCGAAAGTGGTGGTTCGGAAATATATGTTCACAATATTGCCAGACGCCTCGCCAGAAAGAATAATATTACTCTGTTCACATCCCAACCGGGAAACCTAAACGATAAGGACATTATTGATGATGTAAAGGTAGTAAGGAAAGGTAATTTCGTAACAGTTTATATATGGGCTTTTATTTATTATATGTTGTATTTTCGCAGACTCACGGATTTTGTAATTGATGTGGAAAATGGAATTCCGTTTTTTACGCCTCTTTTTTGTAGAAAACCAAAGTTAATGATTGTTCACCACGTTCACAAGGAACAGTGGTTTAAGCAGTTTATATTTCCGATTGCTATTTTAGGTTATTTTTTGGAATCAGTATTGATGCCACTTGTCTATAGGGGAAATTCTGTAGTTACAGTGTCCCCGTCTAGTTTAGACGATCTTAAAAAACTTGGGTTTGCCGATAAAAGAATCTACTTAGCTTATAACTCTATTCCCAACAGGGTAGGCGGGACATACAAAAAATCAAGTTTTCCCCTTATTACCTATATAGGACGTATCAAATCCTACAAAAGGATTGAAATGGCGGTGAAAACATGCAAATTTCTTCTTAAAGATTTTCCAAATCTCAAACTTGTTATCGGCGGTGCCGGCGATTACCTAGAAAGTATTAAAAAATTAGTTATTAAGTTAAAAATTCAGGATAATGTCGAAATACTAGGTTTTGTTTCAGAAAAAGAGAAATGGGAGTACTTGCAAAAAGCTTGGGTATTTCTAACGCCCTCAATGAAAGAAGGGTGGGGGATAACTACGATAGAAGCCGCATCCTGTAAGACCCCCGCGGTTGGTTTTGATGTTCCAGGTATAAGAGATTCCATTAGAGATGGGTTGACTGGCGTTTTGGTAGATAAGGAAAAGGATTTCTATACAGCTGTTGGGGATCTCATAGAAGATAAAGATTTTAGAAAAAAACTTGGGTATAACGCCAAAAAGTGGGCAGACTTTTTTTCATGGGGAAACAGCGCCGCTGTGTTTGAAGAGGCAATTGACATAGCAATGAGAAAACGAGGACTTCTGAGTAATAGGATTTACCCTTGGGATTTAGATTTTAGTTCGGATGCGGTGACTTCTCTTACCGATAGCGTGGGTAACAGCGAATAACCCAAAAGAAGAACGAATGTTATTGCGGACACCCCAACTCCTATGTAGAAATACTTTTGCGGTTTATACGAAACAATATAAGTTTTGTTATCCAATTTTTCTAAATACCACCCATTAACGTAACCGTTTGCTGTGACCGGTCTTTCATTGGATAGTAACCAGCTGTTTCCAAAAGGTTTTGCAAAAGCCAGAACACCTCCTGCTCCTGTAGAGTTGTATACCGAAACCGAATACATAGTCGGATTGATTTCGGTAACCTTAAGGTAAGGTTTTATAGACGTGTCGGGTAAAGTATCATTTGTTTCGATCACCTTTTGTGTATCTTGATAAAGCTGTGACCTTTCATCCTCGTTTAGCAGAACTATGGAGTTGATTGAATTAAAGCCTGACTTATTTGTGATTGTAATATCCGGCTTTTTACTAGAATTTTCTATTGAGCCTACTTCCAGCCACTCATACCTTTCGTTGTGTCCCAAATCCGGTGTTTTTGTAATAATAGGTAATACCTTATTACCGATGGTAAGCTCTATTTCCCCTCCAATTCTACTTTTAAGTACTCTTGCAAATACTGTACAGGTTCCTTCGCACATGCTAGGAGCGGAGAAGGTCATAAAGACCGGCTTTACATTATCTGATACATCATAAATGTGGAGATTATTGACTTTATAAGTGTATTTTTTACCACCCACTGGGCGAGCCCACGAACTAAACTCGGTTGTTACTGCACCTTCAGGAACCTTTACAACATAAGAAACAACGCCTTTTGCGTTAGGATAGTACGCACTTTCTTGTGTTGTTTTGCCCTCTGAATCATAAAATGTCAATTTGAAATGAGGTTCCAGCTCTTTGTCTATAAGTGACTTAAGCTGTAGAAACAAGACTTTAGTATTCATCACATTAAAATGCAAACTTCTGGTTATTTTCCAAGGAGCCTGTGTTTCCGGTGAGTCTAATTTACCCAATGTTGTGTAGGTTAAATCGTGATTAGTAAATGCAACGTTATCGGTAATTGTAAATCCAGTAAAAATATCGTTGCTACTTAGCTTTGAGGTGTCAGAGATAACGTACCCATCCTTTGCCGATATAACTCCACGACCATAATCAAACTGGTTCATTACTAAACCTAAATCATCGAAAAAGAAATTTGTTTCGGCGTGGTTGATATTTTCAAGAGATCCTAGTCCCCAGTAACCTGAGACCCCTTCGTATTTTTTGGCAGTGTAATCATACGGGTATATAAACTTATTGATATATGTGTCTATGGAGTAGTCTAAAGGACTGTCTTTACTAATATATAGAGTTTTTCCGTTAAATTGTATGTTGGATGGTTTGTCACTAAAGTCCAGTAGAGAAGTGTCTGTCTTTGTAAAGTCTGGTTGTTTTAGAACATCTAAACCCAGATTTGTGCTTATTTTGTTTTCGTAAAACTTAAATATCCCAGAAAATTCTTTGTTTCTGTATATTGTAAGAAGACTTGTTTCTAATACTTTCTCCATAGAGTTTTGCAATGCGATCTTTTCTTCATATGCGTTTGATGTTGAGAAAGTGTAGTCTTTTCTAATAATTAGGTACTTTACTCCAATGAGATCTAAAGCCTTACCAAGGTCTATTGAGTAAATATTTTCTTCATTAAATAAATAGTTTAAGTAATTAATCAAGTCCGATCTAGTCGTGACAGATTCTTTTTGGGAAATTAGATTTGAAAATGTGTATCTCACGTCTTCTTTTTTTGCCCAACTTGGTTTTGGTACTCCAGGAAACCAGGCAACATTAAAAATATCTTTGTCGTCGTTTAGGAATTTCTCTGCCACAAAAAAATCATTGGGAATTGTTTGAGGCGAATAGTTCTGATTTAAAGTCTTTTTTAAAAAGTAGAAATTTGAAGCAAGGATTAAAAAGACCATCAGCGTAGCTACACCAACAACCAGCTTTTTATTTGATAATTTATATATAACAATACTGATTGCCATTGAGTATATAAAAGTCAGTATAATTCCGAATTTGTCATACTCTCTGAATAGCCACCCCAAAGTTTTTATCGGAGAAGAAAACATGAGAAAGAAGTAAAACTTATCGGTTATATATGAGGATGTGGCTAGGAAACAGCCTCCGAGAAATAATAAGGAGATAGCATAAACAAAATTTCGGTTTTTTCGAATTAACCAAATAGACACGATAAGAAATGCGATTGGGAGAAAAGATGCGGCGGTTTGAAGAAGGGGGGCACCTTGGAAGAAATAGTCCTTGGGATTTGTTAGCCAATATCCCATCAGTCTTACCGAATTTACAAATTTCGCGTTTTCTCCGATAGTACTAACGATTGTTTCGGATAAAACCGCATCTGGTGTAGAGGGGGAAGACACATAGGGTAATATCCAATACGAGTTAATAAATAGATACAAAATACCGAAAATTAAGAGTTGTAAAGTTTTTGACCCCTTGGTTTTTGAAGAAACAGACCTGTTGGTTATGAAGGTTATATACAATGTTACTAGTATGAGAAACTCAAATAGTGCGGTATGTGGGGTTGCTGTAAAAATGGATAATAAAATGAGCAGTGTGGTCAGTTTTCTGAACTGAGTTTTTTCACAAAATAGGTAGGAGTATAGAAAGAAAAAGGTTATAGGTAGAGTCACAGTAGAGAAAAACAAGCCGAAATGAGTGATTCTGTTTGAAAACCAGTAATTAGATATGTAATAAATGCTCCCCAAAGTAGCGGCAAGTGACACCCAGAATTTCTTATGTAGTATTTCTTCGTTTTGCCCTAGGTCTTTTAACAGTTTTTTAGCAGTAAAGAAAAAAGCTACGAAAGAAAGAACAAAAAGAAGTAGTATCTTAATTTTCACATAGAAAGAATCATCGAACACACCTACCTTCTTTCCTAACTCAAAAATACCAAAAATTGCATAAAAGATCGGAACCCTCGCCTTTTCAGCTAAAGACTCTCCCATATCGCCGCTGTACGTGTATGCGTATCTCTTGTAGAGATTGTCTAAGTGTAAACCCTCGGTGACATCTCTAAAGTAAATGTACCCCGGTTTAAATATAGTGAGTACTAAAAAAAGGGAAACTAATAGTACAGTAATAATGGGGATTATTGTGGACCATGCTTTTCTCATATTCTATGATTTTATCACCAATTAGAAGTTGTTTGGTAGGATCTTTGTGTCGGTCCTATAGTGTTGACAATACCTCGTTTTTAGGTTACAATAACGGGGCGATGGTTGAGATATCAACAATTAGTTGGTATATCAACAAAATCTCCCTGTCCAATTAATTAAATAACCGTATTTTGCGTCATAACTGATGCTTTTTATGGTTCCATGAAAGGGCATATGAAAAACACAATTAACAAATTAATATTGTCCGCCTTTATGATAGCCGCTGTGTCCTTTGTCGGGACCACAAAAGCTTACGCCGATTCTAATTGTGAGGAATTATACGGTGGTGGAGAGAAATGCGAGTACGATAAGAAATTCAAAATCACTAAGGAAGTTAGAATCAAAGGTGAGACAAGCTGGAAAGATAAAGTGACGGATGTCACAAAAGACCAGATAGTTGAGTTCAAAATCACAATTAAAAACAAAAGTGATGAGAACGCAGATAAGACAAAGAAAATGTCTATGGAAGATTTCTTACCTAAAGAGATGTATTGGGTAGGAGGT
>CAZLHE010000033.1:0-6042 GCA_964559585.1 uncultured Candidatus Saccharibacteria bacterium
TATTGTCATGACAATATCCTACGCAGTCTTTGATGAGCTGCACCAACTAGCAACGCCCGGTAGGTCTTGTAGTATTTTTGATCTTGGTGTAGACACCCTTGGCGCAATTATTTCGGGGATATTTTTATGGAAATTATTACCCGCTCTACCAAAGAAACTAAAAAACTCGCTTCTGAAATAGCAGAAAAGACAAAGTTGGGGGACACACTAGCTTTATATGGTGATTTAGGTAGTGGGAAAACTACTTTTACGAGATATCTGGTTGAGAGTTTAGGTTTAAAAAATAGGGTTCAGAGTCCAACGTTTGTAATCGCCAGGAAATACGGGCATGTAAATCACATTGATTTGTATAGAATGACTTCGGAAAAAGAGGTCGAGGATTTGGGCATAAAAGAGATGTTGGAAGATAAAAATTCTATTACGATAATTGAGTGGCCGGAGTTAGCAGAAAGATTGTTACCTGAAAACACAATTAGAATTTATTTTGAATATGTCGATGAAAACAGCAGAAAAATCAGAATATAAAATTTATATAGACTCCTCTCGCAGGGATGAGAAAGAGGTGAAGTTAACCAAAATAACTGATGGTGGAGAGAAAGTTTTGCAGAAAAAGAGTGGAAATATCGATATTGTCGGAACGATTCGGGATTTTTTGAAAAAGGAGAAAATAAAGGTTGGGGACATCTCCGAATTTATTCCTAATTTAGGTCCCGGTTCTTTCACAGGTTTGAAAATCGGAGTTACTATTTCAAATATTTTGAATTGGTTTAATGGGAAAAAATCTTTAGAAAACCTTAGCTATCCCAAATACGGCGGAGAGCCTAATATTAGTAAACCTAAAAAATAGAGGGCCACTACAGCTTATAATAATCCTTGTTGTCTCAATATGGAGCCTCTACGAATCCAGCTTCAACAATAAAAACGCAATGTAAATTCTGTTAAAATATATAAATATGAAAATACTTGTGACCGGTGCAGCAGGATTTATAGGTTCTCATCTTTCCGAAAGGTTACACTCACTTGGACACGAAGTCGTTGGAATTGATAATTTCAGTCCTTACTACTGCGTAGATTTGAAAAAGCTAAACGCCCTAGATCTTGAGAAACAGAGAATAAAAGTTCACGAACTTGATTTAGTAACAGATAAGATAGGTGGTGTGCTGGAAGGTGTTGAGGCGGTTTTCCATCTTGCCGCACAACCCGGAATATCATCCAGCATCCCACTTGATGGTTTTATCAAAAACAATATTAACGCAACAGAAAATTTATATCAGGCTTTAAAGAATATTCCGGATCTTAGAATTTTTGTAAATACATCTACATCTTCGGTTTACGGAGCGCACGCCATGGATGATGAAAATACCCCTCCCAAGCCAACCTCTTACTATGGTGTTACAAAGCTCGCTGCAGAGCAGCTTATACTTGCTTATCAAAGGGATAAAAAATTCCCGGCGTGTTCGGTAAGACCGTTTTCAGTATACGGAGAGAGGGAGAGACCCGATAAGCTTTATCCTAAGGTTATCAACTCAATTCTAAATGACGTTCCTTTCCCATTTTATGAAGGAAGTGAAAAGCACTTGAGGAGTTATACATACATAGGAGATATGATTGATGGTTATGTCTCGATTCTTAATAATAGTGATAAGTGTATAGGTGAGATATTTAACCTTGGACTCGATAGCGCAATCACAACAGGTGAGGGAATTAAAATAATTGAGGACTATTTGGGTAAAAAGGCCATATATGATAGTAAGCCGCCGAGACAGGGCGATCAGCTGGAGACACGGGCAACTATCAAAAAAGCAAGGGAGATTTTGGGGTATAATCCAACTACGAAGCCTCAAGATGGCCTTAAAAGAGAGGTTGATTGGTTTAAGGAAAAAATATGGAAAAAAATAGACTTGTATCGATAATAATTCCTTGTTACAACGAGGAAGAAAATATTAATAGAACCCTAGATGAATTATTTAGGCTTATCCAAAACCACAGGTATGCGTTTGAAATTATTGCGGTGGACGATGGCAGCAAAGATGGTACTTGGAATGTCATTAGGAAATATGCAAACACCCACCCCGAGGTAAGAGGAGTAAACCTTATGACCAACTTTGGTCAGAGTTGCGCCTATGCAGCAGGTTTTGATATAGCCGCCGGAGATTATGTACTCACAGTATCTGCAGATTTGGAGACCCCGCTTGAAAATATAAATAAAATAATCGACCTTTTGGACGAAGGATACGATTTTGTAAACACAAATAGAGCTCAAAGATGGAGTGCAGGAAAAAGCGGAAGAGCAAAACAAAGCGGTCTTGCCAATTTTATTATCGGAAAAATTTCCGGGGTTCGTATGAAAGATAGAGGTTCCGGAATGAAGGGTTTCAGAAGAGAAATTGTTAAGAACCTAAGATTATATGGAGAAATGCATAGGTTCATACCTGATTATGTGAGTGTGTTCGGTGCGAAAATGACTGAATTTGATGTTGATTTTAGAGACAGGGACTTCGGGGTTTCTTATTACAAAGGCCATAAAAGGACATTTAAAGTAATGCTTGATATTATGACCCTTTTTTTCCTGCTTTATTACGCAAGAAAGCCGTTCAAAGCTATGCCGGGAAGACTTTTCGGATTTACCGGGGCGATGATTTCCGGACTTGGAGGTTTGATGGGGGTGTATCTTTTGATTTTAAAGCTACTTGGCCACAGTATTGGAAACAGACCCCTTTTAACTCTCTCGGTTTTGCTTATAATAGTTGGAGTTCAATCGATGATGTTGGGTATGCTGGGGGAGCTTATGATGAGAACGTACTTTGAGTCATCCGGAAGAAAAACCTACATGGTCAGAGAAGTCATAGAATAATTTTTTCAAGATTTAAAAGTTGCAGCTTGTAGGAAATTAGGATACCATTTCGCAATAACAAATTTGAGGAGTATTTATGGAAAAACACAGTTCAAACAAAAAGACCTCTTCTATCTTAAATAATCAAAAAGTGCAACTAGCTTTAGTTGTGGTGCTTATTGTTGCAGCTTTCGTAATAGGGTTACTTTTGACCAAGGTGCAAATGTTGGAAAAAAATGTTGGTAAAACCACGCAAGGTACCGAAACTACAACTGGTGCAAATCAACAACCGGTTAAACCAAAAGTAGAGCTTAGCCAAGTAAAAGATGTCTTTAATAAAGCCGCGATAAAGTTTGGAGATGGTAACGAAAAGTTGGTTATTCTTGAGATATCAGATCCGAGTTGTCCTTATTGCCAGATTGCTGGGGGAAAGAATAAAGAACTTAACACAGGCCAGTTTAAATTGGTAGCAGACGGTGGAACATATTTAGCTCCGGTTCCGGAAATGAGAAAACTGGTCGATCAGGGTAAAGCATCGTTTGCGTTAATTTATTTCCCAGGACACGGGAGTGGGGAGATGGGGATGAAAGCCTTGTACTGCGCATTTGAAATGGGAAAATTCTGGGAGGCGAACGATCTTATTTTGAGCAAGGCCGGGTATGATCTGATGAATAATACTGTGAAAAATGACAAAACTCAGTCTGGTGCATTGGCCGACTTTTTAAGTTCCGTAGTTAACGCAAGTAGCGTGAAGTCTTGTCTTGACAGCGGAAAATATGATAGTCAATTGACCACAGATATGAGTTTAGCTTCTAGTGTAGGGGTGAATGGTACGCCGGGATTTTATATAAATACCACAAACTTTGCTGGGGCGTACGGTTATGATGCTATGGAGCCTGTGGTCAACGCGGCACTCGGAATTAAGTAAGATACTAAATTAGTAATACTATTAGTTGCTTCTAAGGAATTAATCGGTACCTACTTGCTTTGGATATACTTAAATTATGAGCGAATTTGTGATTAGAGACAAAAGAGTTGGTGGAGATGAAAAGCAACTAGATCCCCTTATAAAAAGACTTGAAAAAGATGGTGTAACGGGCGCCTTAGAAGAAACGAATAAATTTCTTGGTAAGTATAGTAGTGATAACAAATTCTCTGAATTTTCAATCATTTTAACAGGTGGGAATGTTGGAAACGGTCAGTATACAGGAAGTAACTCTATTGAGGTTCAAATGCCTTCTCAAGATAGGGTCATAACCCAAATGAGACCTTTTGTTAAGATGATTCAGGGAATGACCAACGAAGAAATAGATGATAAGTCGCAAGAACTTGCACTTATACTAACCACGTCCACAATCTTACATGAATGTGTTCACCTTCTTGTTAATAGTAAACCTGGTTCTTCTCTTGCTAATGATTTCGAGCGAGTTTCTCGTTTATCTAATGAGGGTGGGAAGAAATCTACCTTGTTAGACGAGGGTTTGGCTTATGCAATCCAGGGTATTTTTACCGCCAAAGATACTTCTTTTGGTGATTTAACACCTAGAAACAAAGACGGTGAGACGCCAGAGGTGAGTTTGAGAAAGTCTTTGGGAGGGAAACTTAGGCCTAAAGTAGTCGAATATATGAAGAATGGTAAACCCATCGACGATGCTTTTCTCCGATTTGCTGCTGGATGTGACGAGATAAAACTTTAAAAAAAGTGCTTGAACTTTGGTCGGGGTGACAGGGCTCGAACCTGCGACCTCACGCACCCCATGCGTGCACTCTACCAACTGAGCTACACCCCGATAAATGCCTTTGTGCTTTTGTATTTTATCACCCTTTAGATAGTTAGAGAAAAGAAAACAACCACCTTTGGGTGAAAGTGGTTGTTGGTATACTAAGGAAACTAGCGTTTTCTCCCTGCCCTCCTAAAATATTTTATCCGTTGATTTATCTGTCTTCCCTCCCTGCTGCTTGGAGCTGCTTTGCCTACCTCTCCGAGATACTCACAGTTTACAATATCCCAACCTGGGTCAGCTGACTCTCGGACCTTTCTCCTTACATAACGTCGAAAATTCTCTTTGTTTGTGACTGTTGCTTGTACAGAGTTGATTTGTATGTTAGATGTTTCTGACACCAACCCTTGTTCTCTGAGATACCTCTCCAAATCTCCAATAGTGCCGGGTGTGCCCACAGACAGTCTATACAGATGTGCCATTTTAGCTCTCCTTTTTCTTATAGTACTGAGATAATACATTAATGGTAATGAATTTTCAAAAGTGATAGCATTAAGTAGGAGGTGATTAAATTGGAAGAAAGTAATAGCCCGATGCCGCAAATGCCGGAAACTCCAGAAACTCTGGAAACCCCGGTTGCTGAAGAACCAGTAGTAGAGGCTCCGAAAGAAACATCCCCAGTGAAATTAAGTTGGAAGAAACCGATAATTAAAATACTAATCATAGGTGTTGTTGCAGTTGCGATATTTTTATTAATAATGAGGTAATGGGAGTTACTTGGAGAATACTAGTTTGTAGATTTTCCTGTCTCCGCCAAATCTAAGCTTTTTGGCCCATGTGGTTTCTACACACTCAAGCTGTTCTTTGCTCATTTCGTAAAATTCTTTTGCATGAAAGGATCTGTCCTCAAAAGCCGGAACTATAATATCGTTTATTAAACCCAAGTGAATTGGGGGAAGGTTTAATCTTTTTGTTTCTGACGGTTCAAGTTCCTGCGCGTACCCCAAAATTATTTCTAATTCTCCTTTTTTTGTTAATAACCCCAGAAGTTTATCTAACCCGCCTTTTGTTGGTTTAACAATGCTTTCAAGCAGTGTTCCCCATGGAAAGTACACGTATATTTTATCTGCAGCTCCCTCAAGCTCGTTTGGCAGCATTTCAAAGGAAGACACCACATAAATTACATTTTGAACCTTTTCTTTCACGGCCTTTTTGGAATAAATTTGCAATTGTTTTTCCGCTGGGTCAATCCCAATAAAAAGAACGTCTTTTCTTAAAAGGGCTTTTTTATAAACAAACCTCCCATCTCCAGTACCCAAATCAATTTCAACACGAGAGTAACCACTGGTCATTTCTTGGAATTTTTGTTTATTTATCTCTTCAATTTTGTTTCCAGCAACGACTCTCACGAACAAATTTTATCATAAGAAGTCCGCAATGTTTCCGTAAATATCCGACAGTCCATATAGAATATGGATATGTTAAATC
>CAZLHE010000034.1:0-5777 GCA_964559585.1 uncultured Candidatus Saccharibacteria bacterium
TGGGATAACGTGAATAATTTCCCTGGTTGAGGGTAAAGATATCGCCTGAGCTGCTTCAATTACTCTTGCCACATCTTCTTTTGATATCTCGGATGTTTCGTTTGGAGAAACCGCAACAACTCCATGAGAATTCAAGTTTTCAATGTGGCTTCCATTTATTGTTACGAAGGCGCTTGATATTGAAACCCCGGCCATTCTTTCAGCTTTTTCAATACTTTGAGAAATGGCTTCAACAGCACTGTCTATGTCAACAACATTACCTTTATTTATACCTTTGGAAGGTATATTTCCCGAAACACCTATAATTGAGACCTTATTGTCAGACACACAAGCAACTGTTGTACCTATTTTTGTGGATCCTATATCAATACCGGTTATAATTTTTTCTTTGGGCATAGCGCTAACGGATTAATCATATAATACTATTACTTTATCATAGCGTAAATCAATTCTTCTAATTGCCTTTTTCTCGGCAACCGATTTTTTGATTAAAGCTCCAACCGTCTTTAGGGATTGTTCAGTGTTCTTATCATACCCAAGGTACACTTCGGTACCACCGCCAATATAAATCTTTGAATATTCGGTGTAAAAACTCACATTGGTTACTTTTACCCCATTTCTCTCAGCGAATTTTATTATATCTACACTAATTGGTATCAACTCCTTATCTAAAAAACTTCCTACTTTTATATCCCCTTCATATTTAATCTTCGCTAAGCCTGAGTAGCTTTTATCGACAACCCCTAAAACATAACCTTCTGAGTCAATCAGAAAATGAGCGTCATTTTCGTTGTAAACAATTGCCAAGGGAACTCTTTCTTCCACGATAATTCTTATCTTATTGGGATATCTTTTCTCAACTTCAATTAATTTTGCTCCTAAAAAGTTTTTACTTAAAACCTCGGATAAGCTTTTTTCACTGATAACAAAAATTGATTGACCGAGAGAATCCCTCTCAGCCAAGGTTCTTAGATCCTTTTCATTTACAAACCTCCCGGTTCCACTTATCAAAACCTCTGAGATCGTAAAATAACTCAGAATATTAAATTTGTATACAACATACCCAAGCGCAGACACAAAAAGTGTGAGAAAGATAAGTTTTTTATATATTCCATGATGTTTTCTTAAGATAACTCCGGGGTTTTTCAACCCTCTCCTTCTGCTATTTATCTGATCAATAAGAGCGTCGCCTCCGCTTGTCTGAGCAGAAGGGGACATTTTAAATGTCGGAATTTTTTTACTTTGCTTGGATTTGAATAATCTCATCCGCAATTAAACTCGCCGGATCTTCCTTAAGAAAGTCCAGCGCCGATTCATCATTAAGTTTGTACTTTGATAAATCCTTCAGCATCTCTTTTATCTTTTGCACTAAATTTTCTGAGTTCAAATTCCTTTCTTCAATAATTTCTCCCAGCCCATATTTTTTAAGCACCGACGCATTCTCAAACTGCTCGTTGTGAGATACCCAAGATATTGGAATCAACAAACATGGCTTTTTAAGCGCAAGCAGCTCCGCTATCGTATGCGCTCCGCAGCGGGAAACGACCAAACTTGATCTAAGTAGAGCCTCCCCGATTTCTTCTTCAAAAACAAACTTTCTCAAAAAAAGCTTTCCTTCTACTGAATCTTCTATCTTTTTGTACAAACCTTCTATTACATCGTGGTCATTAAAAACAGAATTATCTCCACATTGAAGAATAACATTGCAAAAACCAAGTAAGTCAGAAAGACTTTGTTTCATAACCTCATTTATAATATGGGAGCCTGTCTTTCCTTCTGATACATAAATTGTTGGAAGTTCACTATTTCCTTTAAAGGAGTCCGATTTTATTTGAAAAATACTTCTTCTGAGCGGGATACCTACAAACTTAACCTTTTTGCTTGGAAAAAACTTCGCCGATTCTTTCCAACTTATTAGAATTTTTTTTACAAACTTAGATATAAATCTATTCGAATACCCGGCAACAACAGTTTGCTCGTGGGTCAAACTTGGGATTTTCAAAAACCAGCCTGCTAAAACGACCGGGGCTGCAAGATAGCCACCAAAAGACATAATTACATCGGGTTTTATTTTTAAAAGATAACAAAACGCTTGGATAAATCCTAAGGGTATTTTTGCCCACCTTCCAAAGTTATATGTTTTGTACACTTTTCCTGCCTTTAGGGCAAAAAACGGGATGCCTAAAGCCTTAATTTCCCTGTATTCAAGAGTTGTGTTTTTATCTCCTTTAGCAGAATATTTGTGGCCTATCCAAAAAAGCTTAACATCAGAAACTTTTTCATTAAGTTTTTCTATTACCGGCAAGGCCGAACTGTGATGTCCTCCTGTTATTACTACTTTCATATTTGTGAAACTTCATCTATATTAGCTAAAATCCCAAGGGCCATCAAACTAAAAACCATTGACGACCCACCGTATGATATCAAAGGAATAGGTACACCGGTTAAAGGAATTATTTTTGTCATCGAAGCCACGTTAATCAAAAACTGTATGCCAAACCACGAACTTATACCGATTGCTAAAAGCTTTCCCAAAAGGTCTGGAGCTTTCTTGGCAACTATAAATCCACGATAGATAAAATAAAGGTAAGCAAAAACAAGAAGCGTTGCTCCAATAAATCCAAATTCTTCCCCGATGAGCGCGAAAATAGAATCTGAGGCCACTTCCGGAAGGTATTGATACTTTTGTTTCGACTGCCCAAGTCCAACACCGGCTACTCCCCCCGAACCAAGCGCCACCAAAGCCTGTTTAACGTGGTAACTAGTCCCGCTTTCTGACGAATCACCTGAAAATAAGCTCATCAGTCTTTGTTTTCTGTAAGGAGATGTCATTATCACCGCTCCAACCAAGATCGACATAATGGGAACCATAATAAGAATTGGTTTGAGAGGGGCTCCGGAAACAAAGTAGATAATAGTTCCCAAAGCAAAAACCATCATTGCCGTGCTCATGTTTGGTTGTAAAAGTATCAAACCTGACAAAAGACCTGAGATTACTATATAAACCATAAACAAATCTTTTTTTCGCTCAATGTTTTTACTTAGTTGAATAGCTAAATACAGAACGATAGTAAGTTTTGCAAGCTCCCCTGGTTGAAAACCCAATACCCCAAGAAATGGAATTGGTGGAAAAGGTGGTGGATTTAGAAAAAACCATCTATTCGCTCCGTTTATGCAAGGAGCAAAAGGCATTTTGTTAGAACACGGAAGTATCCCAGCTGCAGCAAGTAAAATTAGGAATAATACATTTACAACAAATAGGATGTAAGAAATTTTGGAAAGATTTCTGTAATCAAATTTCAGAAAAGCAAATAAACAAACAAGTCCGACCGAAACCCACCCCAGCTGAAGGAGAACAAACTTATAAGGCTGGCCATACAAAGACTTGGATGTGATTACGGTTGAATTAGCAATCATCAAAAGTCCAAAGCCCAAAAAAGCTAGAGTAATATAAAGCAAGGATCTGTCTTTAGGCTTCACTGTCAAAACGTATTTTTTCTTCATTTTTTATAGGATTGCGATAAAAATACCTGCAAATGCAAACAGTATCCCAAAAAGCAGGAAACGGAGAGTTATCTTGCTCTCATGCCAACCCTTAAGTTCAAAGTGATGGTGAAGTGGGGCCATTCTAAGTAGCCTCTTTTTTGTGAATTTGTAAACAATCTGCTGAAGAGGGCTTGAAACTCCGTCTACCAAAAATACAAGTCCCATGACCAAAAATGCCACTTCGCGGTGCATCACAACCGCCAATATTACCAGGATGGCCCCCAAAACATATGAGCCGACATTCCCCATAAAAACTCTCGCTGGAAACACATTGAAATACAAAAATGGAACTAGCGCCCCGACAAATGTGGCGCATAACCCGGCTAGAGAGTTGTACCCCAAAAGTCTTGATAAAATCCAAAAAGAAACCAAACAAACCAAGGAGAGACTTCCTGCCAAGCCATCAAGGCCATCTGTAAAAGCAACTGCATTCAAAATTACGATAAATAAGAAAAAAACAAATACGGGATACCCAAAACCGATATGAACATTTCCAATCAATGGGAACCAAATGTAGTCCCAGCCCAGTTTGAAATAAACCCAATACGACACAAAACCCGCAACAAGCCCTTGAAATATGAATTTATGGTATGTCTTAATCCCGCCTTCATCAGAACTGCCAACAATCCTGGAAATCTCTTTGAAACCTTTCCAGATCCTCGAAAATATGGTTTCTCTCCCTTTGCCAGTAACCTTTTTCTTAAATAGATTTCTAAAATGATACTCAAAAAACCCCGGAAGACCTGATTTTCTATAAACTTTCGTAAAATCCTCCAGCAAACCCAAAAGTCCCGCCAGCGTTGCTATAAACAATGGAAATATCGTTTGGGTTCTTGATCTGTTAAAAACAAGGCTCACAATGGTAACGGACAACACAAACACTAAACCTCCCATTGTCGGGGTTCCCTCTTTTTTCTTGTGTGTCTCCGGGCCTTCAGTTCTTATACTTTCTCCCATCTGGAATTTGTAAACAAAATTTATCCAAATAGGGTAAAGTGCAAACGATATGAGACACGCCAAAAATAACAAAAGTAAATCTATCATTATTCCTACTGTTCCCATATTTTTGCTCCTAGTGACTTAAGTTTATTTACAAAATTCTCAAAGTAATTTTCTATATTCTCAACTCCGATTATCTCGCTTTTTCCGTCCGCGCACAAAGAGGCTAAAAGCAAAACGGCACCGTCTCTAAAATCCTCTATTGTTAGTCTTTCTCCTTTAAGTTTCGATGGGCCGGAAATCTTGGCAACGGTTTTCGGCTCTCCAAGTTTCTCAAAATCGTACGAATCGTCACTGATAATACAAGCACATCCGGATTCGCTAGGTTTAGTAAGCTCAATTTTTGCACCCATTCTATTAAGATCCATAACAAAGTTGAACCTATCTATGTAAACAGTGTCATGAATAGTGCTCTCACCTTCCGCCTGAGTCAAAACCAATGTAGCAGCGGACATCCAATCCGGCACAAAACCCGGCGTTGGCGAGACCTCTATGTTTACTGGTTGAATTGTCTCGTCGTTTCTCCAAACCTTCAACTCATCATTTTGAAAATCAAATCTCACCCCTATTTTGTTTAGAAAATTTACAAACTGAACCATCACCTCCCTCTTGACTCCCTTTATTGAAATATTTCCTTTTGTTAAAACGGAAGCGACAGCAAAAGCAGCGATTTCTGCCTTGTCCGGGCAAACCTCAAGCTTTGCCCCTTTGAACATGTTCCCACCGATAATTTTGATTTTTCTTGGCTCTACTCTTTCGATATTTGCCCCCATTGCCTTAAAAAGATTAATCAAATCATCAACTTCGCACTCCTCGGATGCGTTAGTAATTGTTGTCTCGCCGGATACAAAAATCGAAGAGAGTATTGCGTTATCAGTTGCTGTGTGGCTGGAAGTTTTGAAAACAATATCCGCCGATTTCATGTCTTCTCCTGCAAGAGTTATAAAATCTTCATCTTCTTCAATAAGCACGCCCAAACTTTTCCAGGCATCAAAAAACCTATTCATGGGACCTCCACTAAAAGCACTCGGCTTGTATTTTGGTAAGACCGCCTTTCCGAACCTAAAAAGCAGGGGTCCTGCAAGAAGAACGGTTGTTCTGTATTTTGAACCAATCTCTTTTAGAACTTCATAAGAAGTTACACCTGCTCCATTTATGATCAAGGTGTTGTTACTTGCCCACTCAGCTTTCCCCCCAATGCTTTGAATTATTGAAATATCATCAAAAATGGA
>CAZLHE010000035.1:0-5752 GCA_964559585.1 uncultured Candidatus Saccharibacteria bacterium
AATAGCTGTTTCTATCCTAGCTCTTACGTACTGTCTACTTAAGAAACTTGTAATCACTTTTCTGCAGGTAAAGAAAAGCGGTTTACTTTCTTTTAACGATAAATTGGGGCCTGTGGATCTTAGCTTGATTCTTTTAATCCTCGGTTTTTATATTTTGGCAGTAATAACGGATAGGGTTTTTGATAGATATCTTGTTAATTTCTTTTTAATATTAGTGATTTACTTTTCCTATATAACTCGAAAAGGAAATATTTTACTTGGTAAGTGGGCTCTATTAATGACTACATTTGTATGTTTAATAACCTTTTTACTTTCCGTTCACTACTATAGAGAAATGCAGTTGAAATGGTATTTAGCTGATAAGGTAGCAGCAACAGGAGTGGATAAATATAAAATCTTTATCGACAACGTTTACGCTAGGGCAACATACATGGAATTGATGAATAATTATGATGGTAGATTAGCCGCTAAGCCGGAAAACTACCACCCCGCTTGCTTCGTCCAGGAATATATAAGGCATAACGATAACTTTTTGAGTTTTTTAATTTTATATATAGAAGATAGAGCTTTTATAAAAAAACATTTTCCCAACCCACGTATTTTTGATGCCGGCCTTTTGGAATCAAAAAGCGACCATTTTGACTCGTCTGATATTTTGCTGTTTGATGAGAAATATACAAGCCCCGTTTATAATCTATTAGGCAGAAAAACGTTTGTAAGAGCTTTTTGCAGAAACACCTACTTAATAACACAAACGCATTAGTATTTTGGTGCCGGAGACAGGATTTGAACCTGCAATCCTTTCGGGAACAGCCTCCTGAAGACTGCGTGTATGCCATTTCCACCACTCCGGCTTATCCATTCCTATTCTATCAATATTACGGCATACGCACAAAAAAGCCCGGTGTATTACTTTCCGGGCTTTTAAAACCTGCTACACGCTTCTGTATTTACTGCTTGTGCGAACTGGTTTACCTTTATTCTTCTCTTTCTGATTTTTCTCAGAATATTTTGCCTTATGATACTTCCTAAACCACTCCACAATTCTGCAGGTCACATGCGGCTGTGTATGATTCGACATTTTCTCTCCTTGTCTAAATGATGTTGAGGTGTGACCTATTGTAACAAATTTAAAAGATCTTGTGGTCTATCTATTATGAAGTCTGGTTTATATTCCGCTAGTTTAGATTCGAAATTGTAGCCCCAAGTAACAGATGCTACCTTTACACCTGCCGCTCTTGCTGCCCTTATATCCCGGGTTTCATCCCCAACATATATCGTTTCTTCCTTTTTAAGATGGTGTCTCTTTAAAGAATTCAAAAGGATCTTTTCTTTATGAAATAAACTAAATGTCGAAAATATAAAATCAAAAACTTCAAGATTATTGAAAGTTAAAAACTTTTGAACGATTTTTTTCTGATTTGATGTGACAATTCCAAGCTTAATCCCTTTGGACTTAAGTTGTTGAAGTACATATGGAAGATCGGTAAATGTAGGCATGCTTTCTATTTCCTTTTGAAGTCTTTTCCTATACTTAAGTATGAAAAAAAGAAGCTTTACCTTTGAAATTTTAAATTCCTTAACAAAATCCTCCATATCCAAAGATCTAAATTCTTCGGGATTTATTTTCTCGTCGGATAAAAGTTTAAGCTCTTTATTAATTTCCATCGCGGTGTTAACGGCAAAGGGAAACGTATCTGCAAGCACGCCATCAAAATCAAATATTATATTTTTGATCATTTATTTCTTAACCAATCTAATTTCGTACACTGCCCCATCTAAAATTCTTGTGGATGAAAGGACATCGGTTAGATCATTACCATCTTGAAAGACCGCCCATTTGTAACCGTTCGAAGCTTTAGTGTTAAATAATGAGTCAATCTCAACCCCATGCGTGTAATCAACCTTTTCAAACACAAGCCCCTGGTTATTTCTTAAATCCTCTAAAAAACTCATAATCGAATCTGTGTTTTTGACGTCAGTTTTATAGTTAAATGTTTTTGAACCTGTGTTTATAATTAAGCTTGCACTTACCACCCAGGTTTTTTCTATCTTAGGTTTAGTATTGTCTTTTGGGAAAAGGCTTTCGGTTTTAAGGATTGATTTAATATAAAAAAAAGCGACTACAATAAAACTTATATAAACTAGACTCAAGATTATCGTTTTTCTTGGCATGCAAAAATGATATCACGGAAATTTAAGTATAATATATAAGTTAATGCGCCTGTAGCCTAATGGATAGGGCACTTGTCTTCGGAACAAGGTTATGTGGGGGTTCGACTCCCCCCAGGCGCGCCATTTAAAGTACCGTAACAAAACGGTCACCTGAAGTTTAAAATATCCTTGGTAAATCAACATCCGGTTTTATACTCTGTTGCAGTGAGCACTTTCCATTTAGATGCTTGAATATCCCTTCACAATCAGTAAATGGTTTAGTTCGTCTTCTTAAGAAATATCCGTTAAGCCAGAGGTTTGCATGCTTAAACGACTCAAATCCTTTTATGGTCTCAAGCCTTCCTTGAAGATGTGAATTTAGACATTCAATCAAGTTATTGGTAGTCGGAGTCTTATGAACTTTTAAATACGCCAAAAGATTGGGTTTTCTCCGTTCTATATCCAAAAGAATCCTTACACACAGCTCATCACCAATGTACCTATTCAGGAGATTTTTAGCCAGTTTATTAAAGTTATCCTCAGAGATTTTATACTCGAACAAAGATTCAATGCCTTTCATAAAATCCTTGTATTTATCATCCTTTCTTACTTCCAATGACTGTCTGATATTTTCCTTAAAATGAGTGGTACAAAGCTGCCAGGAAGCCTTAGGGTAGATCTCAAAACAAGCCCTAGGAATATTTAAATTATCGTCGGAAACAAAAGATTGAAGGGGGTAGTTTAGAAGTCTTAAGGAACTAAAAAATTTCTTAAGGATTAAGTAATTTTCAGAGGTAGCAAAAACGTAAGTTGGAATATCATGTGTATAGAAATCGACACCATAGATAACCGGTATCTTGTATTTAAAGCCTCTAACTTCAACGTATTTACCGTCAACTAGAAGAATACCACTAAATCTGGAGCAATACTTCCGAGTTAGATCCGCACAATGAGGTAGAGATCTCAAGGCGTCCAAACAGTATCTATAGGCAGTCATATGGGAGAATCCGTTTTGATCTGCAAGAGATCTAAAGGCAGTACCATCTAAATGTTGAACCAGAAGAAAGTTTTTATCAGGTTTAGGAGATCTATTTACCTGAAACCACCTGAGGCAAGATTTACATAAATATTTTACTTTACCCCTGCGTAAACCCTTTCTAATGGTGCTACCGGATCTACAGTAAATACATTTAGGATTTTTTCATTACAACATAATACCCGCTCTCACCTAGTGAAAACACCATATTCAGGCATGCCTATAAAGAGAATCCATGTTTCTAGGTGACCAAAATGTTACGGAGTCGCCATTTAAACATCTGCACCTCCGTATGCCCCAAACTGTGATGCTTGTGGTATTATCGGAGAAATAATCAAACTGAAAGGAGAAACAAAGATGGAAATAGTAAAGCCGTACTTCATTATTGAAGATAATGTTGATGGTGAGCAGATTCTGAGGAATCTAGAGCGGTACGGTCGGACATGTTATAAATCTGAAGACAAAATAACTCCAGATTCCGCACGGAAATTTGTTGTATCGATCCTTGCGAGTGGTCATGAATCTGTAATCGAACATGAAAAGGTGACAGTTCGGGTCATTTGTGACCGGGGTGTGACGCATGAAATTGTACGTCACAGAATTGCTTCGTACTCGCAGGAATCCACACGTTACTGCAATTACAAATCTCGTGGTATTCAGGTCATCGAACCGTTCTTCTTTGTTGGCGATGATCCAAAGTATCAGATTTGGCTTAAAGCAATGCACGCTTGCGAGGAAGCCTACAATGCCTTGATTGAAGCAGGCGCTACACCACAAGAGGCGAGAAGCGTTTTACCAAATTCCCTTAAAACGGAGATTGTTATCACCTATAATCTGCGAGAGTGGAGACTTTTCTTCAAGCAACGGTGTTCGAAACGTGCTCATCCACAAATGCGGGAAGTAACAATCCCTTTGCTTCGGGAATTTCAGCTGCGGATTCCTGTTATCTTTGACGACATCACAGTAAAAGAATAACCAGCCTACGTCTTTTTACTTAGGTCCCCTTTGAGAAAATCATTCGGGGCCTTTTCATTTTCAATATTTTTTAAATAATATTTTCAGTCCTAGTATTGACATTACATAAAAATACATTCATTATTTTATTAAGAGCGATGAATTTTAACTCTGCCCGACAAATTAATAAAATGTTAAGCACCTTGATAGCGCAAGAGTGCTTTTTTGTTGGTTTTACAAGAATAAATTAAATTGTCTTGGAAAGATGCTCAAACCGGCATCAAAGATTAGTTTGAAAATTTATACAGTTTTAACAACTGAAATGGTTAACATGAAACTTAACCAGTATTAATTTACTCATAAGGAGGGTGAAACAATGCCAGCAAGGAAGAAAAAGGTAGTCAAGAAGAAAAAGAAGAAATAGTTTTTTTCTAAACAGCAGTCAATACATAAAAGTAGAAGGCTGCTGTTTGATTTAGTATGAACTGCAAGGAGAGAATATAATGTATAATGTCATGAGTTTTGGGGACGTAGCTCAGTGGTAGAGCAGTGGACTCTTAATCCATTTGTCGAGGGTTCGAATCCCTCCGTCCTCACCAAGAACGCTTTCTCCCCCTCGTTTCCTATATCTAAGATTTCTACTTTTTAAACGGCTAAATATTTAGTAAAATAGGAAATTTACTCATATCTTAACGCTTCAATCGGGTCCTTTTTACTTGCCTTTATTGCCGGGTAAGTACCAAAAACTATTCCAACTAATATAGAAAATCCTAAAGATAAGAAAACTGACCATACTGGAATTTGCGCTCTTACAAAGGATCTAACAAGAAGAGTAGCAGCCCAACCAAACAAAAGACCAATTACTCCTCCTATTACGCTAATTATTACCGCTTCGGTTAAAAATTGAAGTTTGATATTCTTGGAAGTTGCTCCTAGTGCTTTTCGTAAACCAATTTCTCTCGTCCTTTCCGTAACGGATACAAGCTCAATGTTCATAATTCCTATACCTCCAACAAACAACGAGATTCCGGCAATCGCAGCCAGCGCTGTCGTTATTATACTTAATATTGAGTTAACGGATGTAAGAAAGTCCTTTTGTGTTAAAACCGAAAACCGATCGGCTTTAAGATTTTTAAGCAGAGCTAAGTTTATTTGCTCGACTGCTGTATCAATATTTACTCCATCTTTAACCTTAACGGCAATACTTGCAATTCTGCTGCCATCAATTTCCTTAAGTATTGTTGTGTATGGTATAAAAACACTTTCGTCATACTCGGGACTTTTTGGTTCTAATACCCCTATAACTGAATAGCTTTTGTTATCGATTTTTATATACCTTCCTACTGCATCCTGATCTTGAAAGAACTCATTATTTAGGGAACTGCCGATGATAACTACTTTAGATTTGTTATTTTCCTCCAACCTTGTAAAAAACCTGCCGGATTTTAATGTGAAATTAAATATTTCATCGCTTTTGTAATTTGCTCCCTGAATGCTTGCATAAAACGATTTGGTTTTGTACTTCACATCTCTAGCACTTGCAGTTGCAGGGGTTACCAAGTCTATATAATCCTTTGCATAAATCTCTATACTTCTTATATCTCTTTC
>CAZLHE010000036.1:0-5693 GCA_964559585.1 uncultured Candidatus Saccharibacteria bacterium
AGGAACACTCCTTTAGAAAAATTATTCGAAAAAATAGAAAATTGGTGCAAGGAGTTTGGTGTGAAGATAGAATGTGGGAAGTTTGGGAAAGATTTTGATCTGAAAGTTTTGTCTTTAGTGCAAGAGAGAATGAAAACATTGTCTGAGTTTAACGACCTCTCTTCGTATTTTTATACTAAGCCAAATGTAGATTCCAAGAAACTTGCAGCTTTTTCTGAGAATTTAGAAAAGTGCAAAGATATTATAAAAAACTATCTTGGTATTTATGAGCATATTTCCGAAGATGCTTGGACAAAAAATGATTTAGACAAGATTTCTCATGAGAAGCTTTTAGAGTGGGATTACAAACCTAAGGAGGCTTTTATGACGTTGAGATATGCGGTTTGCGGAACAGAATTTACCCCTCCTCTTTTTGACGTCTTTAATCTAATAGGAAAAAAAGAGACTATCGAGCGATTAAAATCAGTTTTATAACCTCCAAGTCTATTTTAAGTAGATAAATGCCATTGATAAAAATCCACTTATTGTTAGAATAAATATAGGCAGTAAATTATCAGGAGGCATACTATGGCGGTAAAAATTTCAACTAAAGATACTAAAGAAAGTATTAAAAAAACTATTCAGTCAGGAAAGGATCTGGCTCTTAGAACCGCGATAGATCAAATAGAAAAAAGCTTCGGAAAGGGTTCCATTATGAGACTTGGCGCAAGTGTCGGGGAAAGATCCATTCCAGTTATTCCAACAGGGTCTATTGCGTTGGATTTAGCGTTGGGGGTTGGTGGAGTTCCAAGAGGCAGAATTGTTGAAATATTTGGTCCGGAAGCTTCAGGAAAAACGACGTTAGTTCAACATATCATTGCGGAGACCCAAAAACTTGGTGGCACCGCTGCTTTAATTGATGCAGAAAACGCTTTTGATCCAAGTTACGCTGAGAAAACCGGTGTTAATGTTGAGGAGCTGCTTATTTCTCAGCCGGATACAGGAGAGCAGGCTTTGGAAATTGCAGAGACTCTTATAAGATCAAACGCGGTCGACCTGGTTGCAATTGATTCAGTTGCGGCTTTAGTTCCACGGGCAGAAATTGAGGGAGACATCGGGGATAGTCACGTTGCAATGCAGGCAAGACTCATGAGCCAGGCTTTAAGAAGACTTTCTGGAGCAATAAGTAGATCTAAGTGTACTGTTATTTTTACAAACCAACTACGTATGATGATTGGGGTAATGTTTGGAAATCCAGAAACTACCTCTGGAGGTAAGGCACTAAAATATTACGCTTCCGTAAGAATAGATATTAGAAAAATTGAATCACTGAAAAGAGGCGATGAGTTTTATGGAATTAGAGTTAGAGCCAAGGTCGTTAAAAATAAAGTGGCTCCCCCTTTCAGATCAGCAGAGTTTGATATTTTATTCGACGAAGGTATAAGTAAAGAGTCAAATACTATAGATGTAGGTGTTGACCTCGGAGTTCTGAAAAAAAGCGGAGCTTGGATTGAATACAACGGAGAAAAAATAGGACAGGGTAAAGAAGCCGCAAGACAATATCTGAAAGAAAATCCTAAAGTATTTGCAGAGATCGAGAAAAATATTAGAACTGCGGTAAAACAAAAAAGTGACATTCCATTAAACATAGGTGCTGAAGAAAAGAAGAGTCCGGTTGAAGAATAAATAAAATGATGTAAGCTAGAAAATAGATGCAGGATTCAAAGGTCGAAGAAATATTCGAAAAAGTATATTTCAAGATATTAAATTTTATTTCCTACAACCTAAGAAGCGAAAAGGAAGTATCAGACAGACTCACGAAATATTTATCCAGATATCGTATTAGTTCTTCCGAAAAAAATGATTTATCTGCTAAGTTAACCTCTAAGCTTGAGGAAAGCGGCTACTTAGATGACTTGAATTTTGCGTTTTCGTATATTAAAAGTGTCTCTGATTCGAAAAAACCTATCAGTAAAAGGAAAATAACCCATTTTTTGATGAAAAAAGGTGTTCCTAGGGACATAATGTCCGATGCTTTAAACTCTCTCCCTGCTGATTTTTCCCGTAACAATGCTACAAAGGACGCAGAAAAAAAGCTGAGACTTCTGGGAAATATTGACGGATTCTCCAAAAAAAGAAAGCTTTACGAATATCTTTTCAGGAAGGGCTACGACTCGGGAACAATATCTTCTGTGGTTGACACTTTGCTGTAGTTACAATAGAATCAACTCAGGAATTTGCTATGAGAAAAAGATTTTTCACTAATTCAAAAATGGAACATTTCGAGTTTTATTCCAATAAAGCTCTGGTATGATATCCGTTTTTATAGCAATTTCCCAAAGTATTTATTAACTTCATATTGAGGTTTTAGTTATGTTTAAAATGGAGGTTACAACATATGGTAATAACATACGTATTATTGGCATTGGCCATTATAATTATGGGTGTTGCGGTTATTAAGTTTGCACCCAAGAAAAAATCGCAAAAGGAAGAAAAAGTTTCCCCAGAGGTAAAAATTTCAAATACAGCAGTTGAGAACGATCCTTTAGTTCTTGAAGCAAAAGCAAGAGCAAAGGATGTAATTGTTGAGGCTAAATCAGCCGCTCTTCAAATTCAAGCTAGGGCCCAGGAACAAGCAAGACAGATAAAAGAGGAAGCAATGGAATCAGAAAGAAAAATCGCTGTTATGAAAGCTCAGGTAGATGCTAAAGAGAAGGAATTTGAAAGTGAAAGAAAAAACATTGAAGCAATAAAGGAAAAGCTTGAGAAGAAACAGGAAGATATAGAGGCTGCCCATAAAAAACAAATAGAAACACTTGAAAGAATATCTTCCATGTCCAGAGAGGAAGGAAGAGAGCTTTTACTCAAAAATCTTGATAGAAGTCTTGTTGAAGAAAAAAGCAGAAGAATAATGCAAAACGAAGAAGAAATTAAAATCGATGCTCAGGAAAAGTCAAAACAGATTCTTATGGATGCCTTAGAGTTTGGATCCACGGATATCGTAATAGAACATTCAACCTCCAAGGTCAAACTTCCGGACGAAGAGCTAAAGGGAAGAATAATCGGAAAAGAAGGAAGAAACATCAGAACCTTTGAGGAGTTAACTGGGGTTGATTTGGATATGGACTCATCTCCGGGAGACATTATCGTTTCCTGCTTTGATTCCGTAAGGAGAGCAGTTGCAACAATGGCTTTGGAAAGACTAATAGCCGATGGAAGAATACAGCCGGCAAGAATAGAAGAAATAGTAGATCAAACCAAAAAAGAAATAGACAACCTGATGTATAAAGCCGGAGATAACTTGTGTCATAAGATTGGTTTGTACAATATCTCCAAAGAACTCATCCAGACACTTGGAAGGTTCAAATACAGATTCTCTTATGGCCAAAATATGCTTGAACATACAATGGAGACTGTAAGGATCGGTATGTTTATTGCAAAAGAGATCGGAGCAAATGTCGATATAGTTAAAATGGCCTGCGTGTTTCACGACATCGGGAAGGTTTTGACTGACAAGGACGGCTCACACGTTGAGCTTGGGGTTGAATACTTAAACAAATTCAAGATACCGGAAAATGTTATTAAGTGTATTGCTGAACACCACGATGATAAACAGGGCTCTGTTGAGTCAGCCATTGTTGCATTAGCAGACCATGTAAGCGGAGCAAGACCTGGGTCAAGAGGCGAGGATTACGAATCTTATATTAAAAGACTTAAAGATCTTGAAGAGGCAGCCACATCTTTTGATGGAGTCGAGAAAGCCTACGCGGTTGCAGCGGGAAGAGAAGTTAGAGTGTTTGTTTCTCCAGAAAAAGTGGACGATTATTCAACAGCTCTGTTGGCAAAAGAGATCGCTAGAAAAATAGAGCTTGAACAAAACTACCCGGGTGTAGTAAAAGTAATAGTGATAAGAGAAACAAGAGTATCAGAAACGGCTAAGTGATAAGATATTATTTAGGAGGTAAGTAAAATATGTATTATATTTTTGTTGCCATAATAGCCTTTGTTTTGTTTGTACTCTTTTTGAAAGCACTGGGCGCTGTAGTTAAAAGTATAGTTACCACACTTTTTGTCATAGTAGTTCTGATTGCCGGATGGCTGATGTATAAATCACTCAAAAGCCCCGTGACTGTGTTTGGCAGATACAAAATAGACAGGTTTGTTGTTACAAGGGTTACTAAATGAAAATATTATTCGTTGGTGAAATAGTCGCAAAACCGGGAAGGGAAGTCGTTGCTAAATTTCTCCCGGAGATTATTAAAGAACATAAGGTAGATCTTGTGTTTTCAAACTGCGAGAACTTATCGGGCGGAAGGGGAATAACTGAAGAAAAGATCAATGAGGTTAAACTTGCGGGAATAGATTATTTTACAAGTGGGGAGCATGTTTTTTGGCAGAAGGGAACGGAAGAAATTATGGACAGGCTTCCTGTTCTAAGACCGGCAAACTACCCTGAAGGAACCCCTGGTGAAGGTTACACAATAGTTGATGGAGGAAAGAATGGCAAAGTGCTTCTTATTAATCTTATGGGTATAACTTCCTTTAGTGGAAAAAATGCGTTTTTAGAAAACCCTTTTACAAAAGCTGATGAGATTTTGGAAAAAACAAAGAGTGAAAAATTTGCTGCAAAGATAATAGATTTCCATGCAGAAGCTACCAGTGAGAAATATTCTCTAGGCTTTTATTTAGACGGCAAGGTAGACGCTATAATAGGCACTCACACGCATGTTCCAACGTGCGATAATTATATTTTACCCAAAGGTACTATGTATGTAACTGATGTGGGCATGTGTGGTGCAATAGACTCCTCACTGGGCGTAAAAGCTGATATAACAATAAAAATGTTTTTAACCGCGATGAATCAACGTTTCGAATGGGAAAGTGCTGGTAGAAAGGCTTTTCGAAGTGTATTATTGAATCTAGACGAGAGATCAATCGTTAGGATTGACAAATTATTATAAGATGTCTATAAGTTGCCTACCCAGGCAGCAATTTCTTTCTGAGAGGGGGTGTAAGTAAAATGACAAAAACAGACTTAATTGCAAAAGTTGCAGATATGGCCGGAATGACCAAGGTTGATGCAAACAAAGCCGTCGACGCAGTCGTCGGGGCAGTTCAGGCTTCACTTGCAAGAGGTGAAAAAGTAACCTGGACAGGATTTGGTACATTCGAGGTTAGAAACAGAGCTGCAAGAATGGGAAGAAATCCACAAACAGGAGCACCTCTTCACATCGCAGCCAGCAAGACTCCTGCATTCAAATCAGGAAAGAGCTTGAAGGATGCTGTAAGATAAGAGAATTTTCGAAGTGTACAGGATCTGTACAGTAAAGGATCCCCGTATAAAAACGGGGATCTTTCGGTTTTTTTATGAGTTTTTAATAAAGTGCTAAAATAACACCTATGGCAACGGCAAAAGATTACTACGAAATATTAGGAGTGTCCAAAAATGCTTCGGCAGAGGACATAAAAAAAGCGTATAGAAAACTCGCAAGAGAACATCATCCCGATATGGTTAAAGAAAGTGATAAAGCCTCCGCAGAGAAAAGATTTAAAGAAATAAATGAAGCCTACCAAGTACTAAGCGACCCTCAAAAAAGAAACATGTATGATCAATTTGGTTCCTCTGGTCCAGAATTTGGTCCGGAAGGATTTTCTGGAGCTGCTCGAGGCCAGTGGGGACCATTTACATACACATACTCATCCTCAGGCGGAAA
>CAZLHE010000037.1:0-5586 GCA_964559585.1 uncultured Candidatus Saccharibacteria bacterium
CAACAGATTTTTAAAATCATTGAATGTTGATGTAAATAGTAGTGCCAATGTTACACTTGAAAATTATTTTCTGGGAAGATACGAAGGCTTCGGTAGCTCCTATAAGGATGTGATTATAAACATGATCTTAAACCACCGAAAGGTTATTAAAGTGTTTTTCGGGACCGATAAACTTGAAAATTTAAGCATGACTTTTACGCCTCTTTTGTATGTTCCTTTATTGAACCCATCTATGCTTTTGATATCTGCTCCTGATTTTCTTATGAATTACCTTACAACAGAAGAGGGAATAGGCACTTCTGAAATACAAAACCACAGAATCTCTATGATAATTCCGATACTGATAGTATCTTCAATTTACGCAGTGGGTTTTATCTCAAAATCTTTGAGCCAGCTCATAAAAAATCAGAAAGTTAATAAAAATGCAGCGAAGGTCTTTATCATTCTATTTTCCTCAGCGATTGCGGTTTCCTGCTTAGTAACGTCGAAATATTACGACAACCCCATGTATTTATGGTTTACCCAGGCTGTCATGAGGAGAGTCCAGGCTAAATACGATACGGATATTATTAAGCGAACAGATCTGAAGCTAGGTGATGTCGTTAAACTTAAGGATATCGATGTCAGAGATGTAAAGTGTGCAAATGCAATAATCTCTCAGATACCTGACGGTGTTTCAGTAAGCGGTCCAGATAACCTGGGAGCTCACTTGTCTATGAGAGAAACTTATGCTTTGTACCCCGCTTTGTGGAATGAAGCCGATTACGTAGTACTAGATGTGCTCTCAAGAAAAATTACACTTCTTTTGATGCTTGATTCAAATATTGTTAGTGAGGTAGGGAAGTTTTTAATAACAAGCAGGGATCACACACTTGTTATGGCTTGCGGAAATTTATTTTTGTTTAAAAAAGATGTTGTCGCAAATCCTAATGCTTTGGACATCTATCCGATTCAGGAAAGATTCATGTATAAAGAAAAATTTAACTATCCTCTTTCTGAACTCATGAGTGTCGTAGATTATAGTTTGCCGGAAAGGGTTGTAAGAGGAGTCGATGATAAGGCTACAATTGTTTATCAAAGAAGTGAGCTGGGAAGCTTAAACGGATACATGCTTTACACAAGTTATGTTAACAGCAAAACCGGGGAGATGTATCAGGTTGCAAACCTGCCATCCTTTGCATTTTATAGACCGGAAGAGTGGGAAAAAGGGTATTATTACGTGGAAAACGTTGATATCGCCTTACCTTCCTTTGTAAAGGCCGGCAACTACAAAGTTTTTGTAAGTTTAACCAACAGAATAAGATATATGAGTATGTATTTGGGAGATTTGAAGGTAGATTAACATGAAAGATCTTGGAAAATGGCAAATTATTAGTATGTTATCCCAAGGAATGGCAATGGTGCTTGGTATTATCCAAACCCTTATCATTATAAGAATTCTAAGTCTCGGGGAGTGGGGAGTAATTCAGCTGGCTATTTCTATCGGAGGAGCTTTAGGAATATATCAGCACCTAGGTTTAGTCTCAGCCAGTACACGCGAGATTTCTTCAGCGGAAAAAGAAGAAGATATTTTTAAGATTTTTGTAACCTCATCAGTTATTAGGTACTGTGTGACTTTACCAATTGCGATCGGACTTTTCTTCTCCGCACATTACCTTGCCACAGTTTTGTACAAAAATGTTTCGTTAGTGATTCCCCTTCAGATCTATTCTGTTACGCTACTTTTCCAGGGAGTTCAGGGTATTTTAAATTCCGTTATTTCTGGTACGAAAAGATTCAGAGCGCTTTTTATTTACCAAATAACCATAGCTTTTGTAAGTATTTTGATCAGCCTCCCCCTTGTTTATCTTTACAGAGTTAACGGGTTTTTCTACGCATTTTTGATATTTAACGTCATCTCTTCCATAGTTTTATCTTTTATGGCGTTTAAACCTTTGAGGGGAAAACTATTAATGCCGACAAGGAAGGATTTTAAGAGATTGTTTAAGGACATATTTTCTATCAGTATTGCAATTTACATAATAAAAATAATTTATACAAATTGGGAAAAGCTTGGAAGTAACGCCTTGGGTCTTTTCAATTCAACTGAAGTTGTAGCAATTTATGCGTTTGCTATGCTTTATGCCAAAAAGCTAATGAGCATTTCGGATTCTGTGACAACAGTTAACATCCCAGTTTTTTCAGAAAAATATGTTAAAAATTTTGACGAATTTGAGGATTTATTTGAGAAGAATTTTAATAAACTTTTTTCTTTGATTGTATTTTCTGGCGCGTTTGCTTCTTATTTCGCGCCTTTTGTGATAAGGATTTTAGTGGGGGGAGACAAGTATAATGCGGCTTTACCCCTTATCCCACCGATGATTTTCACGTTTATCCTTTATTCCTTTATTAACCTTATAAGTTCAAGCGTTATGATTCCGGCAAAGATGGCCAAAAGCATGATAGTAAGTTACCTGTTTTTGATTATAGGCTCTGTTCTGGCATTTTTAGGAATGTACAAATTTATACCTCTTTTATCTGCTGTTTCTTGGGCAATGACTTTTGGATCTTTGATCTGCTTAATATTTATGATTTATTGGGTAAGGAAAAGAATGAAATTTCTGTTTTTTAACATAGACCATGTTGCTATACTGGTTCAGGCATTTTCTATATCCGTGTTGTGTGTTTTTCCAAGTTTGGAAATTAAGTTACTAATGTTTGTCCCATTTGCCTTTTTATTAGCATCGTCATTTTTTATTGCGGAGTTTGTATCAAAGAAGGATTTCGTCTCCTGGTTTAGAAGATTTAAAAGTTTACTATCAAAAGGGTAAAAAATGGATCCACAGTTTGAGAGAAAAGAGAAAACCAAAAAGCTAAATACGATCATAAAAGTGTTGGTGAGTCTTACGCTTATTTTGTACATTGTTCTCAAAAAGGTAGATAAGGCCGAGTTTATTAAGAACTTTGAGCTTTTGGACTGGAGATTTATACCCTTAATACTTTTGCTCATAGTAGGTCACTATATCGTCAGCTCATTTAGATGGAAGTCTTTGCTAGTTCATGAAAAAGCAAAGGGTGTGCCTGTTAAATATCTTCTGTCACTTTACTTTACTGGAGCTTTTTTTAATAACTTCATGCCGACAAGTATCGGCGGCGATGTTTACAAGATGTACCGTATGTCTAAAAAAGTAGGGGATCCGGGAATAGGGTTCTCGTCGGTTTTTACAGAGAGGTTTACTGGAATTGTTATGTTAGCGCTGATAGCTCTTCTTAGCATGACAAAAACTTTAGGTTTCGGAATTTTAATGATACTTATTTGGTTTGTTCTTGGTGTTTATATTGGAATTTTTTCTCTTAAACTTTTAAGCGGAAAGATTAAATTTTTAGGAAAAGTTTATAACGCCCTTATCATCTATAAGAATTATCCGAAGGTTTTGGGCTTTGCGATGTTGACCTCAATAATCGTTCAGGTACTCTCCATTTTTGTTCAGTACTTCACATTTATGGCTATCGGAGTGAGAATTCCAATTTTTTATGCCTTTTTGGCCTTTCCTGTAATTACTCTAGTAGGCTTTTTTATCCCGTCATTGAACGGTTTTGGAGTGCAGGATGCTTTATATATAAGTACATTTGCAATTGTGGGGGTTCCGGCAACTGCGGCACTGAGTGCTTCAATTATTTATCACATATCCAGAATCGGAGTAAGTTTAATCGGAGGAGTTTTATATGCTCTTGGAAAAGACGCGTAGACTATTTGAATTTCTATCCGGCGCAGAAAGAAATAAACAGGCTAGAATTTTTCTTATTGTTTTATTTTCGCTCCTATTTTTCGTAACCAGACTGCCGGGTTTAAAGACAGATGTTATTAGTCCCGATGCTGTAAATTGGCATTACAGATCTGAGCAGTTTGTTGTAGGTTTAAAATACCAGCAATTTGATAAAACTTACCAGCATTATCATCCAGGTGTAATTTTGATGTGGGTTACTGGGATTCCGATTGAACTTTACAAACAGATCACAAACGATACTGTATATAACAACAGCAATTTTGAAACATTTGATTTGATTGCTAAAACTTCACTTGTTCTTGTCCAATTTGTTCTTTTGATACTAATACTTTGTATCTTACCTAAGATTATTGGTTTTTATAAAACATTTTTAACAGTGGTGTTTTTCACTTTCGAACCTTTCTTTGTGGGAAACTCACGCTTGTATCACTTGGATGTATTAACCACGCTTTTACTGCTACTTTCTTTGATTTTTGCATTCTTAGGATTAAAAAAGGAAAAGGTAGCCTATCAAATTCTAGCCGGCTTCTTTTTGGCCCTATCTTTTCTTACAAAAAGTGTTTCGATAGGAGCGGTTTTATTTGTTTTATTTTATGCAATTAGCTATTTCATAGTCTCAAAGCAACGAAAGAGAATATTTAAGTACTGTATGGTGACTTTTCTTTCTTTTGTGTTTTTCACATTTCTTTTATTCCCCGCTCTTTGGGTCAAACCGGTTTATTATCTTTCGTTCATATTCAGCGAATCTGTCCGAGTAGGTGTAAGGAAAGGGCATAGTCAGATTTTACTTGGGGAGGAGACAAAGGATCCGGGTTTTTGGTTTTATCCGTTGGTAATTTTAGTCAAGGCATCCCCGTTTTTAATAATTGGGTTTATTGCAGGGTTAATAACGAGTTTGAAAAAAGTCGGGGGGATATTAAAGGATACAAAAAGTAAGTTTTTGAATTTTGGTTTATATCTTGCAGTTTTTTATCTTGGGTATGTTGCCGCGATGATTTATCCTGCAAAGAAGATAGATAGATATATGATTGTTATTTATCCTTTCATGGCTTTTCTTGCCGTTATAGGATATTCAAGGATACTTTCCTTTTGTAAAACTAAAAAACCAAAGGTTCTTTTTTGGTCATCAGTCATTATTCTTTCTATTGCGTTTTGGGTTTATCCGCTAATTAAGATTTATCCTTACTACTTTACATACACAAGTCCACTGCTTGGAAGCTCTGAAAATGCAAACAAAATAGTGGTTCAGAAGGCGTTTGGAGTCGGTATACACGAGCTTAGGGATTTTATATTGAAACGCTATGGAGGTCAGCCAAAACTGGGTTTTTACGATGTTAAACCAATGGGTGCGATTTATCCCCATTCCAGGATTTTTTATGTTAAAACTTATGGTCCCTCAAACTACGATTTACTGGTGCTTCCGATGAACGAAGATATGCCAAGTAATGCTTTAAATGACAACAATTACTATGTTGAAAAGGACTCTTCTTTGATAATTAACGGTTTAGAATATTGGAGAATATATGTTACGAAAGCAAAATAACTGGATCTTACTTTTTATAGTAGTTTTGGCTTTAGCCGTTAGGCTGGCAGGGATTGAGCATGGATTTCCTTTCATATTTCATCCCGACGAGCCGACTATTGTAAGATCGGCGCTGGGAATTAGGTTTGAAATTAATCCGAAGCATTTTGATTGGCCTCACTTTTATATTTATTTAAATTATTTTTTATATATGGTATTTGCGAAGTTTAGAAGTTTTGTTCCGGGTTTAGGATTAAGCGACCTTTTTATAAAGATATTTCCTTTAATGTGGGATGA
>CAZLHE010000038.1:0-5443 GCA_964559585.1 uncultured Candidatus Saccharibacteria bacterium
TAAGTATTCAGGCAGGAACATATACCATAAAGGCTGGAACCCCCTTAGTTGAATTAGTTAAGCAACTAAGTCACGGGACAAACGATATAACCGTTACCTTTATCGAAGGTTGGCGAGCTGAGGAATTTGCAAGACTCGCAACAAAAAGGCTTCCAAAAATTGATTACCCATCTTTTGTAAATGCGGCTTCCGGGCTTGAAGGTTATCTTTTCCCGGATACTTATTTTATAAACAAAGATAGTAATGAAGAAGAGTTAGTCAAATTATTGAAAGACACATTTGATCAAAAAACGGCCGAGGTTTTGACTGAAGAAAACATCAGAAAGTCCGGATTTAATAAAGAACAATTAGTCACTCTGGCCTCGATTGTTGAAAGAGAGGTAAGCAGTGAAGCGGACAGACCCATCGTTGCAGGAATTTTGATAAAAAGGCTTAGGGAGGGGGTAAAACTCGACGCAGACGCCACTATTCAATATGCAGTTTCATTAACAAGGCTGTGTAAAGGAAACGGATATTGCATACCAACTTTGGAGCAGTATCTGGAGCTTAATTGGTGGCCGAATGATTTAACTTCAGAGGAGTTAAAGGTTGACAGTCCTTACAATACGAGAGAAAAGGCTGGACTCCCCCCGACCCCGATTTCAAGTGTCAGTCTTTCCTCACTAAAGGCTGTTGTTGAGCCTCAGCCAACACCTTACTATTTTTATTTAACCGATACATCTGGTGTGACTCATTATGCAAAGACTCTCGTTGAGCATAACGTCAACATCACAAAATATCTTTATAAATAGTTTTCGTTTTCTGTCAAAGCTTTTTTAACTAATTCTTCTGTTACTTCAAACCCAAAGTTTGTGAGAATTTTTTCTTCAGCATATATCGGAATGCATGAATCCCTCACTACATCCATCCCATCTTTAAAGCTTATATTCACATCATAAGAACTTCCGGACTTCTCAACATTCAGATAGGTATAGAAGTTACTCTGATCATACCTGTATATCTTTAGGTATTTAATTTTTCCTCCTAACGCATTAATTAACCTTTTAAGAGTATTTGTACTGGAAGGAAATGGTTTATCTTCAGATGTTTCCACAGGAAGAAGAGTTTTTAGTGGTTTGCAATATAAGTAATAAGTAGAAAAATCCTTATAATTTATTTTTGTAACAAATTTTATTGGTTTATACATATCCAATCTTCTGATATATAATAGACTTAACTATGTTAGACCTGCTTAAACGCCTTTATGCCAAAACCGAAGAGCTAAAAGGCAGAAAATTATTAATCGTACTTGCCTTTGTATTCATCTCCTTTACCCTTATTGGAGTTCTTGGCGGTTATTTTATAAATCAAAGGTTAAATAAAGATGAAAAAAGCAATAATCAAACTCAAGTAACCGCACCAATTGAGGAACGAAAGTATTACGAGGGTAAGGTTTTGTATTCAAATCCAGAGCTTTATCCCCTTGAAAATGTTTCTTATTCACTAAATGACTCCGGTGGAAAGGTTCTTTATTTTTTAAGGTCAAACGATCAAAAACTGTCATTAGCCGAGAATTTATATGTTGGAATTTACGGACGTGTTTCAAAAATGCAGGATGGAAAAACGGATGTAATTGATGTTTCGGAGGTAGTGATAAAAAATGCATCAGATTGAGTTTTTGAAAGTATCGAAGGAATATATCCCGGGCATAAAAGTTTTGGACGGCGTTTCGTTCAATGTTAATAGGGGGGAATTCGTTTTTATTGTGGGTCCTTCAGGAGCCGGTAAATCAACAATTGTATGTCTTTTAATAGGAGAAGAAGGACCAACAGAGGGAGAAATTAAATTTAATGGCGAGAGTGTTTCGGATATTCCACATGAGGAAGTTCCTGATCTAAGAAGAAAAATCGGGGTTGTTTTCCAGGATTACAAGCTTTTGGATTCAAAAACTGTTTATGATAATGTTGCTGTGGCTTTGGAGGTTGTTGGTACTAATAAAGAGGAAATGAAAAATATTATCCCAAACATTTTAAGTTTGGTAGGTTTGACAAATCAGAAAGACTATTTTCCAAGCCAGCTTTCCGGTGGAGAAAAGCAAAGAGTTGCAATTGCAAGAGCTTTGGCTCACGAGCCGGATGTTTTGGTAGCCGATGAGGCAACCGGAATGATTGATCCTGATTCCTCTGATGGAATAGTTGAGATTTTAGAAAAGATTAATTCACTTGGGACTACGGTTATTATGGCAACTCATGATGAAAGAATCGTTGACTCTCTCAAAAAAAGAGTTATTAGGATTGAGGAAGGTAAAATTATTTCAGATCAAGAAGGAGGAAAGTATCGTGTCTAAAAAACCATCAAAAATGCCGAAATTTTGGGAAAATCTACGAAGACATCTTCAGAAAGAGAAATTAATGAGCGTATCTAACTTTCTCTTGATGGGAATTACCTTTTTATTGCTGGGGATTTTCATAGATGTCGTTGTAATCTCCCAGACGGCTTTGAGATACTTGGAAGATCAGGCGCAGATAACAATTTTTTTTAAAGACGATTTTGGTGAGGACAAGATACTGCCTTTGAAGGCAAACATAGGGAATGACGCCAGGGTTGCGTCTGTAACTTACGTTTCAAAAGAGGAGGCTTTAAGAATTTTCAAAGAGATAAACAAGGATGAGCCGGTTTTGTTGGAATCAATTTCTGCAAGTATTTTGCCTGCCAGTCTTGAAGTGAAGGCTAAAAACATTGGAAATTTGGACAAGCTGACAAATGAATATAAATCACAGGAGGGGGTTGAGGAGGTTAGGTTTTACAAAGATGTTGTCTCAAGATTTGCTTCAACCAGTAGGGCGGTTTATATAGTCGGTTTCATTTTAGTGGTTTCCTTTTTCCTGATTTCGTACTCGGTTATTATTTCCGCATTAAGAACATCTATTAACGCTAGGGGAAAGGAGCTTGAAATAATGAAGCTTGTGGGTGCTTCCGATTCGTATGTTAGGGACCCGTTCATGTACGAAGGGGTATTTTTTAGCATGGTTTCAGCAGCTGCGGCCTCTGTTGTAATCATACTTTTGGGAGTAGGTATAGATAGATGGGGGATATTCTCAAAGGGTTTGGCTATTGGTTTTATCCCGGGATTTTTCATAAACCCGATAATTTTTGCTGCGGTTCTTGCTTTTATCCTCCTCTTATCCGGGTTTCTCCTTGGATACTTCGGAAGCAAAACAGCAATCAAAAAGTATTTGAAATACTAATTATATGAGGATCAAAAGCCTTTTTATCTGTACTTTTATTGCGTCTTTTGTGCTGATTTTATCAGTTTTTGTCACCCCAGTTATTGCAGCGAGTAAATGCGACAGCATTTCCAATCCCGAGCTTAAAGTTTCTTGTTTGGAGAAGGTATTAAATGACCTTCGTGGCAAGGAGGTTACCCTTCAGAACGAAATTTCTTGTATGGACGGGCAGATATCTCTTACACAGTATAAAATTCAAAACTCAATTGCCAATATTCAAAAGACAGAACAAAAGATTCAAAAACTTGCAGGGGACATTAGTGATTTGGCTCAAAGAATAGATAAACTGGAAAAATCTATAGATCACCAAAAAGGTGTTTTAGGCTCAAGAATGAGAGAAAGATACAAGGAGAAGGACGATTCGTTTTTGATGATTCTTTTTGGAAGTGATACTTTGAACCAGCTTGTAAAAAAATCAGAGTATCTAAAAGTGATGGAAATAAACGACGACAAAATGATTAAGGATATGGATAAATCCAAGAGAAATTTTGAAGAACAGAAAAGACTTTTTCAGGAATCAAAACAAGAACAGGAAACTCTAAAGAGACAGCTTGAGGTTGAGAAGGCAAACCTTGATTCATACAGAGCGTCCTTAGAAGATCAAAAAAATGTTAAAGAAGCTTTACTTGAACAGACACAAAATGATGAGACGAAATTTCAAAAGAGACTGGAGGATGCAAGAAAAGAGCTTTTGCAAATTACCAGGGCTGTTGCAGTACTAAAAAATGAAAAATCCAAAGATGTTAAAGCTGGAGATGCTATCGGGATTCAGGGTAACACGGGATATTCTTTTGGGGATCACGTACATTTCGGTGTTTATAAGTATTCGTCATTTAAAGATATAGAGGGGTGGGATTGGTATTACTCAAATTATGTTGATCCTGCAAAGAAACTTGAGAAAAAGACGGTGTATTGGAATACCGGTTGTAGTTCTGCAACAAACAAAACATTAGGGGAGGGGAGCTGGAGATGGCCGCTTAGCAGCCCAACGATTTCTCAGGGTTTTGGATACACCTGCTGGTCTTCGATATATTATGGTGGGAAAGTTCACCCCGCGTATGATATGCACGGAAAGGTCGGATCAATAGTTTATGCTGTTGCTGACGGTAAAGCTTATTTTTGTAGAAACTGCATGGGCGATGGGGGAAACGGTGTTTTCATATTCCATGGTGGCGGCTATATGACTGTTTATTGGCATTTAAGATAAATTCCATTCTTAGTAGATTTTAATATCTTGTTTCTTACCTACCTTCAGCAAAAATAACTCTGTGTGAGAACAATATTTTTTAAAACATTTATCTTTTTTGTTGTCCTATTTTATTTAGTTAGTGTCTCTTATGCTTTGTTTACTAATTTCGACTTCTCTTTAAAGGAATATTTAGTTTCAGAAAACACCGAAACTGAAGTTTACTTTTCCTATCTTTTTTCAGGTTATGAAAATAAAGATTTTGTGGTTAAGCCTTTGACAGGAAACGGGACTGTAGAGATATTTAATCCTGAGAATAGGGAGTGGGTGGGAAGTTTCTCTTCTACGGATTATTTGCCGAAAATATCTGAAAACATGCTTATTAGATTTCAAAATTTAAAGGTTAGTAAAACTTATCTTTGGTTTGAAATAGAAAGTTTGAAAGATGGAAAAACTTATTTTACACCCAAGAAAAATATATGGGGTGAAAAAATCTACGACGGGTATGTGGAGGAAATAAATTACAGCGTTTCAAACTATGAAGATACAACAGAAGAAAAGAATAACGGGGTTTTTGAAGTTATGGAAACATCACAAAGCTACCAAAGTTCATATCTGGCGTTTATAGAGAATATTCCACAGGAGTTCTATCTATATTTTAGTATCTGTCTATTTATTGCATCTGCAATTTTTGGTTTTTTATCCAAAAAACCTGAGAATAAAAAGGAAATGATACAATCAATAAGTGAAGATTTTAAGAAACTGGATACTTGCAATATTAATAATGCTTCTTATCTACGCTCTCTCCTCGATTAATGGAGAGGTGGTAAACAGATCAATAGTTGGGAATGAGCCCTCGGAGATATCAGGCCACTTTATTCTTTTCATAATTTTATGTATTGCCTTTTTTAATGCCACAAAAGACATACCCCTTTCTATTGTCATGACAATATCCTACGCAGTCTTTGATGAGCTGCACCAACTAGCAACG
>CAZLHE010000039.1:0-1455 GCA_964559585.1 uncultured Candidatus Saccharibacteria bacterium
CCAGGATTGTTGTTGTCTATAAATCCTATCCTTATGCCGCATCTTTTATAGATGCTGGTTTATACTCAGCTGGTGGACCTATAAATTAAACTGGGGTAAGTCTTTCAGTAAAACCGATTTTTCTTGACTTTAAATACTCTAAACATCATACTTAAAATAAGCAATATTGAGATTTATTGCTGCCCAAATTATGTTTTATAAACTCGTAAAAAGTTATATTTTCGGGAGGGGGTGGATTGTAAGTGAAAAAATCTAAAAATTTTTTAGGTGCAATTTCTGAGGGTTTCACGCTTATTGAGCTTATGATAGTTATTGTTATCATAGGTATTTTGTCCGGAGTTTTGATTGCAATTATTAATCCACAAGCTGCTCAAAACAAAGCAAGGGATGCAAACACCAAAGCTACTATGAATAAGTTAGCACTAGGAGCCTCTTCGTTTATAAGTGCAACAGGTAGAATTCCAGATGAGGTTGAGTTTATATCAGAGTTTCAAAGTATACTAGCAAATGGAACTACATGCTCCACTGGCGTAACCGAAGCTACTTGCCTATTTAGCGTCACAGGAAGTGCGCTTCCAATAGGAGGTACGAAGGGTTGTAATGCAGGCGCGAATGCTTGGTATGGTGCTGCCGCCAATCAATGTTTCTTTTTCTATTGTGGTGGTGATATTGGCGCAAATACTAATGCGCCAACTGGTGGTTGTACAGCACCTATCGTTGCAGGTGTACCGACAACTACATATAAGATTGTAGCTAAGTCCTATGGTTCAGCAAATACTATTATGTACAGAAGTGCTGACTCAAAAATGTATCTTTGTACTGCTGCTGGAGCAAGCTGTACGGCACTATATTAATTTGATCTGACTTGTTTTTGTGGTGCAGTCCTTGAAAAGACTGCGCCTCGACCCTAAATGGAAAAATGTAGAGGTGGGAAACGTGGCTTTACCTTAATAGAGCTTATGATTGTGGTTTCTGTGATAGGTATCCTGAGTGGAGTCTCTATCTCTATAATTAATAGAGCTCAACAGCAGAATCGCGCGCACGATGGTGTAAATCTTGCTAATCTAACAAAAGTGGTTTCAGCAATTGAGTCTTACTACTACGGGGAAGGTAGTTTCCCTATTAGTGTTGGTGCAACTACTCCTGGAAACCCGCTCACTGTTCCCAGCGCGAATGTATCTTTAAATGTATATATAAGTACTTGGCCGGAAGGGTTTGTTTACAAATATGACGCGCCCAGTAATGCCTTTGCGATTTATGTGCTGTGGAAGGTGAACGCTGACAACTGTTATAAGTATATTTCCACGAATCAAGAAATAAAGTCATGTAAGTGCGATGTCGCAACCACCACGAATGTTTCTGTTTGTACAGCAATTTCGTAATAACGGATAAACTTAAAATAAATATGAAAAGGCAAAACAAAGCTAATCAAAAAGGTTTCACTCTCATTGAGCT
>CAZLHE010000039.1:1555-5360 GCA_964559585.1 uncultured Candidatus Saccharibacteria bacterium
ACTTTTCAAAACAATGGGGATTTACTCTTGTTGAACTTCTTGTAACCTCAACCATTGCCCTTTTGCTTCTTGCCCTTGCGGTTGTTGCTTACAATCCCATTGAAAGGAACAAACAAGCACGGGATGGAAAAAGGATTTCTGATATTTCAAAAATTGACCGGGCCATAAGTGAATTTATGCTTGATAAAAAATATTATCCCGACACCGAAGGAGTGCTAAGATTAAGCACCACCCTTCCGGATGGAAGCACCTCTTTAAACAAATCAAACAAAGGATGGATTTTTGATAACTTATCTTCCTACATACCAATGCTTCCAGCAGATCCCATAAACGATGCTACGTATCGCTACTCATATATTAGGGGTAGCAACGGCTACGAGTTGAACGCAAAACTTGAATCAATGACGGATGAAATGGTAAACGATGGCGGTAATGACAACTTGATGTATGAGGTAGGCAACAACCTAAATCTAATCTCGCCGTAGCTTTTGTGATAATATAAATTCATATGAGTCTGCCCAGAAAAACCACATTTTCTGTAGGTTTTACTCTTCTTGAGCTTATGATAGTTGTTACTATTATCGGTATCATATCTGCTGGACTTATCCCCGGTTTCTCTAATTACATTAGAAGTCAAAACTTAAAACAGGCACAGGAGCAATTGAAAAGTGATATGAGGACTGTCCAAAACAAAGCTTTGACTGGAGCTTTGTCAGACCAACTGCTGGGTAGTACATACATAAAGTACTGGGGAATTAAATTTGTCAATGGACAGTCTGCTTATGATTACTTTGTTTCCATATCATCCGCAGCCTGTCCTGCCGGTCCGCCCTACGCAGCGGGAGTTTATCAGGGAAAGGGCTCTTTCGGGTCAGATTTAAAAATACAAAATGCTTCAACGTGTGTTTTTTTCGATATGTCCAATGGAGACATAGCCAGCTCCTTAATATCAAGCGGTTCCGGTGCTGCTTTAGTTGGATATTCTGCTACAGAGCTAAAAAGAGTTTTCTTTAATAGTTACGGTTTAATTTATTCCACAAATGAATAGAAAAATACTAATAAAAGACAAACATACCTATAAAAATACAAAGGAAAAAGGGATAGCTTTAGTTGAGGTCATTGCAGCCTTGGGGATTGCTATAATTGTTATAACTTCGTTAGTTTCTCTTTCGATATCAACAATGAGGTCTTCCTTAAAAAGCAAACTTTTGTTGGAAGGTTCAAAAATTGCAAACAGAGAGGTTGAACTTGTTAGAGCCTTTAGAGATAACAGCGCAACCTGGGAAGCTCCTGGTTTTTTGTCTATGGTTAGTCAATGTGGAGCTACCCCCTGTTCCATGAAAGTTGACGGTTCGGGGTTTAATACTTCCGCTACGACTGAAGGAACCGGAACCGAAGCAATAACCCGTTCTTTTACTGCTGCAGAAAGCGGTGGTGTTGTTAGGGTTTCTGTATCGGTTACATGGAAGGTTGGTAATGATACTCATGGTGCATATATACAAACCGATTTAACTAATTGGCGAGGGAGATGATATGAAAGTTAAATTTCCGGAACAAGCAGAAAATAACCAAAAAGGCTTCACACTTATTGAGCTTATGCTCGTGGTCGTTCTTCTTGCAGTGTCTGTTGGTGTTACAAACGATATTTTAATGTCTCTGGTAAGGAGCAATAATAAAACACAAGTTATGACTGAAATTGAACAGCAGTCTAATTTTGTTTCATTAAAGATAGAAAGAGAACTTAGGAACGCCAGGAGTGTAACTACACCCGCACCTAACGCCTCAGGTATTTTACTTAAATTTGAAACGAAGGGCGGTCCAATTATTGAGTACGATGTTAACTCTGGCGACTCTGGATTGATAAGGAGACGGGTAGGTGGCTCCGGAGCGTGGACGAATATAACTTCCAGCAATAATCCCGGTGGAGTAGTAGCAGAATGTATATCTGGTTCTAATTGTTTCTCGGTTTCTGGGTATAATCCTCAAATTGTGAATGTAAACATAAAATTTTCTCAAGCTCAAGTAACTGCGAGCAGTTCCTATACTGGTAAAACATCGATTCAAAGTACTGTTGTGGTAAGAAATACCTACTAACTTATGCATAATTAAAGAAAATAACTGATGAGAATGAAGAAGATACAAGAAAAAGGACAAACCCTTGTGATAATGGTCATAATTAGTGCTCTTGCCTTATCTGTTGGAGTTGTTGTTTCAAACAGATTTATCAAAACGCTAAGAGATGTTTCGGAATCAGATAATTCTTCAAGGGCAAGGGCGGTTGCCGAAGCTTTGGTAGAAAGACTGCTGGTTGTTTCAAACGATACTTTGGGAGACTATATTAATTTTGGAAGTTGTGGGACGGCGTGCTCCTTGGAAATTAATGGGTTTCTTGGGCAAGCTGTAAGAGCTGACGCAGCACTTTCTTTTGCAGGAGCAAGTGCAGATCCTTTTGAAATGGCCGGAAAAAACGGTGAGGTTTCTCAACTAAAGCTTAACGGTTATGTAACAAATAGCTCGTTGGATGTTTGTTGGAGCGGTGGAGCATCTATATACGCTTCATATATTTATGATCAAAGCAGTGGGACGGCGGCTAATATTTACGCTTACAATCCAGTTGGCTACAGTGGATATATAAATAATTTTTCTGATGCCTTAGCACTGCATGGTTACCCAAATTGTTTTACTGTTTCAACCCCGTATACACCAAAGGTGTTAAGAATAAAACCTATTAATGCAGATACCTCTATAGTTATTGTCCCGTCCGGCGGACATTCGCTACCAAGCCAGGGAATTTTGATAACTTCAATCGGCAGGGCTGGAAATGCCGTCAAGACTGTAAAGGTCTTGAAATCAAGCGCCTCTGCCCCGGAATATATGGATTTTGTAATTTATCAGAAATCGACCACGGATCCGTTGTCTAACAGGCCGAACTAATGTAAAATTTTGGTATGCCCATAATAGGATTAAACATTGGAAAAAGAAGTTTCAGGGCTGTTGAGCTTGACTTCAAAAAAGACAAAATAATCCTAAATAATTTTGGGAACTATTCCAATCCTAAAATTTCAATGGATATAAACTCCCCGGACGATTTAAAGCTTATATCACAATCCTTGGAGCAGTTTTTTTCGGAGGTTGGTTTTAGTTCTTCGGACATTATCACAAGTGTCAATGAAACCAACGTTTTCATGAGAATTATTAAACTTCCGGCAATGAACGATAAGGAACTTAAAAGTTCTATTAAGTTTGAAGCAGAGCAGTACATTCCCCTGCCCCTTGATCAGGTAAATGTTTCTTACCAGAAACTTGAGCAGGACTTTTCTGATAAAGGAAAAATGAGTGTTCAAATTGTTGCTGCAAGGAAAGACATTGTTGAAAAATATGTTGAAATACTGAGAAAAGCAAAGTTAACCCCAAAAGCTATTGAGCCTGAAACAATAGCTTTGGGAAGAGTTTTGGGAGACACGAAAGAAAACCCCTCAGGTACTATGATTTTGGAGATGGGATATTCAAATTCTCTGATTGTTGTTTGCTACGGGGGATTTGTGAGATTCACAAGAGCAATCCCAATTGGAGGTGATGTTCTTACAAAGACCATTATGCAGTCACTGTCTTTAGATTATGAGCAGGCCGAAGAGTACAAAAAAGTTTATGGCTTGGATGATTTTCAGGGTGAGGGAAAAGTAGCAGCTGTTATAAAGCCGGTTATTGATAATCTAGTTTTGGAAGTTCAAAGGGCTACAGTTTTCTTCACAAATCACAATCCTTCTGCTAGTATTAAACGAGTAGTATTAAGTGGAGGAACTGC
>CAZLHE010000040.1:0-5225 GCA_964559585.1 uncultured Candidatus Saccharibacteria bacterium
GAATCGCATATACTTTGGCCAGTTTTCTTAGAGTTTTATCTATTAATAAGGTAGTTTTTACCTTTTGTTGCTTCTTTTCGTTCATAATTATCCCCAAAATAAATACTTATCCACAACCATTTTTATAAATTTCACTATCTTATAGGATGGTGTGTTTGGCTATTCATTATTAAAATACCATATTACCATATTTATGTAAATATGTATAAAGACACAATGCGCATTGGAATTCTAATGAATTTTTGCTTAATCAATGCTTTCCAACCCCCAAACTCTCAACCTTCGTCGCTTGTTACTTTTTTTAAAAAAGGTAAATTAACATTAAGTAAGCTATCATGCTTCGCCTGCTTGGAGGCATGGTCTCATTCCGTCACTTGACGGGATCACGCTTCTAAAAACGTTCTACGGTTGCCGCTTTGTATGTCGCTCCATGTGGAACGTTTTTTTATTGTCTTTATAGGTTTTAGTGGGGAAACACTAGATTTGTAAGGGAGTGCCAGGTAAACCCTACTTGGTTATCATTTCGCCAAATACTATCTTTCCAGCTGAAGACTGAATAACTTTCAAAACTTTAACGCTTACATCCTGCCCTACCTTATCAATACCGTTTTCAATAACAACCATGGTTCCGTCCGAAAGATAGCCTATTCCCTGTTTTTTCTCCTTCCCCTGCTGAAGTACCTTTATCGTAAAATCTTCCCCCGGAAGCATGACGGTCTTTAAGGCATTTATAAGATCGTTCATGTTTAAAACCTTTATTCCCGATACCTTGGCAACTTTATTCAGGTTGAAATCAAGTGTCATAAGCTTTACCTTCTTCTCCTTGGCGTATTCTATAAGGATCCTGTCAACTTCCTTCTCTTTTGTTTTAATATCCGGAATCAATACTCTGGTTCTTCTCTTCAGTTCTTTCACCAAATCCAAACCCATTCTTCCTCTGTTTCTTTTGACCTTGCTTTTAGTATCGGAAAGTTTTTGAAGCTCATTTATAACATTTTGAGGAATTATGAAAGGCCTGTCCATAAAACCTGCTTTAACCACATCCAAAAGCCTTCCGTCTACAAGAACCGATGTATCAAGCAAAATGGCGTTTTCTATCTCCTGTTTTTCCTTTATACTCTTCTCCTCTGCTTTCATCTTTTGCTTGCCTCTTCGAGCCTGCTGAATCCTTTTTGATTGCTGATCCCAAAAAGCGGTTACTATACTAGAAACAGTAGCAACCACCAATCCTTCCAGCCAGTATTTTAACTTTACAAGTAGAAGCGGAAAAACAAAGTATCCAAGTACCGAAAGCCCCCCACCTGCTAATACCTCTATTATTGTATGAAATCCAAACAATGTACGATTTGAAAAAAGAAGTGCTTTTGAAACGCTGTACCCTAACACAAAAAACAAAACGGCACATATAACTCTTAGGACAATGTGAGCCTCTTTTAGAGTTGGTCTTTTTTTATTCACTTTTGAGTCTGGCGTTTTTACCATCTTGACTTAATATTAGACTATAGGAAAAAGGAAAACTACAAGTGAACATTAGAGTATTAGCTGAAAAATTAAAGGGCTTTATTCATTGCATCTATAATGTTTGATGTATGATCCGAGCTTATTACATTTGGATAACCTAATTTTCCTGCTTCTCTTGTTCTTCTTTCCTGGTGCGGGACTTGTCTTATTTCTCCGCTAAGTCCGCACTCCCCAAAAGCAGCCGTTCCTTCCTTTACGGGTTTATCTTTAACGGAAGATGCTATTGCCAAACAAACGGCCAGATCCGCAGCGTACTCGTTTACCTTAAATCCCCCGGCAATACTTAAATAAACATCATAATTACTCAAGCTAACTCCCGCTCTTCTTTCCAAAATCGCGATCAAAACCTGAAGTCTTGTGTTGCTAAAGCCACTTGCGGTTCTTCTTGGGTATCCGAAAGATGTTTTTACGGTTAAAGCCTGAATTTCAAAAAGCAAAGGCCTGTAACCTTCCATCACAACGGTTACGCAGGAACCCGCTGCGTTCAGCATCCTTTGTTTTAAGAAAAGTTCTGACGGATTTAGTACTTCTCTTATTCCCTTCTCTGTCATCTCAAATATCCCAACCTCAGATACTGGCCCGAATCTGTTTTTTGTGGTTCTTAATACTCTAAATAAATGTTGGGAGTCTCCTTCAAGATACAAAATTGTATCTACCAAATGTTCCAAAACCTTAGGTCCGGCAACCACACCTTCCTTTGTAACATGGCCTATTAAAACAAGCGGTATTCCAGATGACTTGGCGGCATTTGTCAGCATCTGGGTGCATCCTCTGACTTGAACCAAAGACCCGGCAGTACCAAGTAATTCATCCGAATAAAGAGTTTGGATAGAGTCCACAATAACAAGCCCCACATCCTTGTTTTTTTCAATATTAGAAACTATTGACTCAGCGTTAGTTTCTGAAAGCATTAAAAGATTATCCGCGCTATACCCCATTCTTTCGGCTCTAATTTTTACCTGCTCTACACTTTCCTCACCACAAACATACAAAATATTTATGTCTTTCAAGCTCTTGGAAATTTCAGTAATGATTGTGCTTTTTCCAATACCGGGTTCCCCTGCCAACAAAACCACCTGCCCCGGAACAAACCCCCCACCAAGCACACGATCAAATTCACCAATTCCGGATGTAATTCTTTTTGTGGGAGATGTCATAACTGAGGATAATTTCACGGGTTCTGCTGAAGGCCTTATTTGCCCAGATGTTTTAGATTCTTTTGAAGCAATCACATCCTCAACAAAGGTATTCCACTCACTACACTCCGGGCACTGTCCCACCCATTGATATGATGTGTAACCGCAATTTTTACAGGTATAAACCGTCTTAAATTTAGACATCTTGCCTTTTTTCAAAAATCCGGCAGGGTTACTTATTCCTTATCTTGGCTTCTTGTGCTTAATGCAAGTTTTTGGTTTTCACCATCAACCTGAATTACGACTGCCTCAACGTCGTCCCCCTCTTTCAAAGGTGACTCAGCCTCCGAAACGTGAATTAAACCATCAAGTCCTTTTTCGATAGTTACAAAAGCACCAAAGGGTACTATCTTACTAACTGTACCTTTTATTGTTGTACCAACAGGATATTTCTCTGCAACCGTTTCCCAAGGATTCGGGGTAAGTCTTTTAACACTTAGTGCAAGTTTATTTGACTGCTCATCAACGCCAAGAACCATTACTTGGATTTTCTGCCCGACTTTGAAATAGTTAGATGGGTGATTTACTTTCTCCCATGCGATTTCACTGATATGAACTAACCCCTCTACTCCGTCAAGGTCAACAAAAACTCCAAACGGCATAATTCCTGTAACTATCCCTTCAACAGTACTTCCAATTGCGATCTCTGAAAGTCTTTTCTTTCTGGACTCTTCGCTGTAAGAAGTCAATGCGTCTTTTTCAGAGAGTACAAATCTATTTTTTTCTTTATCAAGCTCAATAACTTTTACTCTTAATATTTTTCCAGATAATACCTTTAGGGATTCCTTTAGTTCCGTCTCACTCCCCGCTGCAAATTTTGCAACATCATTCGCGAAGTGAACTCTATCTAAATGAGAAAGAGGTATAAAACCTCTTAAGCTTAGACAGTCGCACAAAAGCCCTCCCTTGTTGTATTCAATGACAACGGCATCAAGCACGGAGCCAGTTTCAAATGCCGCTTCGGCATCTTTCCACTTCATATCTTTTTCAGCTTTTTTAAGTGACAACACTACATAACCCTGAGCGTTTTCAGCCTGGACTACTTTTGCTGAAATGGCATCTCCTGGTTTTAAACTTTTGAATGACTTATCTGCATCTGCAAGTTCAGAACCGGTAATAATACCTTCTGATTTTGCTCCCACATCAACTAAAATTTCTCTGTGGCTAGCTGATACCACTACCCCGTTGATCATATCTCCCACACGGAGTTCTTTCATCTGCAAGTCTTTGTCAGAAATAAATTTTGCCATTGCAGATTTTTCATTATGAACTTTTCTTGCTTTTGTCATGTTTGGTTTTTGGGTGTTTTCGGAAAATGAGACAATCTTGCAATTGTTATTTCCAAAGCAACCGAAAACCCCCTTTCCGCCCTTTAAAGGACAAGGGGATTATATATAAACAACAACTAAAACTCAAGAGAAAGGTTGGGCATTTTGATAAAATGATAAAATCAATAAAGTTATTAATAAATCATTATGAAAATAAGAGAAATACAATGTAAGAGCGCTATAGGAAAATGCGGGTTTCCTGGTGGTGGCTGGTCAATAAACCCATACGTAGGCTGTGAGCATGCTTGCGAGTATTGTTACGCCAGATTTATGAAAAGATTCACAAATCACGAAGAACCTTGGGGCGAATTCGTGGATGTCAGGGTAAACATACCAGAAGTACTAAAGAAAGAGCTTAAATCAGATAAATACAGGGGCGAAACCATCTATATTGGTACCGTAACGGATCCATATCAACGGGTAGAAAAGAAGTATAAGCTCACAAGAAAAATATTAGAGGAATTAATTGATTACCCTACTTCGGTTAGTATACTTACTAAATCAAATTTGATTCTTAGAGATTTAGATTTACTAAAAAAATTCAAAAATGTAGATGTGAGCTTGACATTTAATACCCTTAATGAGCAGTGGAGGAAAAAAGTAGAACCTCACTCCTCTACCGCAAAAGAAAGACTAATTGCAATGAGGAAGCTTTCGGATGAGGGTGTGCCCGTAAGCGCAATGGTTGGACCTTACTGGCCCTTTTTTACTAATCCTGACAAGATATTTAAGGAGCTAAAGAAAGCAGGGGTTAAGCATGCTTTTTCAGAAAGTTTTAACACAACAGGATCAAACTTTGTTGGAGTTGAAAAGGTATTAAAGAAATATTATCCGGATAAGCTAAATGCTATGAAAGAAATATTTTTTGATAGTAGTTTATTCTATGATTATTACTTGGAAGCGGAACGGAAGTTAAATGAAGCGTCAAAGAAATACAATATTCCAGTAAGTATATACTTTGGAATTGGACATGCGGGGAAGTTTAAGAAGTAGGTTCGTGGAAATACTGACTAACCTAATACTTGGCTCCGCACTGTAAACAATGTTAGAACCATTTTTGAAAGGAGAAGCGAGCATATCTACATTCCGGATTTGAGACCAACAGTTTAATTTATTTACCCCACCAAGTTACTCAATGAACCTCACGAGGCCTAAGAGGCCTCGGTTTCCTTTGAATCAA
>CAZLHE010000041.1:0-4743 GCA_964559585.1 uncultured Candidatus Saccharibacteria bacterium
CCAAACATTTCTTTGTAACCAACGGTAAATTCAAAATCCAAATCTTCAGTTTTTACCGAATAGTGAGCTCTTTCTTCAGCAGAGTGCTCCCTCCATCGAAGTTTCTTAGAAGGTATCCCAAGTGACTCTGTCCAATCTTTCATTTCCTTCTTCCAATATTCAAAAACATCTTCCCATTTTTGTTTTTGAGAATTAAAAAAGTATTCAAATTCCATAAGATCAAACTCCAGTGTTCTGAAAACAAAGTTTCCCTTAGTTATCTCATTTCTAAAAACTTTCCCCTGCTGGGCAATCCCAAAGGGAAGTTTCGGCCTCATTGTATCTAAAACATTTTTAAAGTTTACAAACATTCCCTGAGCAAGCTCCCCTCTTAAGTAAGTTAGAGATTGATTTTCAGGAACAATCCCAATATTTGTCTCAAAAAGATTATTAAATTTTCTTGGTTTGGTCCACTTGAACTCCCCACATTCGGGACATACAATTTTGTGATCATTTATAATCTGCTCAAGTTCCTCAACCGGCTTTCCTTCAACACTGGCGGGTTTTCCAACCTTCTCAAGATAATCTTCAATCATTTTTTCCGCACCGGTTCTGTTTTTGCAATCTTTGCAATCAATTAACACTTCATTAAAACTGGCAGTGTGCCCTGAGGAAATCCAAACACTTGGGGACATTAAAACAGCAGTGTCCAAACCATACATATCTTTTCGTTTTGTGACGAAATTCTCCCACCAAAGATTTTGGATATTTCTCATCATTAAAACACCAAGCGGCCCATAATCGTAAGTATTTGCGAGTCCTCCATAAATCTCTGAACCCGGGAACACAAATCCCCTTCTTTTACATAAGGCGACTATTTTTTGTTGTAAACTATCACCTTCCTTCATCTTAAAAAGTATATCAAATTAACCTTTATCTATCTCTAGGCTTTTAAACCTACTTTCCAGTTTTCTTCCAATATATATTTTCATTATTTTATCTATTTCCGATGCAACGTTCTTTAAATCCGGGGTTGTTTTTAATTTATAAAGATAAAACATCCCTAAAGCTGCTTCTTTTGAGATACCCACTCCGTATTTCGAACACTTCTCACATTCAAAAGACCCGTTTTCTACATTAAATAAGTATTTTAACCACAATTTAGTAAGAGCCCTTCCGCAAACTCTGCATTTATCCAAAGTCATTTTATAACCCAGCAGATTCATAAGATGCATTTCAAAATAATTCACGACAAAATCCGGATCGGAAGTTTTTTGCATTATCTCCAAACTTTTCCGCAAAAGATCAAACAGGTCTTCGTTTTGCTCCCCCTCCTCGATAGATTTGTGAATAAGTTCAATCAGATAATAAGCTTTCAAAGACTTTTTAAGGTCTTTTTTCAAATCTTTGTAGGATTCGATGGTTTTTACTTCTTCGATATCATTAAACGCATTTAGATTTTCTCTAATAGAAATAGAAACAAGATTTAGCGTGTCCAAATTTCCGGCTCTTCGTGAACTTATTTTTCTAACCCCTCTTGCAACGGCGGATATTTTACCCAAATCCTTAGAAAACAAGGTAAAAATTTTGTCTGAATCTTTGTATTTAATGTTTTTTAAAACAAAAGCTTGTGTGTTGTATCTTTTCATGGACAAAAAGCCCCGCATAAAAAAGCGGGGCTTTTAAAACTACTTAATAATAAATCCTTTACAACTGAACAGTTATTTTTTTATCGGTCGTCAGCTCGATGTTCTGCTTCTTTCCGTTAGTTATTATTATGTAATTCTCTTTATCAATTCCCGCCTGTTTCTGAATAGTTAAGTTGTAAGTATTACCTAATACTGTGTTTTCCGGCAGGTAATACTTAAATGTCATTTCTTTTACCTCTCCGGGTCCAAGTTCAATATATCCGCTAAACCATACTTTATCTCTTTCCTGGTCAGAGAGGTTCAAACTTTCGTCTTCCGAGCCTGCTACTGATATAAGTTCGGAGCCGGCGGGAGCATAAACCCTGACCCAATCTCTAAACCTTTTAACAAACGATGCGTAGTCTCCGTCAGGTTGCGTGTAAGTATACTTGATATTAACTGTGTCTGCCCATCTCGCACCCTCTTTTGCAAGTGTGTGTGTAATCTCCTTGTGCGTGAACCAATTCGTCTTATCGCCACCAAGATTTGTCGAAACAACCATTAAGTAATCTCCGACTACTTTGTCCTGGATTCTCCCCCCAATACCGTAGCTATCCACCAGAGCTTGGGCTTCGGTATCAAACAAATACAACGAAACGTGCTTTCTTTTTGCGAGATCTGCACCCTTCTCAATAAGTTTGGGCCAAATATCGCTGTCCGATTGGAAAACATTAAGAAGCATCGCCTGCATCAAATCTCCAAGAACTTTCTTTCGGTTTGTTTGTTCAGCAAGTGCTAAGGACGCGATTTTTTCAAGCTCTAAAACCACATTATCTTTGGTGTATGTAACACCATTTACAGTTACAGGACCCGTGACTTCCAAAAGTTCCTGAATTACATAAGTATCAATCATAAATATCCCATCGACCTGTTTTATCTCGTAAGGATTTATGGTTCCTGCCAAGTTATAAAACTTCATAAAATCAGTCATAGACGTTGGAAGGTCCGGAGAGTAGTTCATGTCCCTTGCAAACCAGTGTTCAACCTTTAAAAGTCTCGTGTAGGGAGTCGGCGCACTTGGGAAAGTATAATAGTAATCAATAATCTGCAAAGTTAGATCTACACTGTACATATCCTTTGATGTGAAATCGGAATCCAAAAGACCATTTGTGATCTTAAAGGTAGCATAATTGGTCATAAACCCTCCGGTGGGTCTTATTTCTTTATCGTTTTGCATTATTATCATGTATCTTTTTGTAGGAGTTCCAACCGCTAAAACCTGAGGAATTATCTGCAGGGCCTTTTTAATATCGGGGGCGTAAGTATCTGCTTGGGAAAGTGTGTCTTTAATAAATGCAATATTTGATCTTAACGCGAATTTTCCGATTTTTTTCGGGTATTTATTTACATTAATTGACTTTAATTCATCGCCAATTTTAGATATTTTCAAAATTACACCATCCATCTGGTCCGCAACCTGGGGCATAACTGAAATCCACCCCTGGAAGGCTTCCATTAAACCCTCCGCTTTTACAACCTCCTGATCGGGAGATATCTTAAGACCCGCGGCGGCGGCAAAAGGTGTAATTATTGTTGATGTCTCTCTTAAAGCATCGATAGCGTAAAGACCAGCATTAATAAAGCGGTCCGAGTCCGCATAGAATTCCTTAGCTTTAAAAAGACCAAGATTTTTTGCCCATCCAAATTTCTTCTCCTTATCGGCTTTGAGTGCATTTAAATCCTTTTCTGCCTTATTCAGAGCTTCCGCCAAAGCGACAAGATCCCTTGCCCTAAGGGATTCGCTTATCTGGGAACCATCATTTTTCAAAACCTTTGCGGTACCATAAAGCGCCATCGCGGGACGTACAGCTATAATGTAAAGAATAATTAAAATTACAACCAGAGGAAGTAAAATTGTTAAACCTAATTTTCTTAGTTTTTTCATAGAGTTATTATTTCCTGCCGGGTGAAATTCTGTTAATAAATTACTTTTATTACTCCCGGGCAAATTTTCGTCAGTTTTTGGTTTTTGCAAAACTTCCGGCTTTGAAGCTTTGGCACTATCCTGCAATTTTGTATTGCCGTTTGTTTGAGCAGCACCCCAAAATTTTGTTCTTGCCATTAAAATGCTCCTTTTCTTGTCAAAACTACGTATGGTGTTTTTAGCACTAACCATAAATCATACAAGAAAGAATACTTTTCTGCATATTCTGCGTCCAGCTTTACCCTATCAACAAACCCTATCTCCGATCTTCCACTTACCTGCCAAAGACCGGTGAGGCCCGGTTTAACACTTAACACTTTATCTAAATACTTACTTGCTTCCGGAAATCTTTTTGCCTGTTCATCAAGTTCGAAAAAATAGTAGGCCCTTGGACCTACCAAACTCATTTCCCCTTTTAGTATGTTTAAAAACTGAGGAAGTTCGTCGAAACTGGATTTTCTGATAAACACACCCCCCTTAATAATTCTCGGGTCCTCCTCTGAGTCTAGTTTGTAATTATTCCTAACATACTTCTCATATAACTGAACATCTTTAACCAAGATGTCGTGGGAATTAGGATACATGGATCTAAACTTATAAAAATGAAAGGATTTCTTTCCTTTCCCAACTCTTTCAGGAATATCAGCAAATATCGGACCTTCCGGAGATACCAGTTTTATCCACAAAGATATAGCGATCATTATTGGAAAAAACAAAACCAAACCGACCAGCGCGCCAACAACGTCTATTATTCTTTTAATACAATTTCTGTACAACATTCCGATTTATAATATTATACCTTAACCAACCTTTTGATTTCTTTCTGAAAAAAAGACCTATCAAAACTTCTTGCTCTTTCTTTGCAATCCGCGGGAGAATACTTTTTTGTATCGAATGATCTTAACACAGTAGCTAAACAGTCAGAAGTTTGTTGATCAAAAAACTCACCTGTCTTACCCTCGATAACACTTTCCAAAACACCTCCGGAGTTATAAGCAATCACGGGTTTTCCACAAGCCATAACCTCTACAGGGACTATGCCGAAATCTTCTTTTTGAGTGACAATTAATGCTTTGCAGTTTCTCATAACATCTATCTTATCTTTATCATTTAAATACCCCAAAACCTCAATTGTTGGACTGGCGAGTAACT
>CAZLHE010000042.1:0-4718 GCA_964559585.1 uncultured Candidatus Saccharibacteria bacterium
CGTTATAAGGACTAAAATGTCCTAGACCAGCCCGCTCAAAATTTGTGGAATTTTTAAAAGAGACCGTTCTGGCTGGGGGACAGGGATTCGAACCCCGATAGCTGGGACCAAAACCCAGAGTCCTACCGTTAGACGATCCCCCATTGATGTTGCAATTATAATAGTAACCTAAATAAATGGCAAAGAAAAAGCTGTAAATACTTGTCTGGTGGGCGGTAAAGGGATCGAACCTATGACCTCACGGATGTAAACCGTGCGCTCTAACCAGCTGAGCTAACCGCCCTAAATTAACAAAAGCATTAAAGATTGGTGGGACATCGTGAACGATGTTAGAACCATTTTACAAAATTCTACGGATTATATCCACATCCCAGATCTTAAACCACAATTAGCCACTTACCCACCATCTAACTCACGATACATTTTTTAGAACGATATTATTCTCTGGCTACTTTTAGATGATAAATAAACTTGAATATCTCTACCACAAAAAACATAAAAATTGATAGACCTATTGCAGCCAACCAATAAACAGGATTAAGGCTGCTTAATCCAAAAAATTGTCTTAAGGGGTAGAGGGAAAAAGGTAATACTTGCAGTCCAAACCCAGCAAGAACCGCAACGACTAACCAGCGATTTTCAAAAAGATGGTTTTTCCAGAAGGGAGTCATAAGCGCTCTTACAGAAAAGACATAAACAAGAGAATTTAAGCCTAGCATTATAAAAGCCATAGACCGAGCTAAGACAAGATCGTTAGATACTTTGTAGACAATAATAAAAGAGGCCAATGTTATCAAACCAGCTATTAAGCTCACAAACCCTATTAAAGTAGCCATCCATTTATTTACCAAGCGTTCACCAGGAAGACGAGGTTTTTCCTTCATAATTCCAACCCTTTTGGGGTCAATTGTTAGCGCAAGGTCTGGAAATCCATCAGAGATAAGATTCACCCACAAAATTTGCATGGCGGTTATGGGTAAGGGCAAACCTAAAACAATACCTCCTAAAACAACCACTATCTCCGCAAAAGCATCACACATGAGGTACAAGATAATTTTTCTGATGTTCTCAAACATCCCCCTACCTTCTTCAACTGCCCCCACAATGGTAGAAAAGTTAGAATCAAGTAGCACTAGATCAGCAGACTCCTTAGCAACATCCGTAGCTTCTCCCACAGCAATACCAATATCCGCCTCATGTAACGCTGGAGCATCGTTAACACCATCACCCATCATGGCTACTATCTCGCCATTTTTCTTTAGTGCCTCAACAATCGCTAATTTTTGATCAGGTGTAGTTCTGGCAAATAAACGGATAGTATTTACTTTTCGAGCCAACTCTTCTGCTGAGAGAGCTTCCAGTTCATCACCTGTAATAACCTCTTTACTAGAAAGAGAAATACCCAGTTCAGATAAAACGAACTCCGAAGTCTTTGAATAGTCGCCTGTAATAACTACGGTGCGAATACCAGCACCCATCGCTTGTTCAAGTGCATCTTTGACTCCAACACGGACTGGATCAGAAAAAGCCAGTATCCCAACCCAGGCAAGCCCATTTTTCGCATCAGAATTATCTAAATCCTGCTTGTTATTTGACACATCTTTTCGAGCAAACCCCATAAGTCTTTTTCCTTGTTTTGTAAGATTATCTATAACAGCAGTAAATTCCTCCTTTTCATCCTCTGATAAAGTTGTCCATTGGAGTAATTGATCTGGCGCTCCGTTTACATAAAGCCGATTACCATCATTTGACCATTGATGAAGACTGCAGAAAAACCTCTCTTTAGAAGAAAATGGTATGCTGTCAAGTCTTTGGTGTTCAGAAACAAAATCACTGATGATTGTCCTTCCCCACTCAAAAGCGGCAATGACAATTGGATCGTCTAAGTCGTTTGCCAAAAGCACTTGTTCCGCCAAATCTTTTTCGCTTCCGATAGTATCAACCACCTTCATTTTTCCTTGAGTTAATGTTCCTGTTTTGTCGACACATATGACAGTGACTCCTCCCAAAGTTTCAGCTGCAGCAAGTTTTCTTACCAGACCACGGCGCTTCAGAATTTTTTGCATGCCGATAGCCAACACCACTGTCATTGAAACAATCAATCCTTCTGGAATACTTGATACAGCTAAAGCTACAGAAGTAATAAACATGTCCATAACGCTGAACCGATAGAGGACACCGATAATAAACACTAATATCGTTAACGCACCAACTACCGTTACTAACTGTTTACTAAACCCTTTGAGTTGTCTCTGAAGTGGCGTATCCTCTTCTGCTTCCTGTATTTGCAGTGCAATTGCCCCCATTTTGGTGTTTGATCCTGTGTTTTCAACCAACATAACGGCTTGTCCAGAAGCAATCGTTGTTCCCATAAAAACGGGATCACTTTGAGTTTTTTTAACAGACATACTTTCCCCAGTAAGTATAGATTCGTTAAGATACAAGCGGTTTGCATGAATCAGCTTGCCATCGGCAGGAACTTTTACTCCTTGACTTAAAATTACGATGTCACCTGGAACAATTTGTGAAGTCTCAATAGACACTCGTTTTTCATTTCGAATAATAGTAATCTGGTTAGCAACATAGTGTTTTAAGGCGAGTAGGGCATTTGAGGCTTTTCTTTCTTGAATAAAGCCTAAAACAGTATTAACAACCACTGCCAACAAAATAATCATTGCATCAGGAAGGTGCCCGATGATCAAAGTCACTAAACCAGCTAAAAGCAAGACATAAATTAAAGGATTTTTGAGTTGCTGAACAATGAGGGAAAAATGGCTGGGAGGAGGTTTTTCAGGTAAAACATTTAACCCATATTTTTGTTGCCTGTTTATTGCTTCTTCATTTGATAATCCTTGTTCATTTGGAAACATAAAAGTCCTTTATGGTTTTATAAACAGAGACGCTGAAACTACTAAAAAGATACTAAAATGGTTTTTCATATTTGATATTTTTAGTATACGATATCTTAAGCACAAATCCTTGATTACTACCCAGAGAGAATTAGACAACCTTACCAAGATGCGCTACCGAGAATTGATAGATGATGAGGCTTTCTTCAAAGAACGAAACGAACTACAAGGCAAGATTACTAAATTAAAATAAAAACTCAGAACTCATAGAGGAAAGATCTGTAAGGTGGTTGGAGTTAAGCGAGAGAACCTTCAACTTTACCACCTATGCCAGGGTAGCATTCCTTAATGGAGGGTTAGAACTGGGGAAAATGTCCGCTACGAAGGCACAAGCGGAAGCTCTTGCGTCTATTCGTGCACGATGGTGGGGAGGGAGGGACTCGAACCCTCATAGCCGGTTTTTCAGACCGGTGCCGTGACCATCTTGGCTACCGCCCCTTAAGTTTGGAGCGACGGACCGGACTCGAACCGGCGACCTTCTCCTTGGCAAGGAGACGTTCTACCAACTGAACTACCGTCGCATGACAAGATATTATAACAAGAAAATGGAAAAGTTAATTTATTGTTCATACTTTGGTGGGCGGGACAGGACTTGAACCTGCACGGGTTGCCCCACTAGCTCCTTAAGCTAGCGCGTATGCCAATTCCGCCACCCGCCCTAAATATAGTGAAATTATACTACATTGATAGGGCGTGGCGTAATTTCAGTATGTTAAAATTATTTCAGTGGAAACAGTGAGTAATGTTTTAAGAAAAAGCTCGGTTTTCGTAAAAAAAGCAACCTCAAACCCTCTTGCAGTTGTTTTGTTCATTTATATCCTAAGTGTCTTACTAATCGGAGCTTGGGGAAATTTCCCGTTAAACGATGACTTTTATTATCTTACTCAGGTAAAGGCATTCTCAAACGGAGTTTTCACGAAAAGTGCACTTATTGGCCCAACCTTTATTTTGCAGGGATTGATTGGCCTTTTGTGGAGCAAGCTTTTTGGGTTAAGTTACGCTTCTTTTAAAGTTTTAACCATATTGATTACCATTTTGTGTATTTTTACCCTAGATAAAATCCTCTCAATACTAGACGTCAAAGGAAGAGCGAAGGCTCTTGCACTGTTACTCGTGACTTTTAACCCCATATTCTATGCCTGTGCACTAACTTTTATGACAGAGAATTACTTTCTCCTTTTTGTTTTTTGGTCTTTGTACCATTTTCTAATTTATATAACCCAAAGGAAGGATAAGTCATTACTATTGGCTTGTATTTTAGGAGCACTTTCAATAATGATTCGACAATATGGTGTGGTGTTGTTCATTACCTATTTAGCCGTTTATATTGCTATGAACGTTAAAAAAATTAAGACTAAACAACTCGCAATTATTATTTTTACCTTTGTCTTAGTAGGATGTCTTGGTATATTTTGGCCTAAATTCAAAAGCGTAGGCGATCTCAAAAGCTTTGATATGAGACTTTTCTTTGCAAACACGAAGGACCTCATTCCCAGACTAACAAGTACTTCGGTGCTCCCCTACTTGGGTTTTTTTCTACTGCCCTTTTCTATCCCACTTTTTTTAAAGCGGCGAAATACAGTTAAAGCTGTACTTGCAGCTTTGGCTCTTCCGGTATCGTATGAATTTTATAAAATGAATATTTTTAAGTTTGGAAATACGTTGTACCTCGAAGGTCTGTACGCAAGACTTTTGGTAAATGTTAGAGAAAACTTGTTTAACAACGTTCCTTTTAAATTAGTGTTTTCTTATTTAATAGCTGTTTCTATCCTAGCTCTTACGTACTGTCTACTTAAGAAACTTGTAATC
>CAZLHE010000043.1:0-4669 GCA_964559585.1 uncultured Candidatus Saccharibacteria bacterium
CAAATCCTAGTAGATGGCACGTTATAAATACTGACACGCTAAAGATCGGCTCTGTTGCTGACAAAATATTCTTAAATAATATCTAGACAGATAGTTCACACATCCTGGCACTTGCCTCCACCACAGAACATTTGCTTTTGCTCGCAAAATTGTGTAATAGTTTATAATCACAAGTATGAGTAAAACGCTGATCACACTATTTATAATCACAACCATCGGACTTCTTATAGGAATCATCGTTTTGGATGGTGCAAAATCTAAAAAAGGCCAGATTTTGATTAATGAAACATTAAACTCCAAAAATCCCATATATTTTTATGAAACCACATGCCCAAACTGCAAGATTGTTGAGGAATTTATGACTCAAAACACCATTGAAGAAAAAATGACTATAGAAAAAATAGAGGTTTCCTCTGCAACTAATGCTAAAAAACTTGTTGCAGTTGCAAAAAAGTGCAACATTCCCACGGCAGGTCTGGGAGTCCCGCTTTTGTACACCGATGGAAAATGCTATGAAGGAGCTGTTGACGTCATAAAATACCTCTCAGAAAAGGTCGGGGTTTCGGAAACCGAAGTTTCTCAATCCTCACCTTCATCCGGCCAATAAAATGACAACAATCATAGCATTAACAGCATTTATTCTTTTTGCTTTCATAGCAATAAAACCGGCTTTAGCAGTTTGCCCTGTATGTGTAGTTGCTGTTGGGATCGGGCTTGGAGTAAGCAGGTGGCTTGGAATTGACGACACAGTCACCGGAGTTTGGTTCGGGGGGCTTATTGTCGCAAGTGCCCTTTGGCTTGCAGGCTGGGTTGAGAAAAAGGGATGGAAAATTCCCTACCCCAAAATATTTTCAGTTGCTTTAATGTACACACTTACGATAATTCCTCTGTGGATTGGAAAAACAATCGGCCACCCCCAAAACACTTTGTGGGGGATAGATAAAATACTTTTGGGAATAATTGCCGGGTCAATCGCTTTTTCCCTTTCTGTTTGGCTAGATAAAATATTAAGAAAACTAAACAACGGACAGGTTTATATCTATTACCAAAAGCTGATACTACCGATGCTTCTTTTAACGTTTGCCAGTTTTACTTTTTATCTACTTAGCTGATAAGCTATTGATATGAACGAACAAGAAGAAATTCAAAAATACATAGATCAGGTTAAAAAAATAGAAAAGAACGAGAAAGTGGATTTGACATCAGGAGAAGATTTGTCCGTCGCGATAATGAATCTGCTTGGAATTGAAGAGCACCTTTTTTTCACCGGAGCAAAAACCAATAAAGGGGACTATCTGGAGCTTTTAAATAAAGTCAGGGAAATGAGAAAAGAACTGATGAAAAAGATCGTTAAAAACCCCGAAGGAGAAATTTGGTGCACCAGCAAACACTTTTTATCCGCATCAATGAGACTTATGGAGGTAGGAACCAAGGCACTAGGAAAAGGAGACGAAGTGGAGGCTCAGGAAATGTTTAGGAAATCATATGAGCTTTACAATATGTTTTGGGGTTTGAACTTAGGAATTATTAAAACTGAAGATTTGAAATCTGAAGATAATGAAAAAATACATTTCATAAGCGAGGATAAGGAACCTAAGATCAAAAGTGAGATGGGAATTTTTGAGAAACTTGGTCAGATAATTAAAAGGGCAGTTGATTGCTGCAAAGAGTAATAAGTTAGTTGTAAAGGAGTAGATTATGGCAATATTTGTAGAAAATCTAGAGAAACAGACGGTAGAAAATACAAATTTCAGAAAAGTAATATCAACAAACGCTCACAGTCAGCTTGTTTTAATGAATCTTAAATCAATGGAAGATATCGGGATAGAAACACACGATAAGGTCGATCAATTCTTCAGAATCGAAGAAGGTGTCGGCAAAGCAGTTTTAAATGGAACTGAATATGAATTCTCGGCCGGATTTGGAATTGTTATACCCGCGGGAACCGAGCACAACATTATAAACACAAGTGCTACAGAGCAGTTGAAAGTATATACAATTTACAGCCCGGCGAATCATCCGGACGGAACTATTCATGCATCCAAAGAAGATGCAATTAAGGCCGGAGACTAAAACTAGGTAGGTAGAAATAAATAAGCCAGGTCCTTTTTGAGTTCCTGGCTTTTTAGTTACCTAAGCAGGGCGTTGTGCATCTCCCCCTTCGTAACCCAAATTCTGAGGTATTTCCCGGTACTTTTGTCCTTTACATCAAAGTAATAATAACTTATGGGTTTCTCGTGATTTTCAACCCCATGCTTTGTAGCAACATTGTCAAACTCATAGCCGGTAAATGTTCTCCTACCAACTACCAGGGTAACAACGGTACCTTTTATAGTAATGCTGTCAGCATGAACATACGTGGGTCTTTCTTTGGTACCCGGATTCTGCGACAGAGCCTTTAGTGACCAACTCTCCTTAGCGAGTGAGCTCCCGCGAATCCTGTGACTTAACATCGATCCCCAACCTCCAGTAGTCTTTATACTCATTTTTTCTCCTCCTATTGTTAGATTTTTGTTTATTTTACTCTACTAGTTCATTTCTGTTAAATATTAAAGGCGTTAAAACAGATCTGAAACCTTTCTAGGTGTGCCGACTATAAAAGCACCAACTCTTGTTCTTAATAGACTAATCAAAACAGCGCCACACCCAAGCTCTTCTCCTAAATCATGAGCCAAAGACCTGATATAACTTCCTGAGGAACACCTGACTTTCATCTTAATAACCGGAAATTTACGTTTTTCCTCCTTTGTCTCAATTTCTTCCTCCCCACTACCTAAAACCTCAATTTCATAGATCGTTATTCTCTTAACGGGAAGTTTTATGTCGCTTAATTTTCCTTTCCTTGCTTCTTTATATAGGGTTTTTCCTTTAACCTTAACAGCCGAGTAAGCGGGTACTTTCTGTGCTATTTCACCAATATATTTTGGTAATATCTTTTCTAGGATTTTCTTGACCTCTTTCAAGCTTACTTGCGTCTCACTTACATTAGGTAATACTTCCAAATCATACATTGGTGTAGTAATCCCAAACGCAATCTTAGCAATGTACTCTTTTTCCATAGTCATAAATTCATCTTGCCTTTTTGTATCCTCATCGGTAAGTACAATTAAAACTCCTTCCGCCAAGGGATCTAAGGTTCCAGCATGGCCAACCTTTCTTTTTCTCCCCAATATACTCCTAACCTTAGCCACAACATCAAAGCTGGTCCACCCTTTTTCCTTATAAACATTAAACACCATAACTGGATTATATCTTATTGCCGTTTATTTACTATTTAGTTAATATAGTGAAAATATGAAAAGACTATATGCTGAAGGGATCCCGCAGGTGGTAGTGGTTTTCGTAACTCTAATAAGGAAAGGCGGTTTCTATTTGTTCATTAAGAGGTCTCCTAATGCATCCCATGCTCCAAGTTTATGGGGACTGCCTGGAGGGCATCTCGAAATGGGGGAAGACATTAGCAAAACATTGGAAAGAGAAGTGAAAGAAGAAACCAACCTCGTAATAAAACCGGAAAAACTGAACTTTTACCTCGAAAAACATAAAAGCGAGCTGAAAAATCATAAGGGGTTAATGTATATAAACCTATTCTTTAAAAGCAGATTAATAAAAGGAAAACTAAAGCTAAATGAAGAACATACAGATTTCAAATGGCTTCCTTTAAAGCAAGCGCCGAAACTTGACCTCACCCCCGAAGTCAGAAGAAGTTTGTTATCGTTGACAAGAACCAAACATTAAAGTACAAAGAAACAGATGGGATCAATGTTTAAATCCATTTTTATAACCACAACCCCTGCGGGGGTAACACTTTAACTCAATGCTAATATTTCTTAATTTCCTTTTACATAAACAAATTTCAGTTATAATTGAAAGGTAATAAAAATGAAAAAACAAAAAGTAATAGAAAAAATAAAAGACGATCCGATGTTTCCTCTAAGGCACTCGGCAGAGCACATTCTTCACATGAGTGTTGAGTCCCTTTACCCAGGAGCTAAAAAGGTGATGGGCCCCCCAATTGAAGGAGGATTTTACGGGGATTTTGACATACCGGAAAAATTATCCGAGGAGGATTTTGAAAAAATTGAAAAGAGAATGCAGGAAATTGTTGATGAGAATCTTCCCATAAAAGTTAGAAAATCAACATTTAAAGACCTAAAAGAAATATTCAAAGAAAATCCTTTTAAGCTTGAGATGATCGAAGAGCTTGAAAAAGTTAAACAGGAACCAACTATTTGTGAAGTAGGGGATACCAAAAGCAAGTTTCACGACATTGACCTTTGCGCCGGAAATCATGTTGCTAAAACCGGAGAAGTTAAGGCTTTTAAACTTCTAAGTGTTGCCGGAGCGTACTGGCATGGAGATGAGAAAAACAAAATGCTGACCAGAATCTACGCTACAGCCTTTGATTCTAAAGAAAAACTTGAAGAATATTTAAAAGTCCTGGAAGAACAGAAAAAAAGAGACCACAGAAATATAAACAAATACTTGGAGGTATTCGATATTTATGAAGAAATAGGCCCGGGACTTCCAGTTTGGCTTCCAAACGGAATGATCATAAAAGAAGAACTTGAAAACTGGGGTAAGCAAACTGAAGAAAAATGGGGTTACGTTAGGGTATCAACTCCATTTATGGCAAAAAGAAAGCTCTTTGAGCTTTCGGGCCACGTTC
>CAZLHE010000044.1:0-4644 GCA_964559585.1 uncultured Candidatus Saccharibacteria bacterium
ATCTCACATGAGACGGGGAGATACATTCCCCGCCGAGCCAAAGTAGCGTAGAGATGTGGTGGTAATTTATAAAATAGATATTTCAACTTGGCACATTTTTCAGGTTTCCATATGTATTAAACATCTTTCACCTATTGAATCTTTCCTGTAACCAACAGGCTCGCACATCCTAACAGGTGGCCCACCAATGGTTTTTTTGTTGTTAATAGAATAAAGCAGTTCGAAGGTTTGAGTGTTTACTAATAGCCAGCTAATTAAATCACGACCTCTACCAAGTATCCAACTATTTCTCTAGGAAAATTTAACGACTTGGGTGAAAAGCACTATGATTATCTTTTCAGATCTATAGATTTAGCAACTACAGATCCATCTTTAATGATAAATTTTAAGCCTGACGCATCCTTAGGTACTTCAAAAAAATAGGAAACCTCCTTAGCCACACTAGGTTGTAACTTTCCCGCAGGTATATTTGAGCCATATAAAGTATATCGTCTATCCTTGTTATCCATTAACTCGGGGTCTTTTCCAAGCTTAAAATCTATGGGTTCCGATCCAAGATTCACAATATCCGCTTGAACAATTAGAAAGTAACCTGATGTGGTTACCTCTTTTTGTTGTACGGTAATTTTGGTCTCCTGTCGCACATTTTTAACCACAACTGAGTACGTGTTACCTCCATATTTCAGATTAAATTCCTGCGCTAAACTAAAATATTCATACTTTTGTTTTTCAGGAGTGTTATTAACACCGCTTATTACGGTAAGTATAAGAAAAAGGATAACGAGAATTACAAGTTTTAAAGATTTGGTTATTCTTAGTCGGTGGTGAGGTATAACAACCAGGACAGCTAAAACATAATAGAGTATACCAACAACCAACTGACCCGCTTTAACTGTTACAACTCCGGAAAATATGAAAAAAGTCAGAAGTAGTGCGTTGAAAATATACCCAATAACAGCTTTTAAACTAATTTCCTTTACTGGCTTTACTGGCTTACTACCTATATTTTCTTTATTTTTAAACATTCAATTAAAAGGTAAGAATACCGCTCTTTAAAATACTAACATACTAACATTCATTTTTGTCAAGGCAGTTCACACATCCCGACGAGCTATCCTGTTAAAATTACAGTCTTCTTCTCTTTTTCCGAAAAGCTAAAAATGAAACGACAAGCACAATCAGTACAAAACCAGCTGATGGAAGAATATATTTATAAATCACATCTTTTACAAAAACGATTTTTTCGCTGTCTTTTGCTAAACTATCTGCATTTGGGTTAAATTTCGCTCCCAATACTTCACCATTACTGATCTTTCCTTTAGATTGTTGGCTAGTCAGCACGTTTCCGTCGGCGTCAAACGTTTTGTAGTATAGATTGTAATCTCCTTTTCCAAACCCCGTTGCCGTGATTTGATAGTCACCTGACTGCAGTGCCGGCAGGTAAACTATCTGGCTATCAACATTATAGTTATCTGCATCAAGAACAAAAGAGCCCGGTATTTCCTCCACCACTTTTTTGGTTGTGGGATCGACACCGGATTTTTTTCCATCTGGCGCTGTCACTATAAAATTTAGGGGACATTTAGTTGCAATAGCCAAGCGCTTAATACACCCAGGAGCGCTGGGGCCATAGCATGGAGGTGTTACTTTCTCATTTGAGCTGAGTCCTACGGCTGCTTTTTCAGCATCTGTTATAGCATAGTTCGAAAAAAGCTTTAGTACTTTACGTTCGGCTTTTCCGATTCCAGTTGTCGGCGCCTGGCCGATTTGTAAAGTTACAACACCTTGACCAGCATCTTTCATAATATTAAATACGGGTGTGTAATACACCGGGGACACTGCAGCTGCCAAATCCATTAGTTTATTAGATGCATCTACATATAGGAGATTTGGTGTACCTGTTTTCGGGTCTGCCGCCGGCTGACCACTTTTAATAAAGGCCTCGTTTGCCTGTATATAGGCTAGCCCCGCGGTTGAAATATCTACCGCAGTTGCTACAGTGTTTATTTTTCCCGTAAGTTTGGCGACGTCGCTTAGTGCAGCCTGACTCACTTGGGGAAGGGCACCTGACGCAACTGCTTGTTTATTAGCCGCATCAACAATTAGTTTGGTTGTAGCTATGCCAATCGCCGAATTACCGATTCCCTTAGCCACGTCCGTATCACCCAAATTAATCGATTTACCCGGTAGGATACTTGTGATTGCCGGTCCAAAGTTACCGGTATTGCTAGTTATCGGATCAGCGTTAAAAACCGTCGAGGCAACCGGCGTGTTAGCACTCCTATGTTCCGGGGAAACGTAGCCACTTTGAATCATACTGGAGGCACCCTGCCTTGCCGCAACTGCGGCAGCCGGGTCATCCCACTCTGTTTCCGTATAAAGTTTAAAGAGTGCGTCAGCTTTTTCTTGAGCATCCTTCGCATCTTTACAGAAAAAAGGTACTCCATCAATCAAGACTATTTGATTTTTAATTGTGGTTTCAGGCGTGGTGTCCGTTTTAGATTTCATGGCAAATACAGGAGGGAAGCATCCGATCAAAAGGATAGGAAGCGAAAACAGAAGCACATAGATAACACCCCTGGTATATTTCATTTCTTGGTTAATTCTATAAAATTGATAGGCATTTCGTCAAAACGGTTTGCGTTGGGGTAGTAGGTTTTACTTTCATTAAACACAATATACACTTTATCGGCTATGTTCTTAACACTGGCTACCGCATTCATATCCCAAATTTTTATCTTTCCACCCTCATTAAATAAAACGTAACTTGTATCTTCCGCAATCACTATTTCAACCTCGTACCCATTTAATTTTAGCAAAGTAAAAGCCAGCATAGCTTTATCTTGTGGTCTTCCTGCAGAAAAAACAATAGGTTCAGCCGCAAGCATTATTTGAGTGTTCTCCGTGTAAACCGGCATTGTTACGTTTTCGCTAATCCAAGCAAGTATTGCATTGGGGGATCTAACTTTCTTCGCCAGATCTTTAACTTTGTTACCTTGCAAAGAAACCTGAGCATATAGTTCCGGTCTTGATACAAAAAGTGAACGGTTATTATATTTGGCCAGTACATACGGGGAACTATCAGGGTATAAAGAAGCAAGGCTCCAAACCTCTTTTTGAAGTGCGTTGTGGTAAGTAACCCAATTCCTGTTTAAATAGATGGACGTATCTATTTTTGGGTACGGGTTGCTGGTATTTTGTGTATACTGCTTTAGGTAGTCCTCAATTGATATGGTAGGCTCATCTTTGCTCTTTTTGTTTAGGTCTTGCTCTTTTTCAATTAATGCGACCTGTCGTCCTATCACTTCGGAAGTAACATCGTAATAATCCTTGAGTGTCTGCTTGGGCATATTGTTAACAAAAGGTCGTGGAGTGAAAACGTTATAAAAATCATTGGAAAAGGTGTCTATGCCTGTATCCTCCACCACGAAATCTTCAGCTTGTTTAAGATCTCCGTATAGACGGGAGGTACCGGAAGCAGCCTTACCACCTTTATCAAACAAATACTGGTTTGAAAGCAGGTAGTTTGCTCCTAAGGATGTGTTAACAATAACGGCCATGTGACCCACTGAGCCTCTAAATGAGTCCACTATAACCTCATCCACGGTAAATCCTAAGATTCTCAACACAGCAGCATTAAATAGCGCAAACCCCTCACATCTCATAGCCCCAGAACCGTATAGATTTCTAAACTGATTTGCAAATTCAACGGTATCAATAGGTGTAACCATCCAAAGACCACCAGCTTTGTCATATGTATAACCGTACACATCGTTAAGTGTGTACTCTACATCCGGTTTATCCTTAACATGGTCGTCTAGGTGAGTAAAGTATTTTTGATCGAAAGCTGTTACTTCTATAAATGGGGTGGAGCGGGCAAAATAAGCCTTATCAATTTTATAGGCAGCCCTCGCGGAAAATGAGCTTAACATATTCGCAATAATAGTGGCATTTAGATAAAACAATTCAGTCCGATCTAAAGACCAATGATTTATTGCTGAATACAAAGCTTCATTTTTATAAGTATCCGGTCCAAATATAAAATCCACCAACGGACGCTTTACAGTAAATGCAACGGTTTTATTGTTTCTGGCTGAAATATTGACCCAGCCGATTTTTTTGCTAAGTGATCCATTTATATAGAAAAGGTGTTTATTTCCCTTATTTATATCCTCGATTCTAAAAGTACCGTCCTCCTTAACTTTATTTGGTGCTTCGTTGTCTAAACCAACTTCAAGATTTTTTGAAGAGACGTCATCTTTGTTTGTTATTTGGCCGATCAAGACATTATCTTTTCTTATTACCTCGACTTTAACAACCTCCGCGCCTTTATTTGAAGCACGGTCATCATTCCACTGGATTAAATAAGAGATTGCATAAAGAACCAAAATAGCACTGAACGCTAACAGCAAAAGTAAAGAAAATGTGCGCAGGATAGTTTTCTTAAACTTTTTCATTGAATATTATAATATTAGCAGTTTATTGGACGGTTGAGGAGGTGGGTTGAGTTTAAGACGATCCTAGACTTGCAGTGACGTAGCTTATAACTAACGTTACAAAAAAGCTGGTTCGCGCATCCTGACAGATGGCCCACCAACAAAAAGGGGTAGGGATTAAGTTTAGTTGACATGTTAACGCAATAAT
>CAZLHE010000045.1:0-3946 GCA_964559585.1 uncultured Candidatus Saccharibacteria bacterium
CTGGCGGGGCCGGCGGGATTCGAACCCGTGACCTCTGCTGTGACAGAGCAGCGCTCTAACCTAGCTGAGCTACGACCCCACATTCACAATGCAGTCCCTATACTATCAGTAAAGGATTTTCTGGTCAACAAAAGAAAAACCCCTGCTTCAAGGCGCTATTTTTGATAAAATTAACCCATGGAAGGAAAAAGACTCTCAAATAAGGCAGTTGTAACTTTACTTAAAGAGATTCTCGCCGCGATGGAAGTAAAGGGCGTCAATCCCTTCCGTGTACGAGCTTATCAAAACGCCATTTCAATATTAGATAATCTTACAGTTTCCATTTATGACCTTTGGGAAAACAAAAGACTTAAGGAAATCCCCGGTGTCGGTCCGGGAATTGAGGCTCATCTTAACGAGTTGTTCTCAACTGGCGTTGTATCTGAGTTTGAAAGTATAAAAGAGGATTTACCCGAGGGAATGTTTGCTCTTATTGGTTTAAGAGGTATTGGGGCTAAAAGAGCATACAAACTCGCACTGGCTTTTAAGCTTGGTGATAGAGAAACAGCCTTAGATAAGCTGAAGGATGCGGCTGAAAAGGGAAAAATTCAAGTATTGGAAGGCTTTGGTGAAAAAATGGAGAAATCTATACAGGATGCGATAGGTGAGCAGAAGATGACTAAAAATTCAAAGCAAAGACTGCTTCTTATCCATGCCGAAGAGATAGTTGATCGGATCAAAAAACATATGGAGAAATGCAAAGACGTTGTGGAAATGGAGGCAGCCGGTTCTTTTAGGAGAAGAAATCCAACAATTGGGGATTTGGATATACCAATTGCAACTAATAATCCCGAAAAGGTAATAAAACACTTTCTAAAATTCCCGGAGATCGAAGAAGTATTAGTTGAGGGTGATAAAAAAGCTAGTGTGGTGCTAAAAAACGAGGTTCAGGTTGACATTAGAGTAAGCACGCCGGAGGCTTATGGGGCAATGCTCCAATATTTCACGGGTTCAAAACAACACAATATTTTGCTTAGGAATCATGCTTTAACCAAAGGGTTGTCTCTTTCTGAGTACGGGATCAAAAAAGGTGACGCTACTAAGAAATTTTCCGATGAAGAAAGCTTTTACAAAGAAATCGGGCTTCCATACATTCCTCCCGAGATAAGACACGGAAATTTTGAAATTGAAGCAGCACTAAAAAATAAACTACCGGAACTTATAAAACTTAAAGATATTAAGGGGGATTTGCATACCCATTCAACCCTTTCTGATGGTTTAAATACCATTGAGGAGATGGTTGAGGTAGCAGAAAATCTTGGGTACGAATACCTCGGAATTACCGACCACTCCCCAAGTATACAAGCCCGAGGTTTAGGGACTGTTTTAAAAACAATACGTGATACAAGGAAAAAAATTGATGAGATTAATACTTCCCAAAAAGATGTCAAAGTTTTATATGGATACGAAGTGAATATATCGGTGGACAACACCTTAGCCCTCCCGGAAGATATTCTTAAGAATCTAGATTTTGTAATAGCAGGTATTCACACATCGTTAAATCAAGATAAAAAGACTGTAACCAAACGGCTTCTTTCGGCAATTGAAAATCCTTATGTGAGTATCCTTGCTCATCCTTCAGGAAGAATGTTAAACGAGAGAGATCCGTCAGATCCTGATTGGAATAAGATTTTTGATGCAGCAAGGGATAGGGGAGTTATTTTAGAAATAAATGGTCAGCCAAATAGACTTGATCTTCCTGATGATCTGATTAAAAGTGCAATTTCGTGGGGTGTTAAACTTGTTATAAACTCAGATGCTCATTCAATAGACCAGTTAGATTTTATGAAGTATGGGATAGATAACGCAAGAAGAGGTTGGGCTGAGAAAAAAGATATCCTAAACACACTGCCTTACGAAAAATTTGTTAAGCATTTAGGTATAAGATAATATTTAGTATCGTATTAGTTTTTAAGGAGGTGAAGTTTTAATGCTATACACAGTATTACTAATAGCTATTGTATTGGCGGTTTTAATCATTGGGGTTTACAACGGACTCGTTTCTTTGAATGTAAAGATAAAAGAGGCGTGGAGTCAGATTGATGTGCAGCTAAAAAGAAGGGCAGACCTTATTCCAAACATCGTAGAGACAGTAAAAGGTTACGCGGCTCATGAGAAGGAAGTGTTTGAGAGTGTTACCAGCGCAAGGGTGGCTTTGATGTCTGCAAAAACTCCAAAAGAAGCCGGTGAGGCAGATAAAATTTTGGGGGGCGCGCTTGGGAGGCTTCTTGCCATTGCCGAAGCTTACCCGGAACTTAAAGCTCAGGAAGGGTTTGTAAACCTACAAAAAGAACTATCCGACACAGAAGACAAAGTTGCCTACTCAAGACAGTTTTACAACAGCGTTGTTAGACAATTTAACGAAAAGATTGTTGTGTTCCCAAGCAATTTGATTGCGGGGATGTTTGGATTCAAGCAACAGGAGTTTTTTGAAGCTGAGGAACCGGAAAAGAAGCTAGTTGAGGTAAAGTTTTAATCCTCCTTAAGCTCTTGGAATTTAAGATGCCAAATATATATCAGAATATTGGTTCAAATAAGAGAAGTACTGTTGTTATAATGATTCTGTTTGTTGTGGTTATAAGTTTTTTAGCGTGGTTTGTTGGGAACTACTTTTTTGAGGGAAGTGGGGTTTCATTTTTAGGATTTGCGCTCGTCTTTTCCGGAATATCCGGTCTTTTCTCATATTACACATCAGACAGTCTTGTTCTTGCAATTTCAAATGCTAAAGAGGTTACGAAGCAGGAAGCTCCCGATCTTCACAATCTGGTTGAAAACATGTGCATAGCATCGGGAATTTCCAAACCTAAAGTTTATATAATAAACGACTCTTCAATGAACGCTTTTGCAACAGGGAGAGATCCAAAACACTCCTCTATTTGTTTTACAACCGGGATAGTCCAAAGACTGGAAAAAAGAGAACTTGAAGGTGTGGTTGCACACGAGATGTCCCATATTGGGAATTTTGACACAAGACTTATGTGTATTGTATGTGTGTTAGTCGGGACTGTTTCACTTCTTTCCAATTGGATGACCAGGGGATTTTTCTTCAAAGGTAGAAGAAGAAGCAGCTCTGATGGAGAAATCGGTGGAATACTATTTCTCGTAGGTTTAGTACTTTTGATTTTAAGTCCACTAATATCTACTTTGATAAAACTTGCAATTAACAGAAAGAGAGAATTTTTGGCTGACTCTACTGCAGCTCTTATTACCAGATACCCCAAAGGCTTAGCGGACGCATTGAGGAAAATTTCACAAGATACAGAGATTTTAGAAGCCGCAAATAGTGCAACGGCCCATATGTATATTGCTGATCCTATCAGGACTGGACTCAAATCTTCCATATCAACTCTGTTTGATACCCACCCGCCGATCGAGGAAAGAATTAGAAGATTAGAGTCGATGTAACTTTTAAACGTCTTTAATTTCAGTTCTAAATCTGCTTAAATAACATAAGGTATGACCGATAAAAAAATTTCAGTAGAGGAAGTAAAAAGAATGGCAGTTCTTTCAAATCTTGATGTTTCTGGTCAGGAAGAAAAGTTTGTTCTTTTATTTAGTGACACACTAAAACATCTGGAAGTTTTAGATGAGCTTGATACTTCAAAGGTTTCTGAAACAAATCAAGTTACTGGTCTTACCAATGTTTTTCAGGATGAGAGAAACTCCAAAACAATAACATCAAAAGAAGCTTTGTCTAACGCTAAGGAACCATCAAATGGTCTTTTTGCCACAAAGGCGGTGTTTGATAGATGAAAGATTTAAATAAACTCAATCTATTAGAAGCTTTAGAAGGTTTAAAAATCGGGAAATTCACATCAACTGATTTAACAAAGTGTTGTCTTGAGGCAATTAAAAAACATGATAAGAAAATAAAGGCTTTTGTAACTGTTACTGAAAAGCTTGCTCT
>CAZLHE010000046.1:0-3834 GCA_964559585.1 uncultured Candidatus Saccharibacteria bacterium
GAGGTATTGGGGAATTACTCTAAAAGGTAAACACCGTCCCCCTCTCTTACCTTTTCATTTACTTTTACGCCAACCTCCTGACCCTTTTTTCCTTCCGGGATACTTTCATGTTCAAGTTGGATTTCTGATATTTCTTGTTCGAAATTGGTTTTTCCACCCTGTATTCTCACTTTATTTCTGACTTTTAGCTTTCCGTCGAGTTTAATAATTCCAACAGAAATCTTATCGAAGAAGTGAGTGATAATTCCGATTTTTTTGTCTGCCATTTTTTTATTTAAACACCTCCTTTTTGAGGCATATTACTAAAGTGAGGTTATTATAGCAGGAAATTATGAGAGGTTTTTGTAGGGATGGACTGCGATGTTGAAAATTTCAGCAAAGTGTTATAATTCATAAAATCTAAGAAAGGAGATAGACATGGACGAACTTGACCAGAAGATCCACAATATTGTGGGCGGGGCTTCGCAGCCTATGAATGGTAATCAAGTTTTTCAAATTCTCATAGATAGGGGAGAAAGAGTGACGATCGAGGAGGTACGGGAGACAATTGCTGACCTTGCTTCCAGAGGCATGCTCGTTGATGCCCAGCTGCCTAGTTACTTCGCGGTTGGTTAAATTCTATGTTATGTTAGCGGACATTGCTATAAAAGGCTTACCCTAAGCAGGTCGGCCTTTTTTGTTCTGCGAAATTATATCTGTACCAGAAAAATTGGAAGTTTAGAGGTACAAGCTTTGGTGGGTGATCTAGGGATCGAACCTAGGACCTCTTCCTTATCAGAGAAGCGCTCTAACCAACTGAGCTAATCACCCGCATAAAGTGAGCAAATTCTATCATACAGCCAATTTTGAGTCTATTAAAAGAATAAGTTCCATCTCATTGATATAATAGGTATATGAAATCCAATCCTAACGTAGTAACAATAGGTGGGGGGACGGGAACATTTGTGGTGTTATCGAGTCTGAAAAACTATCCTGTTAAGCTTTCTGCTATTGTTTCTATGATGGACTCCGGAGGATCAACCGGTCGACTAAAAGATCAGCTTGGGGTACTGCCCCCGGGAGACTTAAGACAAGCGTTAGTTGCACTGTCTGAATCGGATGAAATCTGGAGAAAGCTTTTTACGTATAGATTCGAAAGCGGAGATTTAAAAGGACATAATTTTGGAAATATCTTTCTTTCGGCTCTTGAGAAGATCACGGGATCGACGCAAGAAGCAGTAGAGTACGCCACAAGAGTATTACAAACACAGGGGGATGTGATTCCAGTAACACTAGATAACAGTTCCTTATGTGCTGTTTATGAGGATGGAACTTCATTTGACCAAGAATCTCAAATAGACGAATACTTTGGAAAAAGCAAGATTTCCAAAATGTTTTTGAAACCAAATGCTTTGATAAATCTTGATGCTAAGCATGCAATAGAGCGTGCCGACTATATAATCTTTGGACCGGGAGATCTTTATACAAGCATTCTTCCAAACCTTCTTGTTCAAGGAATGCCTGAGATATTGGCCAATTTGAATACAAAAAAGATTTTTATTAGTAATTTAATGACCCGGGCAGGGCAGACAGATGATTATAAAGTGACTGACTTCGTAAACAAAATAGAGGAATACATGATGGGCGAGACCATCGACTACATCTTAGTTAACTCCAAACCCTTCGATAAGGAAATTGTGAAGACTTATAAAGAAGTAGATAATGCGGTACCGGTTTTGGATGACACTGACGGAGATACTTACCACGAGGCTAGAGTAATTCGAACAAATTTATTATCCAATAATGTGTTTAAGCCCAGTAAATCAGACACCGTGAAAAGAAGTTTATTGAGGCATGACTCGGAAAAATTGGCAGAAACCTTGTTTAAAATTCTCTCTTTTAAATAATTTATAGTAACGTTTTTTCATTGAAGCAGCTGAGTATTGACTTGCCTTTATATTTTGTAGTAGTATCTCCAATACGGAATGGAATACTAACTTTCTCCTTTGAAGAAGCTCTAGATTTCAATAAAAAATAAGATAAATAATGTTTGTAAAAGCAAGGCAGTGATGCAGGGTTGGTTTTTGCATAACTATATTTAGTGTTGCCGAGGGCCGTTAGCTCAGTTGGCTAGAGCGCTACATTTGCAATGTAGAGGTCAGCGGTTCGACCCCGCTACGGTCCACCAAAACCGCGTTAGTTAGGGATTTACTGAGGTTCTGCCTGATAAAACTTATCAGTCGAAATTTCAGCAAATCGCTGAGAAGGTTCTTTGAAAACTGGATAGAAAGTCATTCATTCTTTTTAGGGAGCAATCTCTAAGAAGGTGAGTAAAACAAGTTCAATTTCTGAAAGTAGATATGAAAGTTAATAATGCATGTGGTGGATGCCTTGGGTATTCATGCTGATGAAGGAAGTGCAAGACTGCTTTAAGCTTCGAGGAGCTGTCAAGAAGCGCTATTACTCGGAGATTTCCGAATGGGGAAACCCGATCCGTTGCAAAACGAGATCACCAGTCACTAAAAATTTCACCGAAAGGTGCTTTAATAGGTGATTTGGAAGGTACTCGGCGAACTGAAACAACATAGTAGCCGGAGGAAAAAAGACAATATTGTTATTCCCTCAGTAGCGGCGAGCGAAAAGGGAGTAGCCCAAACCCAAATTGTTCTTAGATGAGAGTAGTTTGATTTATCAGACTATTTTTCATCTTCGAACAAAAAAATTGGGGGTATGGAAAACCCAGTTCCGCCTCAGGGCGGAGAGGAGTTACAAATTACTTTTGTAGAAAAAGACGCCTGGAAAGGCGCGCCATAGAGAGTAAGAGCCTCGTATTCGAAACAAAAGTAACTCTTTGGGTTTATCCTGAGTAGCACGGGACACGCGAAACCCTGTGTGAATATACGATGTCCACATCGTAAGGCTAAATACATGAATACACCGATAGCGAATAGTACCGTGAGGGAAAGGTGAAAAGAACCCCTGTTAGGGGAGTGAAATAGATCCTGAAACCGCATGCAGACAAGCTTGTAAAGCCAATCCTTAGGGTTTGGTAATACAGTGCTTATTGAAGAATGATCCAGCGAGTTGATACTGTGGGCAAGCTTAATCTGTGAAAGCAGAGGAGGCGTAGGGAAACCAAGTCTTAATAGGGCGAATAGTCCGCAGCATCAGACCCGAAGCCAAGTGGGCCAGCCATGACCAGAGTGAAGTCCATCGAGAGATGGATGGAGGCTCGAACCGGTGTACGAGGAAAAGTGCTCGGATGAGTTGTGGTTAGTGACTAAACGTTTATCAAACTTGGCGATAGCTGGTTCTCCCCGAAACATGTTTTGGCATGACCTTCGTGTTTTATTCCGCGAGGTAGAGATACTGGAAGGGGATGGGGGGCGCAAGCCTACCCACTCCTATCAAACTCCGAATGCGCGGATGATTGACACGGGGAGTCAGTACTGCGGGGAAATCTCGTGGTACGAAAGGGCGACAACCCAGACCATCGATTAAGGTCCCTAATTTTTACTAAGTGGGCAAGGAAGTGAAACCGTTAAGACAGCTAGGAGGTTGGCTCAGAAGCAGCAATCCTTTAAAGAAAGCGTAACAGCTCACTAGTTAAACGGTTTTGCGCCGACGATTTAACGGGGCTAAAGTAAAAAACCGAAGTCGTGGCTTTGTACTTTATTGTACAAGGGGTAGGGGAGCTTTGATGCAGCTGTGAAGCTACACCGTGAGATGTGGTGGAGCGGCATCAAGTGAGTATGCTGGAATGAGTAACGAGATCCGTGTGAAAACCACGGACGCCGAAAGTCTAAGGTTTCCTCCGCCATGCCAGTCAGCGGAGGGTTAGTCGATCCTAAGGAG
>CAZLHE010000047.1:0-2352 GCA_964559585.1 uncultured Candidatus Saccharibacteria bacterium
GGCACTGATATTTCTCTGGGGGCTAAATCTCTTGTTTTTGATGCCGATGCCAAACTTATTTTAATAGTTGTCCCGGCAGATAAAAAAGTGGATTCGAGAAAATTTACAAAAATGTATAACGTCAAAAATTTAAGAATGGTTGATAAGGAAAAACTTCCCGAAAAGGTAAATCTTGAAAGAGGCGCGGTTACGCCCTTTGGAAGTCTCTTGGGTCTTCCAACCTATTTTGACGAGGATCTAAAAAGAGATGGGAATGTTGCTTTTAATGCCGGAAAAACTACAATATCTGTTGTAATGAAAGCAAGAGATCTGGTTGAGATTGAGAAACCTATTTTTGGAAGCTTTGCGATTTAAGATGCTGATAGTTATTTCTAGAAGAATTGAAGATTTCATCAGAAAACTAGGGTTATTAATCATTGATACTGTTATACAAATTCTTTGGTTCATTGACAGAACCACTGGTTTTACATTCAGACAGGCAATTTACTTTACGAAGAGATTTGCAATAGTCGTAATTGCTACGGGGGGATTGATTGCCTTAGGATATTTTCTGTACTCCGGGTATCTTAGTACTTTGTTTGAATATATTCTTTCTGATAAAACAATTCGAACTCAACTTAGTGTTTTTTATCCGGCGAGAATTAGGTATTTGCCGATGCCGGAGATACTGGCCAAGTCTATTTTGGTTGTGGAAAAGAAAGAGGGAAGGGTTTTATATGAAAAGAATTCTAATGATAGGTTGGCCCCCGCTTCTACAGTGAAACTTTTAACAGCTCTAGTCGTTTTGGATTTATACAGCCCTGGCGAAGAGCTAAAAGTGTCCAAGGAGTGTACGGAAGTTGAAGGAACAAAAGCTGGTTTTCCGAAAGATTCTGTATTTACGGCAGGGGATTTAGTTGACAGCATGCTGATCGGATCGCTGGGGGACGCAGCGTGTGTTTTGGCGTCAAAAAGAATTACAAATGAGGCTTTCGTTGATTTGATGAATAAGAAAGCTGTTTCTATTGGAATGACCTCCACCAGAGTTTCCAATCCGGTTGGTCTTGATGACGAAAATGGAGGCAACTACTCTACGGCATTTGATTTGTACAGGCTTGCTGTTTTTGCAACCAATGTGCCCCGTATTAAAGAGGATGTTAAAACCCCCATGTTTATTTTAAATGCAAGTAAAGAGAAGTATTCCGGAATTATCTACAATACAAACAAATTTTTATGGGAAATACCTCATACTGTAGGAATAAAGACTGGTACAACACAAGGGGCGGGTGAGGTTTTGATATATGAATACAACGATGGTCTGAGAGATATAGTTATAGTTGTAATGGGAAGCTCTGATAGATTTGCAGATACAAAAAATGTTTTGGACTGGGTTTTAACAAGCTACAGCTGGAAATAGTTATTTAGTTGGGGTCGCGTTCGTAGCGTTTTGTTTTGTGTACTGTCCGCTTACAGCCGGGAAGTAAATCGTAATGTCCCCTCCGGGAGACCCTCTTGTTGTGTAAGTCCCGCTAAAAATATATATCGGTTGAAGGTAAGTTTGATATTTTGGGGTTTCATAGTAACCAAGATAAATATTATCGATCAGTATTTTTTCCACCTCTATCGGAACATAGTTTTCAAATGGGTTTAAACCCCTTTGAAATACTCTTGATATAATTCCCTTTCCATTTTTAACAGCAGCCCAAGCTTCAGAAACCGAGATTATTGGGTATTTTGATTTAGTTTGGGGGATGACTTCCCAGTAATTGATATTCGCTATTGGATTTTTCAAAGGTGCATCTCCTTGTGTAGGGTTTCCCACGAAAACTCTTATTAATCCCTCCGACGGGTCGGGTCCGAATATTGGGTAATTACTAATAGTTCTGTAATAATCAACCCTTGCAAGTTGCGCATCTCTATTGGCGTCATTTGTCTCGTAGATTTTATTCCCCTGAAAGCTTCCTAAAATAGCATTTTTGGTCCCTGTTGCGTACGAGTCGTCAAATCTGTAAATATCCGCTAGAATTTGAGATGCTTTTACGGATGCTCCTTGACTGTTGATACCTCCTGGAGTGTAGTTATTTCCCGATCCGGCAAGATCCGTTGTAAGATCTAACCTTCTTGTTTCAAGATCAATGCTAAGGGTACTTTTTGTGAGAGAGTTTCTCCAAACATACGTTTTTCCTTTTAGGTCTGAAGAAAGGTCTTTATCCCAAAAACCTAATCTTGCAGCGTTACTGATGGCGTTTTTTCCGGCAAGGTACGAGTATTGAATAGGCTTGAACTTATATACTGGCAGTTGCTCTGGAAGACCTGTCGGGAGCCTTCCGTTTTTTGTATTAAGCACATATTCTGGGGTAGTATTGCCGATTC
>CAZLHE010000047.1:2452-3775 GCA_964559585.1 uncultured Candidatus Saccharibacteria bacterium
GGGAGCCTTCCGTTTTTTGTATTAAGCACATATTCTGGGGTAGTATTGCCGATTCTTTTTTCTACAAATTCCAACTGATCCAAAAGGCTGTACGTTATAACAGGGGGTTCTTTTTTTACGAAAAGGGCTCTAATGGCAGATCTTCCTCCCGGGATAATTAACAATATTGCTATATAGTAGACACCAACAACAAGGAAAACCCACTTGGAAGCTTTTTTGAGCATGATAGATACTCTGGTTAGGTTCATCGATATAATTCTAGCAGAAAAAGGTAATTGTCTGTAAATACGTATTCCAGCAATATTTTTCGTGCTAAAATCCAAGTTATGACTATTCGTACAAGAATTGCTCCAAGTCCGACAGGGGAGTTTCACATTGGAAGTATGAGAACCTTGATGTATAACTGGGCGTTGGCAAGAAACCTTGGGGGACAGTTCATCCTAAGAATCGAGGATACTGACAAGGAAAGATATGTTGAAGGTGCGGTTGAAAGAATGCTTTTGGTAATTAAGAAATATGGGTTTGATTGGGATGAGGGGCCACAAGTTGGAGGTAAATACGGGCCTTATGTTCAATCCGAAAGACTTGATATTTACAAAAAGTATGCACTGGAGCTGGTAGAGAAGGGCAAAGCATATTATTGCTTTTGTACCGAAGAAAGACTTGAGAAACTTAGGGAAGAGCAGAGGAAGGAAAAGAAACCGGTCACTAAATATGACAGACACTGTTTAAATTTAAGTAAGGAGGAAATAGAAGGAAATCTTAAAGGAGAAAAACTTTACGTTATTAGAATGAAAATCCCTGACGATGAGATTATTGAAGTTGGTGATTTAATTCTTGGAAAGATGGCCTTCCCATCAAACGACCTTGATGATCAAATTCTTCTTAAGTCAGATGGCTTTCCGACATATCACCTCGGTGTTGTCGTGGATGATCACTTGATGGAAATCACTCATATTTTAAGAGGTAGGGAGTGGTTGGCATCGACTCCGAAGCACGTTTTGCTATACAGGGCGTTTGGATGGAAAGAGCCGTTATTTGCTCATCTGCCGGTATTAAGAGAGGTTGATAGCACAAAGAAAATGTCCAAAAGATTAGGTGACATTGCCGCCATAGATTTTCTTAAAGCTGGGTATTTTCCTGAGGCTTTGGATAACTTTATTATGTTTCTTGGTTGGAATCCCGGAACAGAAAAAGAAGTTTATACGGTTGACGAATTTGTGAAAGATTTTTCTATAGAAAAAATTCAAAAATCTGAGATGTCTGCTTTTGATAGACAGAAACTTTTATGGTTTAACGGTTTATATATCAGGAACACTCCTT
>CAZLHE010000048.1:0-2203 GCA_964559585.1 uncultured Candidatus Saccharibacteria bacterium
AGAATGCAGGGATTACTAACAGATACTTTCTCATGGTTTTATGATAACAAATTTTCATGGTCGACTATGGCGGACGACGTTTGTAACTATTTCAAATCGGTTAGGATTTCTTCAATTTGAGCTTTTATATCCTTTATATCTTCTGAGGCGACTTTCCAAACTTCCTCCAAATCTATTTCTGCATAATCATGTGTTATTTTGTCTCTCATCCCTGCCATCTGTTTCCAGGGAATTTGTACGTTTTTGGTTTTAATGTTTTCGTCAATCCTCTTTGCAGCTTCACCAATAATTTCAATATTTCGTACTATGGCGTCTTGATAGAGTCCTTTATCTTTAATGAACACTTCTCTTGCTGGTGCATCTTGAAGATACGTTTCTATAGAGTTAATCGCATTCAATATGTCTGTTAAGTATGGCTTGTTACTTTTGTTTGTTCTCATATAATGTAATTAAATCGTTAGTGACATAGGGGGCGATATATTTGTTGAGAGATCTTTTTGTTATAAGATCCACCTTTCTATTGCCAAACAAATTCTCCGATAATTCCTGCTCAATTCCAACATGTCTAAGTAAGCTCGGAGTTTCCAAAAACTCAACTAAAAGATCGATATCGCTGTCGTTGTAGGCGTCATTTCGTGCCTGTGATCCAAAAAGCCCAAGATATGCTATCTGATTTTGTACACATAGCTTATTTAATTTTTTTCTGTCATATTGCAACTGCATGTGTTGATTATACTATTTTGTAAAGAGAAGAGGCTATAATATAGTCTATCAAATTTTAATGGTCGACTACAGCACAGGATGTTTGCAACTATTTTACGTATGGAATTCCGAAACATCGATAATATGGAATTAGTTCTATTTGTAACATCCCATTGCTGTCTAGGTCTTGCGAAGGGTTGTCAGCGAGTGTTCTAAAACCAATACAACCACTAAATTTTGTAGTTTTAGGGAAAACTAAAATAACTAATAAGAGAACTAAAAGTATTAGAAAATACTTTCTCATGCATGTATGTTAACACATATTTATGGTCGGGGTGGGCGGACTCGAACCGCCGACCTCACGGTCCCGAACCGTGCACTCTACCAACTGAGCTACACCCCGAAAAAATGGTACCCCCGACGGGAATTGAACCTGTATTTTGCCCTTAGGAGGGGCATGTTCTATCCGTTGAACTACGGGGGCTTATGATAAACCAAACCTATTTTATCAGTAAAACCAAATAATACGAAAACTAGCGTCCATTTCTGAACGCTAGCTTTAATTTCCGACTAATCCAATTCTTTAACTCTTTTTTATTTCGTTTAACTTCCCTTTCCCCTTTCTAGCCAGTTTTATAATCAAAATGACTAGTATAACTAAAGGAGAAAATACCGCAAACCAAATCCCAAATGTTCCGACAGACATCAAGAGACCTATGAGTGATCTTACAGCTTGTTTGAATATTACATCCGGTCTCCATGTCTTAACTGGATAATAAGGAAGACCAAGCTCGTCCGTTGAGACTGTTATAGTAACCAAAGATGTGGTGGATGCTTTTTCCATGTAGTCAAGTCGCCCCTTATAGCTGTCTATCTGATCCTGAATCTGAAAGATCCTTTCCTGAATATTTAAGATTTCTCCGGCTGTGACAGCCTTGTCCATAATGGCTTCAAGCTTTGCTTTAGCTGATTCCAGACTTACTATTCTTTTTTCATAATCCGTGTATTGATCGGTTATGTCATTTCCGACGATATTCTCATATACGACCTTAACTGAGATTGATCTTACATACTTGGAGAATTCCTCAAGTTTGCTTGACGGGATTCTTGCCTGAATAGTGGCAGTTTCTGCCTTCTCGTCTCTATTTATCCGGGTATCAACCATGAAACCACCAAACTCACTTACCTTTACTTTGGCGCCGTCTATGAAACTATTTACATTTTTAACTAGTAAAGAGAAGTTGGTGTTTGTTATAACCTTTCTTTCCTGAGAAAGCGATGGGGCAACGATACTTGATTTTAAGTTAACTAAAGTACGAGCTACCCCTCCCCCCATCGTCGGGGATATTTCACTAAGTGCTGTATCATAAGACACCCCGGTACCGTAATACCTTAGTATAGACGCACTTTTTCCGAACAAAAGATATGCAACTACAATGATCAGAAACGTATTTAGTTTATGAGTTTTTATCCAATTTATTATTTTTGAAAACATATTTTT
>CAZLHE010000048.1:2303-3598 GCA_964559585.1 uncultured Candidatus Saccharibacteria bacterium
TTTTTTTGATTGAATAGGATAATAGTACTTTCTTTCTGCATACTTGGATTATATAAATCAACGGAACAAATTACAATAACTATTGCAGCATTTGGCGGGGCACTGTATCACAAGTTAGAACCTATTTTATCAGTTACAAAGCGATTTTAAAGCCTGTCTTTACCAACAACATTAGTATGTACAGAGTACCCTATAGGGTTTGACAGAAGTTGCAACCAGTGTTATTATGACGACATAAATAGCTCTGAACGAAGCAGTTAATCATCCAAAAGGAGGCTGAGATGGCCGAAGAAACCTTCGGGTTTGTATGTCCAGACTGGGCTAAAGAGGTCTGGAACAAGAATGAGTGCACGGTTGAGCCCAGTACCGATGGCACGTTTGTTGTGCTTGACCACTCTATCCAAACTGTGGTCTATAGGGGCAAAACAGATAAAGAATGTCTGGACTGGCTGGGTAATGATGCTGACTTTACTCGACTGGATATGGCATTCTTTGCTGAGGACATGGAAACCTTCTTCGACCTACTGGCTGAAAAGAAAGGACCAGGTGCGGTTGTGGACTTCATTGAGGAAGGTGGGTTTGCGACCTGTCCTCATTGTTTGGAGCACTACTGGTCAGAAGATGGTCATCCCCGGGGTACTTTATGTCCGAAATTTGGAGAGGAAAATCAACCCGAACCAAAAAGAGTAGAAGAAGAAGTTACGTGAGAGAAAAGCTAGGACACTCTGTTATACAGGTGAGATTCCTAGCTTTCTTTATTTATATTATGTGAAACCTTAATTATAAATGCCAGCTGCCTACTTCTGGCGGAAGGGGTGGGATTCGAACCCACGTTACCCTTGCGGGTAAAGCAGTTTTCAAGACTGCCGCACTAGACCACTATGCGACCCTTCCACACTAAATACCTGTCCATTATAACAGGGGAATAAAAATTAAGAAAAACCTGAAATCTTAGCACGTATCATTCAATAACCACATCCTCAATAGAATATGTTTTATCTTCAAATATTTTAAGGAGCGAGAATCTTGATGTTTGTATAGCACTTTGGGGATATGTATCAACGGTGCTGGAAGCCGCACCTATTACAATGTGCTTAAGGTCTAATCTTAACGGGTCGTTAATCTCACTTGACCTGTGATGTTCACCAGCAAAGACAGCTTTGATACTACTGGTTTTTTCTATTAAATCCAATAAAAACTTTCCTTGTTCTTTAACTACCTGCTGCTTTTCTATTAAATTTTGTTCTGTTGGTGGAGTTCTCGTACTACCCATAAATATCTGGTTAAACGGGGCA
>CAZLHE010000049.1:0-3585 GCA_964559585.1 uncultured Candidatus Saccharibacteria bacterium
CAACCGCTTTCTTGTACAGACTGCTTTGGATGTCATCCAGTAATTTTGATATTTCCGAGGAAATGACGTCTTCAGAAATAGTTAGTTTGTCGCCGGTGTCCCTTCGTATTACCCCCAATTTTCCTGTTTCAATTTCCTTTGGCCCCACCTCAATTCTTAATGGAGCTCCCTTCTTTTCCCAATGGTAGTGTTTCTCTCCTAGTGTTTCGTCTCTTTTATCAACTTTAACTTCAACACCAAGTTCTTTTGAAATTTTAACTGCAAGCTCATCTGCCTTTAATAAAACGTTATTCTTATCCGAGTTGCCACTTAAGACCGGAATAACAACAACTTTAAAAGGAGCTATCTTAGGAGGTAAAACCAACCCTTTATCATCACTGTGGGCCATTATTAAAGCTCCGATAACCCTTGTACTCAGTCCCCAGCTTGTCTGCCACACGTATTTAATTTTGTTGTCTTCGTCAAGGAATTTTATTTCGAAAGGTTTAGAAAAGTTCTGACCCAGATTATGGGAGGTTCCCATCTGAAGTGCCTTGCCATCCTGCATCATTCCTTCTATTGAGTAAGTTCTTAAGGCACCCGCAAATTTTTCCGATTCGGTTTTTAGGCCCCCGATAACGGGGATCGCTAGAAAATTTTCAGAGAAATCTTTATACACACCAAGCATCTGTTTTGTTTTTTCTTCGGCTTCCTGCTCAGTCCTATGAGCGGTGTGTCCCTCTTGCCACAGAAATTCCGTGGTTCTTAAAAACAACCTTGGTCTTAACTCCCACCTGACAACATTTACCCACTGATTAATTAATACTGGTAAATCTCGGTATGACTCTATCCATCTTGAGTAAGCTTCGTAAATTATCGTTTCTGACGTTGGTCTTACAATTAACGGTTCGTCAAGTTTCTTGCCTCCTGCGTGAGTGACAACAGCTACCTGTGGAGAAAAACCTTTAACATGCTGAGATTCTTTTTTTAAAAATTTCTCAGGGATAAATAATGGAAAATAAGCATTTTCTACACCTGTTTCTTTAAACTTCGTATCCAACACCTTTACGATATTTTCCCAAATCGCGTATCCATAGGGTTTAATTGTCATCGATCCTCTTACAGGGGAGTGTTCAGCCAGTTCTGCTACGTCTACTATATTCTGATACCACTCAGAAAAATCTTCTGATCTCGAGGTTATTCTTTTTTGTTCGTGTTTGTTGTCTTTCATACGATTTGATTGTACCAAAAATATTTCTATTTACTGTAGTAATTTTATGTATTAGTCTGTATATGTGATTTTAAATCCTTCGGAAAATCCTGCCCTTAATGAGTCGGCAGCTGAAAACGATAAAAGAATTGAGGAAATATCTGAGGTAGTAAGAACCGGTCTGGATTCCTTGCAAAGAAAGTGGGAACAAGTTCCTGATAGAGATGACGAGTTTTTATCCGAAGCAGAAAAAGCTTTTATGAAGAGGCACAGCGGTAAAAGTACGGCAGGTGAGGGTACCCCTGAGGCGATCAATGAGTATTTTGGCCACAAGAGGAAAGACTTGCACAAACTTGATTCCTCTCGCCATGGAGGAATGGTGTCAAAAATATCCGGTGATAGTATTGCAGAGTGCAAGTACGTTTTTCTGCACAAAGTTGTAAACTCGCCTTCCCCAGAGGAAGTGTCCAACTACGCAACGGCATTATTAGAGCGTGTTTCCAAGATGCTTAGCGATGCCTTTTATAACAGAGAAGAGGTTCGGAAAATTAGAAACGCCGTTACAGGGAAATCTTACAATATGTTTGGGTATGATAATCAAAGGACAACAGAAAATCTCGAAAGCTCTTCTATAGAGGAGAATGCCGATGACGAAAAATTTCTCACGGCATTTCAAGATGCTGCTCATTATGTGAAGGAGGCTGTTAATGCACTGGCTTTTCTAAGGTTGCAGCAGTTACAAAAACTAGAACAAACAGGTCAAAAAATAGAGACGTTAGCATAAGCGCTGTTATCATAGTGTGATAATTGAACCCCTCTTCCTTTTGTGATAACCTCAGACCATGTCTATGGACAAAAAATACGAACACAAGTTGCAGGAACCAACAATCCAAAAGAAATGGGAAGCTGCAGACGTGTTTATAGGAAAAATAGAGACAGGCAAGAAGCCTTACACGATTATTCTTCCCCCACCAAATGCTAATGGAAAGCTCCACACAGGTCATGTTTTAATGCTGGCAATCGAAGACATCTTAATCAGATGGAAAAAAATGCAAGGTTACTCCACTTTGTGGATTCCGGGAACTGACCACGCGGGATTTGAAACCCAAGTAGTTTTTGAGAAACACCTGAAAGAGGAAGGAAAATCGAGGTTTGATTACGACAGGGACAGTCTGTACAAAGAGATTTGGAGTTTCGTTCAGGACAATAGAGGGTTTATAGAAAAACAGATAAAAAGCATGGGACCGGGGCTTGATTGGTCAAGATACACATTTACTCTTGATGAGAAGGTAATAAACACCGTTTATGACACTTTCCAAAAAATGATCAATGAAAACCTGGTTTATAGGGATGATTATATTGTCAATTACTGTCCAAAATGCGGAACAACTTTTGCAGATTTAGAATTGAGGCACGTAACCAGAAAGGATCCGCTCTACTATATGAAATACGGTCCCTTCACACTCGCAACAACAAGACCCGAAACAAAATTTGGCGATACTGCAGTTGCAGTCAACCCAAAAGATGAAAGATACAAGGATTATGTTGGCAAGGAAATAGAGGTGGAAGGTTTAAACGAAAATTTTAAACTCACCGTTATTGCAGATGATTTTGTTGACCCTGAGTTTGGAACCGGTGTTGTAAAAGTTACCCCCGCTCACGATAAGAATGATTATGACGCAGGAAAAAGACACGGGTTGGAGATAAAGCAGGTCATTGGCCTTGATGGGAAAATGACAGAGTTAGCAGGTTTCTACGCAGGCCTTCCTGTTTTGGAAGCTAGAAAAAGAGTCGTTGAGGATCTTCAAAAAAAAGGATTAATGGTAAAAATTGATGAAAATTACGAGCACACAGTTTCGGTTTGCTATAAAGGTGAGCATGAGATTGAACCGACGGTTCTTCCGAACTGGTTTGTAAAAGTAGAAACACTAAAAAAACTGGCACTGGATGCAGTTTTGAATAAGGAAGTAAGAATATATCCAAAATGGAGAGAGGTTACTTACGTCAGATGGATGGAAGAGATGAGAGACTGGCCGATCTCCCGACAGGTTGTTTGGGGAATTAGAATCCCCGCTTGGTACAACATTGACGAAAGTTCAGATCTCCAAGTTACGTTTATTAATAAAAACAAAGAAAGAGCTACAGGAAAAGTTTCAGATTTGTTGAAAAACTATTCTTATGAGGAAATTGAGTCTGGACTTCAGAGTTTAATTGCAGCAAAAGATGCAAAGTTTATTATTTCCAGCTCAAAACCTGGTGAGAGATTTATACAGGAAACCGACACGTTTGACACATGGTTTTCGTCAGGTCAATGGCCTCTTGTTACATTAGGTTACCCAGATTCTGAGGATTTCAGATATTTCTACCCGATATCAGTAATGGAGACAGGGTGGGAG
>CAZLHE010000050.1:0-3213 GCA_964559585.1 uncultured Candidatus Saccharibacteria bacterium
TGCTAAAGATTTTTGACAGCAATTACAATAACCAGTTTCTTGTAAGGTTACCTTTTGCTATCGCGGGTTTACTTTCAGTTTATATTTTCTACAAGTTTATAAATCTTCATTTTGGAAAGAAGATAGCTTTTTACTCCTCAATGTTTTTTGCAGCAAACGGGTTTTTCATCGCTTTTTCAAGAATTGTTCAGTATCAGTCGTTCGTAATTTTGTTTATGGTTTTAGCTTTATATTCGCTGTCACTGGCTGTGAAAAACAAAGATTTTGCTGTCAAAGGTCTTTACATCTCTTTGATTTCCTGGGCACTATCATTGCTGTCTCATTATGACGGGATTTTTATATTTCCTTTTATAGCCTACTTATTGTATGAATGGTTCAAAAGTAAGGTTTTGTCGAAAAACGAGAGAGGTAAGCATTTTATCCTTGCGAGTTTAGTTTCTGCTTTTCTAATTCTCCTTTTTTACATCCCATTTGTCTTTTCTTTGAGTCCTGCAACAAAGTTGTATTGGCAAGGAAGAATTAGTGGAGACGTATCTCAAAAAATATCAAGCTCTTTGTATCTTTTTTCAATTTATCAGCCAATATACACCGTGCATATTTATAGGATTCTTTTCATTTTAGGCTTGATGTTTTTAATACTTGGTCTTTCTTCGAGACATATTCTTAAACTAAAAAAGCTCCCAAGTTTTGTAAAAAGGTTTTTTGTTCACTCAACGGATCACATGAAGATAATTCAAGAAAATCACTTATTAACTTACGCATTAATCTTATGGTTTTTAGTGCCATTTCTGTTTTTTGAGGCATATGTACATATTCCGGGAACCCACCTATATTGTTACCTGATTCCATGCTTTGTATTTTTGGCTTACGGTCTTATTACGCTTGAAAGCCTGACATTCAAAATATTTGAATATAACCTAATGAAACTAGTTAATACCGCCGGGGTGGCGATACTCTCGCTATTTCTACTTGCCCAGTCTTATATGATTTTTGTTGATAACTCAAAGGAATACCCATGGGAACATGAGATGTTTTTGTTTTGGACATTCCCCCAGGTTAATTTGCTGTACCACTCAAGTTTATTTGGTTTTCCTTATTTTAGAGACTGGGAGGGGATAAGGGAGTTTGTAACATCCTTTCCAGAAGTTACCGCTTATATGTCAAACGAGAGACAGGCAATTTCCAGGTACTACATTCCGTTTGACAGAGAAAAAGAAGCGGCCGGATTTTTTGTATATGTTAAAAGTCCCCAAAGTTTTGAAAACAACATTATTTACGATAAGGCGGCTTATTGGATTTCCCGTTATCAGCCCGTACATACTCTTACGAGAAATGGAAGTGACCTGGTAAGAATATACATAATGGAAACGGGAACCTTGGATGATATAAAAGCAAGAGGGTTTTAAATCTTATTTCCAAACACAAGGTAAAGAATAATCAAAGACCCAATTGCATTAATTAGAACAAATCCAGCGGTTAAATCCTTGGTCACTTTGGCTATCTGGTTATCGTGTTTTACAAAATGATCCATGATTTCTTCCACGGTTGTATTTATAAGTTCTGATGCGAGTAAAAGGCTCATGGAAAGTGTTATAAGAGCCCATTCCACATTTGATATCTTAAGTAATTTGCCAAAAATTATCGCAAAGATTACTATTACGATCTGAGCTCTGAAGTTAGCTTCGTTTAGGAGTGCGTGAAAAATTCCATTAAATGCATGCCTAAAACTTTTAATGTGTCTAATCGGATGGTGGGACCTAAATATTTGTAGCATGCTAAAATAATAACACATATGACAACCAAGAAAAGCTGGTTTAAAAAGATAAAAGGATACATTCCATTTGTTCTGGTGATTTTGGGTGTTTTTTTATATTTCAGCTCGAAAAACAAAGTTACATCTTTAGTTAAAAAAGTTTCTATAGAAAATAGGGTAGTTAAAAAAACAGTTTCCGCTAGTGGTTCCATTAAATCAATAAATGAGGCGGATATGAGCTTTGCAACAACAGGCCAGATAACCAACATATATGTAAAGGAGGGGCAGAAAATAAACTACGGTCAAATTCTCGCGTCAATTGACATGAGAGGTCTTGCGCAGACAGCCCAGTACTATAAAGATGTACTAGATATAGCAAAAAGAGAAAAGGAGTTGTTTATTCAAAACAAGGATTCAAATAAAAGTCTTTACCACGGGGAAGAGGGCTACAATATAAAACTTAGGGAATACCAGGAAGATATAAGTAAAGCAGAGGCAAATTATCAAGTGCAATTGGTTAATCTTTCCAAGGCAAATATATACGCCCCATTTGGCGGAACCGTTATAGAAATAACAAAGAAAGTCGGGGAAATGGCAGTAGCTTCAGAAACAGTAGTTAAGGTGGCTGATGTGGACAAACTTTATTTTGAAATAACCGCGGATCAGTCAGACTTTGGAAGTATTAAAGTTGGTCAAGATGCCGAAGTGAATTTGGATTCATACGATGGTTTGAAAATCGCAGGCAGAATAAACGAGCTTCCAGCTCAAGCAAATTCTGCCGATAGCAATTTCGTAGTAAAAATAGAAATCACAAAACCCACAAACAAAGAATTAAAAATAGGTATGACGGGAGACGCTTATATGACAACAGAATCTTCGATTTCGGAGGTTCCCGCTTTGGTTTACAACGAAGTACAAACAGATGAGACGGGAAAAACTTTTGTTTGGGTAATAGATAAGGGAAAAATTATTAAACAGTATGTTGATGTTGGTATTGAAGGAGACATTTACACCGAAATAAAAACAAAAATTGATAAGCAGATTGTTATACCTGTGAAAGAAAACGAAAAAATTCAGGAAGGTTTTACTCCTAAAATTATTAACTAAGCATGAAACCCATATTACAAGCAAAAAATATATCCAAAATATATGATATGGGAAAATCAAAAATTACAGCCGTTGATAATCTGAGTTTAGATATCTATGGGGGAGATTTTTTAGCTATTTCTGGTAAGTCAGGTTCCGGAAAATCAACTTTAATGCATATCATAGGTCTTTTGGATTCACCCACTCATGGAGAGGTTGTGCTTAACGGGAAAAATACTAAGGGTATGAACGAAGAGGAGATGGCAAGGGTCAGAAACAAGGAAATCGGTTTTGTATTTCAAGCCTTTAATTTGTTGCCAAGGCAAACTGTACTGGATAACGTAATTTTGCCAATGAAATACAGCAAAACCCCT
>CAZLHE010000051.1:0-3212 GCA_964559585.1 uncultured Candidatus Saccharibacteria bacterium
TGTGTTGGGTGTGTTTGGGTGTGTTGTTTAAAATTAGAATAAAAGTAAAAAAAGACCGTGTACAAAGAGCAGATATGTACACGGTTGAGTTGTTATTCGGTAGCTCGTACATCACTTGGGTGGCGGAGTCAGTTAACTCTAAAGTAGATATTACCTGTCAACCTTTTATCTTACACGCTAACTATTTATAGACGTATAAACCCAGTTTCAGTACCCTGCGAAAATTTTTGCAAGCATTGGTATACGTTATTCCAAGGAGCTACCTACAAGGCACCTGAATTATATCTGTGCCCTCGCACTTTGTCAAGCTATGGGGCATTTGGATAAATGGAACTCACAATAGTTAAATATGATAAATAAGTTTTCAGAATATAAAACATTTGAAAAAATACAAATAATGGAGCCTGGGGAGAGAGTCGAACTCTCGACTTCTTCCTTACCATGGAAGCGTTCTACCACTGAACTACCCAGGCACTGTGTTTTGCCAATTTAGTCTTTCTTGTCTAGTTTATCCAGACCCAGAGACTTAACACCAAAGTAAACGACTAAAGCTATAACTATAAAGTCAATTAATGTAGCTATGAAATTTCCTACCATTAGTTTTGCAGATCCAACACTGATGAAAGCAGTTTGAAGAGTTCCTGCTTTTCCAAGCACCAAACCTATTAATGGATTGATTAGATCCGTAACTATGGATGAGACAAGGCCTGATACAGCACCACCTAATATAAAACCTACTGCGAGGCCTACTACCCCTTGTTTTCTAATAAAATCAATAAAACCTTTCATTTTTCTACCTTCTTTCGAAATTTAGAACTGGAGCCGTCTGTGAGAATCGAACTCACAACCTGGCGCTTACAAAGCGTCTGCTCTACCGTTGAGCTAAGACGGCCAATCTACGCTTAATTATCAAGGTAGCCCCTGCTTTAAGATTTTAGCATATTAACTTATTTTTGTACTTTTTGATAGGGAAAAGTTTAATATGTTGATTTGACAGCGTTTTGATGTTATTGTACTCAGGCAAACCGTCTATCAATAGAAAAAGGAGAGAAAAAATGAAAAAGAAGCGTAGTCGTAAGTCCTCTAAAACGGATGGAATGTGGCAGGAACTAAAACATGTATTTGGAGATCTACTTGAGGATTCCAGCGGTGTGGATCCGGATTTTGAATGGGTTAAGGAATCTGACGCCCAATTTACGAGATCCATAGAACTCGCGTCCAGATGCAGTTTCCGAAATACTTGTTTCGCCAGAAATTTGCTTGAGCAACAAACGGGAAAAGTATGTTCAGGCCCCGACTTCTGTGAGATTCTTGTACAACTTGAGGAAGGGGCATTGACAGAATAGATAAAGGATCGGTGAGCGAGAAGGTCGGATATTTCTTAAATCCGACCTCTTTTTTCATCAAGCTCGGATTTAATTGACTTTCAAACCTCCGATGTGCTTTAATTCACAATGTTATGTCAAGAGCATGTGAAATCTGCGGAAAAACTTATCAAAAAGGAAACCTAGTCCGTAGAGGGATTGGTAACCGTGTTTCCAGAAGAACTATCAACAGAAAATCCGCAAACCTTAGGATTAAAAGATTTTTAATAAATGGTGTGAAAGTTAAATTTAGACTTTGTTCCTCGTGCTTAAAGAGGATAGTAAAGGAAGAAAGAGAGTTGTTGGCCGCTTCAGCAAACAAACAGAAAGAAGATATCAAGGCTCATTTAACAGGAGCTAAGTAACCGTTTTTGAAATCTTCCCAGGTCATTTTGTTTTTCCCTTCTATTTGTAATTCTTTAATACTTAGTTTTTCCTCTACAACATCAGAACTATATATTTTCACTTTTAAGTTTTTGTTGACAGTTTTTTTCATACTTATTTTGCCGTCTGATAGGAATTTTGTTTTTTCCAAATCTTTCAAATAGCTCCAGGCGATGGGCCATGGGTTGAACGCTCGTATCATTCTTTCAATTTCTTCCGGTTTTTGGTCCCAATTTATTTGTGCATCTTCTTTATAAATGAATGTGCTTTTAGGATGTGTTTTTGAGAAAGTGTAAGTTGCCGATTCTTTATCTTGGGGAAGGGGAGTGATCTGAGAAAGAGAATATTTTTCTAAAATTTCTGGTAATTTGCCAGCGGCGATTTTAAAAAGTATGTCGTAAAGCTCCCCCGATGTTTCTTTACCACACATTTTATACCCAATCTGGCTGATTATGTTGCCAGTATCCATTCTCTCATCCACAATATAAAATGTAATTCCTGTCATTTTGTCGGCGTTTAGTATCGAAAATTGAACCGGACTTGCACCTCTGTATTTGGGTAAAAGTGAAAAATGTATATTTATAAGTTTAGTGTCAAAAATCTTTATTATTTCAGGCGGGATTATGTAACTGAAATCCGTAACTACCCCAAAGTCGGGTTTTAGTTTTTCAATTTGTTTGGCAACTTGCTCTAAATCCTTGTCTTTTAGTGATGAGACTTCTGCAAACTTAATACTATTTTTTATTGCCCATTTCTTAACAGCAGTTTCTCTTTTTTCTTGATTTCTGCCCACTACTGTGTCAGTTTTTGTCACACATAAAAGTAAGTTGAAGCTTTCCTTAAGAGCTTTTAAGATTGAGATTGATCTGTCCGATGTTCCAAAAAATACTACATTTAATTTCTTTTTCATTTTTTTTCCATTTCTATAATTTTGTCAAACTCTTTTTCAGATATGGTTTTTCCAATCACTTTTGACGTGAAGAGTATGCCGTCTAAATGGTTAACCTCGTGCTGTAGAGTCCTTGCAAAGAAGCCCGCAGCCTTAATCTTAAGAGTATCTCCATTTAAATCTTTAGCGGTTAGCTTTATCTTTTCAAATCTTTCAACCAAGCCGTACACATCCGGAACACTTAAACATGCTTCCCAATCGGTTTGCGTTTCTTTGGAGTGGGAGATAATTTTTGGGTTAATAAGAACCAAATCATCTGATTGAATTTTTTCCGGGTTTATCGGATCTTCATAGAAATGCCTTACAACGCATATTCTTTTTGACTCTCCAAGTTGTGTTGCGGCAAGTCCTGCGCCCTCGGGATCTTTTTCTACCTTTATGGTGTCCAGAAGATCTTGGGCGATCCTTCTCACATCATCATCAATGTCGCTCACTTTTTGAGCTTTTTTGTTTAAGATTGGATTTGGTGTAGTAATAACTTTTCTCACCGCCATGCCGTTATTTTAGCATTTTTC
>CAZLHE010000052.1:0-3174 GCA_964559585.1 uncultured Candidatus Saccharibacteria bacterium
CTGTCCTTGTATCTTTTACTTGCCTTTTCGCTATTTTATCTTTTCCTAAATAGGGGAATGGTTTACACATCAGACCTAAATGGTTCTCAGGCCAGATTGCTTGTGGAAAAGGATAAGGTTTTTGGTACTAAATATAAGGTCTATCTTGATAGAATAGATTTTCCAACAGCTCTTTATTACTCAAAAAGCCAGTTTGAAACACTGGACTTTAGACCGGATCTAAAAGAGAGGGTTCCGGTTGTTCCCGATAGCGAGCCTTTAATACTTATTACCAAAGAGGGTAGGTATTCTCAAAATGTGTATGGATACACACAACCATCCCACATTGTGGAATCTGACGGTGATTGGGTTTTGTGGTATATGTCACCCAAAGCAGTTGGCGGCTACGTACCAATAGTTGAGAATTAGTTAGGTATTAGATTATCTTCTAAAACAAGTTTACCTTTTTGATATCTGATTATTATAAGTGTGGTGGCAACAAGAGCCGCCAGAGCTGCTGTAACATTTGCTATGGCTAATCCTTGTAGAGAATAAACAGGTGTGAGTATGGCAGATAGGGTTAAAAACAAGGCCAGTTTTCCGACATTTAAAAACATTATGTATTTGGTTTTGGCTTCAATGAAAAAGTAATGTTCCATAAAATTGTGTATCGCGGTAAAGGCACTTGCGAATATCAAAAATCCCAAAAGAGGGATAGAATCTGAGAATTTATCTCCCAGGAATCTTAAAATAAAGAACTTAGAGATAAAGATACCTATAAAAGCACTTAAGAGTATAAGAGCAGATATCATAAAAATCTCTTTAAAATCGTAATTTTCTTTTTGTTTTTTCCTGTAAGCATTTTCTGGAAGAAGAACTGTAAATACTGATACTGACGCTAGAGCCAATATGTTTGTGATCTTTTCTGCAATGGCAAATATTCCTACATTTGAAAAATCCTTAGCTATTTTTGCTATGGCGTTGCTTATTGATGGCCAGCCCTCGTAGATAAGTAAGGATAGCCCCGCTGGGGATGCTTCCTTTAGGATAGTTTTTATTTTTGAAAAATTAAGTTTAAATTTTTTGTATTCTTTGGGAACAAAAAATATCAGGAAAGCACTTGCAAAAAGAGAAAGTGAAAATATCCCAAACGCTTGTGGAAGATTTAACGAAATTAAATTTGTAAATATTAAAACCGCAAATGTTCCCTTGATTAATGCCGGTAGGGTGTTTAGCAAAACCCAGTGAGTGAATTTTTCCAGTTTTTGGAAAATCGGTGCGAGCGTGTAGTTAATGGAGTAGGCGATAAGCCCCAGAATGAAATACAAAACTAGATGCGGGGCGTGTAATTTAAAAATAAAGAGAAGAGTTACCGATATTGGTATGGAAACCGTAAGAAGGATGATTTTTAGGGTATAGAAGGTGTCATTAAGAGTTTTGTCCTCGGTTGATATTGATCTGGCGACATAAACGGAATTTGTACCAAAATCTATAAGCTTGGATATTGCAACTAAAAGTGTGGTTAAAAGGGCGTATTTTCCGAAGGATTCAAGGTCCAAAATCTTTGCTGATGCAGATATGAACGCAAACCCTAAGATGGCGTTAAATACGTTTCCAAAGCCTACAAATATGATTTTTTGAAGGGATTTGCTCATTTAGTATATGTTAGCAGAATTGTTATTAGTATGTTCTGTTGATATAATAAACCGTACTATTATATGGAGATGGTGACACCAACCTTGAATATTACAAGATTTTCCGCTAGTTATTGGGTATGGTAATTTCTCCAACGATATATGAAAAAAATATCAGTTATCATAGTAAATTACTGCACAGAGTCTTTGATTGAGAGGAATGTTTCCAATTTGCTAGATATTTATGAGAATTGTGAAATAATATTTGTCGATAATAATTCTCCAGACGAATCCGCTGATTTGGTTCAGGAAAAGTTTGGTAACAACCCGAAAGTCACATTGATCAAAACCCAAAATAACGGTTTGGCTGCGGGATACAATCTGGGACTAAAAAAAGCAACGGGTGATTACATTCTTTACCTTGGAACTGACACTTTCCCTACAAGGGAAGTTTTGAATGAGTTAGTAGAGTACATGGACAAAAACCCACAGGTAGGGGTCGCAACCGCTAAATTGCACACAAGAGATGGGGTAGTGGATTTAGATGCTCACAGAGGTTTTCCTACACCAATGGTTGCTATTACGCATCTTATGTTTCTTGATAAGTTATTTCCCAAATTCAGATTTTTTAATGGATACTCAATGGGTTACAAGGATTTCAATACCGTGCATGAGATAGATGTCTGCATATCCCATTTTATGTTTGTAAGACCGGAGGTGCACAAGAAAATTGGTGATTGGGATTTGAAGTATTGGCTCTACGGGGAAGACATTGATTTTTGCTACAGAGTAAAACAGGCTGGTTTTAAGATAATGTATATGGGGACAATGCCTGTGCTGCACTACAAGGGGGCGGCAGTTGGGAGGGATACCTCAAAAGATATTGATAGTGTAATGAATAAAGATTTTGACAGCATAACTTTCAAAAATGAGAGTATAGAAATGTTAAAGAAGGAAGATGGTGAGAAAAGCGAGGAGAAAACTCCCAAAGTTAGAGTATCCAGCACCAAGTTATGGATGAAAATAAAAGTGGCAAAAGAGTCAACCCAAGCTATGAGAACGTTTTACAGCAAACATTTGATTAAAAAGTACCCGATATTTGTTAAATGGTTAGTTTTTCTTGGTATCTGGATAAACGAACAAATCAAAGTCACTAAAATCTGGTTAACTAACTACTTGTAGCCTTTTTTATAACCTCTTTCTTATGAACACATTAATTATTGAATGGAATCTTTGCTTCTAACTCTATTCGCATATAAAATGGAGGTGTGAAATTGGAAAAGCAAAAGAGAATTGGAATTGATGCAAGATTCTACGAGGAAGCCGGTCCTGGAAGGTACACAAAAAATATCATCACTCATTTGGAAAGAATAGATGGTTTAAACAGATATGTTGTGTTTCTACGCCCACAAGGGTTTAATGCTTATAAACCTGAGAATCCAAATTTTGAAAAAGTGTTAGCGGACTATAAATGGTATTCATTTGATGAGCAGTTTAGATTTTTGTTTAAAATACTCAAATATAAATTAGACCTTTTATATGTTCCACATTTTAATATTCC
>CAZLHE010000053.1:0-3162 GCA_964559585.1 uncultured Candidatus Saccharibacteria bacterium
GGAGTTAGAGCAAGTCTATGAATTCGCAAAAAAGAATTATCTTCTCTGAAATATTTAAAAGCAAACTGCTCATATACGCGTTTTTTATAGTACTGCACGTGTTTTTGTTTAATATCAACGCGACCGAATGGGGCGATTCGTACAGCATTTTAAGGGCGGCGGAGAGCATAAAAACAGGCGTTTATCCTCAGAAAGAAAAAAGACCCCCATTTTTTTCAGTGGTTTTATCTACAAGACCACATGGAGTGGATGCAATTACGTGGGGTAGGGGGGTGGTCTTTGTTTTCAGTTTTGCGTCGTTTATCTTTTTCGATAAATTAGTTTGCCAATATATAAAAAGTACGAAATATCAAAAATTTGCACTAATTCTTTTTACGCTAAATCCGATTTATCTGTATTGGTCGATAAGAATTATGTCCGATATTCCGTTTTCTTTCTTTGGAATTGTGATTTTTTATCTTCTTTCAAGATGGAAAGAAAAATTGGATATTAAAAAAAGTACTTTGCTTGGGGCTTTAGCCGGGTTGTCTATTTTAACAAGGTTTGAGGGCTACATTTTATTCTTTGCATTGTTTATCGGGGTAGTTTTTCTCAATTCCGGGTTGAAGCTTAGTGCATTTAAACCAAGAACTTTCTTTTTCGGTCTTTGGCACAAGCTTAAATTTTTACTCCCTCTAGGATTAACGACCTTGTTTGTGTTACTTCCGTATTGGCTCTTTAGAAGCCCCCTGGATTCTAAATATTTCGGCGAACAGGAGTATAGAACGTTTGATTGGAGACTTATTTGGGTTTATTTTTCGTCACTTTTTTATATACTTGGATTTTTACCGTTTTTTTATTTTATTTTTAAGAATATTTTTTCATATAAAAAAACAGGCTCTGCTGTTAGATTTTTGATGGAAAATGTCGGAATATCAGTTTATCTCTTATTGGAAATGGTTCTCATACTTTGGTGGCCGGCAGCCGTGCCCCGACTTTTCAGCGCAATAGTACCGTTTTTCGTGATCCTTCTTGTCCTTTCATATGAGGAGTTCCAGTCAAGGGGGTCTGAACTTAAGGTTTTGGATTATGTTGCTCTTGCTTTTCTAATTGGCAACTTCGGTTTGACTCAGTACTTTTTTAAACTTCAGTTTCTTGTTTCTAATCAGTGGGCTTTTATATTTGTTTTTATTTTGCAGATTATTATTCTGATTTTTCTCATCTTAAGAAAAGAAAAAATGTTTCTTATGTTTTCTTTTATGTCTCTACTTGTCTGGGGTTTAGCCACAATCTGGGTTCATAGATTTATTTACATTTCCATGAAGGAAGCAGCCGTGTATGCCGCTAAAAATCTTAGCGGGTATGTTATTTACAACGATACATATGGAATTGCCGACTGGTATCTTAACAGGTCGGGAATAAATAAAAATGTGTATGGGGATCGGCACGATGTTTTGATCCTCCACGATATTAGTTATAAAAGGATTTCAGGAAAAAACCCGGATTATATTTTGCTAACTAACGAAAATAATACCGACATGTATTTTGGAATTGAGAAAAGACCTTATCTGACGCTTGTTAAAGAGTTTAGGTATACTATAAACGGGAAAATTTTCTTCACCGATATTTTGAAGTTTAACAAGGAAAAACAGCAATGAAGCTTTCGGTTGTTATACCCGTATATAACGAAAAAAATACAATTGAGCAGTTGGTGAATTTGGTCAGATCTGTTGATGGTGTCGATCTTGAGATTGTTATAGTAGATGATGCTTCAAGTGATGGATCAGTAGAAATATTAAAGAATCTGGAAGAGAAATATCCTGATCTGAAAGTTATTTATAAAACTGCTAACAAAGGAAAGGGAGACACTTTAAGGTTAGGTTTTGCACATACAAGTGGAGACTATGTGATCGTTCAGGATGCAGATCTTGAATACGACCCGCAGGATTATAAAAAGCTATTAAGAACGCTTGAGGAAAACAATGCTGATGTAGTCTATGGGTCTAGATTCTCTGGAAGTTACGAAAAAATGACTACCCTTCATTATTTTGGAAACAAGATTTTAACACTCGCTACCAATATTTTGTTTGGAGTAAGGCTGACCGATATGGAAACCTGTTATAAGCTCATGCCGGGAGATTTCGTAAGAAAACTGAATATTAAATCCGAAGGATTTGAGTTTGAGCCTGAGATAACCGCAAAAATACTAAAGTCTGGACTAAGAATTAAAGAAGTTCCGATTAATTATAAGGGGAGAAGTTTTAGTGAGGGTAAAAAGATAACGTGGAGAGATGGTATTAAAGCCGTCTGGTCGTTAGTCAAGTTTAGATTTACGAATTGAGGTGAATAAGATAAAGAATTTTATAAAAAATAACATTTCTCTTCTTATACTTAGCGGTTTTTTGGCAGTTTACCTTTTTATAGCCCTGAGACTTTATATTTTTAAATTCAATAACTTTGACTTTGGGAAATTTGACCAGGGGAATATGACTCAGATGGTTTGGAACACACTGCACGGAAGAATTTTGTATTTGACTGACTACTTTGGATCCAACGTTCCGAGATGGTCAATGAGCCACGTGGACCCAATTCTTTTGCTATTTGTGCCCGTATTTGCCCTTTTCCAGCATCCGATGACATTAGCTTACACCCAGCTTATACTTGTTGTTCTTAGCGCCTTTATTGTTTACGCAATAGCTAACATGGAGCTTAGGTCCAAATGGGCTTCGTGCGCCTTTGCTGTTTCCTATTTAATGTATCCGGCTCTTGGTTTTATTAATTCCACAATGGGATTTCATGGGGTTACCGCAGCAGTGCCCTTTTTCCTTGGCGCCTTTTATGTATTTGAAAGAATGTATAAAAAGGGATTTACATCCAAAGGAATTATCGCTTTGTCAATACTCCTAATAATCACAATGTCAGGCAAGGAACAGGTTCCTCTTTACGTATTTATGTGGGGGTTGTTTATTCTGGTTTTTAGAAACGGTGTTACAGACTCCTTCAAGTTCACAAGGGAGGGGTTTAGAAAATGGATCTTAAAAGTTAACACAAAAATAGGGTTGGGGATGGTTATTTCCGGGTTTCTTTGGTTTTGTGTGGCCTTTTTTGTGATAATACCTAAATATGCCCCCCTTAGAACTGAAAGTTACAACAGATTTTTAAAATCATTGAATGTTGATGTAA
>CAZLHE010000054.1:0-3158 GCA_964559585.1 uncultured Candidatus Saccharibacteria bacterium
AAAAGTAAAGGCCAGCCGGATCATCTTTAAATTTCTCAACAACTTCAGGAGCCATATTATAGGGATTGTTTGTTGGACCTGAGTTAGTACCCTCCGGCAAAGATCCAAAAACACTTGTAGAAGCGGAACTTGAACTTTGTTTAGTTTCAATTCCAAGTTTTATGAGTACACTTTCCCTATATTTAAAATAAAAGAAAAAGATGAAAAATATTGCAGTGAAAAGTATACCCAGAAACAAAATCATCCTTAAAACCTTTGATTTAATCATTCTAATTTAAAGTATATCAAATATTATTTAACATAAAATACCACAATTACCTTGATTTCAAGGTAGGTGAGACCAAAGATGTTTTCTGAATTACACAAAGGCAACAGGTAGAACCGCACATACGAAAATAGATAAAAACAAACTTTTATTATTACTAATAGCAGGGACTAATCAATACGATAGAAAATACGATAAAACCTTATCGATGCATATTCTAAATACTGCCTGGAATCTTCCTTCAAGACTTCTGCAGGAACCAGACTATAACGAAATGTCATATGCTATTGATATACTGGATTTTGAATACAAGGTATTTGATTCAACAGGCGAGAAGTACCCGACTTGGGTTAACAAATATTTTAAGTGGAAGTCTGGAAGTAAAAAGTAGACGGCATTCGATAATTACACCAAGAATTCAGGAATCAAAATGAAATTAGGCGTTACTTGTTTTCTTCTTCCTCTTTACCCAAAACCTTCACAACCTCTTCAACTACTTTATCCGGAGTAATTTCACTTTTAATCAGATAGCCATCCGCTCCTGAAGTAAAAACCTCATGAATAATGTTTTCGCTGTTTAAGTTAGTCAGGGCAATAACAGGACCTTTTTTGAGTCCCGGAGTTTCTTTAATCTCCTTTAGTATCTTAAGTCCGTCTTTTCCAGGAAGCATTATATCAAGTAGTAAAAGGTCCCAGTTTCCCTCTTTTATCTTTTGCATTCCTATCTCTCCGTCAGCGGCCTGATCTACGAAATACCCAGCACCGGTTAGTACCTCAACATAAATTTCTCTAATATCAGTCTCGTCTTCTACTATTAATATATTATTTTTCTGAATTTTCTTTTCTTCCATATACATTAATTTATAACACCGAGCAATAAATACAACAAGTCAAAGGTGAAATAAGATCCAAGTAGGGGAGTCAGCTTATTTTTATAATCTGCTCAAAACTATCCTGAGGAGATGTTTTGTTTTTTCTTTCCTCCCCACACACCGCACATTTGTGAACTATCACGTACTCGTCTTTCTTTTTCTCAATCTTAATAGGCTTCATTAAACCCTTGCAGGTATCCTCACGGTCTCCGGGAAATAGGTCGACGTGTTTACTCCACAGGCACTGTGGACAGTGATTTGTGTATCCTGATCCAATAACCTCATACCCACAATTTTCACATTTGAAATTCTCAACTTTTTTCTGAAATCTTCTTGCCATATCCAAAATTGTAAACTTACATATATAATTAATCTACTGCCATGAATACTAATACCGTTCAACTTAAAGAGAATGAGCTTTTGGCTCTTGTTGATAAGAATAGAGCACTTGACGCCACATATAAGCTTATCGAAATAATCCTTGGAACTAATGATTTTGACGAGATGTCTCAAAAGATTACAGACATTATCCCAATGGCATTGGGATATGAATTTTCGATTCTTTGGCTTGTTGATGAACAAAGACAAAAACTTGTAAAAACGGCGATATCCCAAACCATAAAAGATGAAAATGTCATGAAGAGACTAAAAGATTCATTAAGAAGCACAAGCATTGCTTTGGGATATGAAGATAACCTTTGCATAAGGGCCATCAAAGATAAAAAGCAGTACGTATCAGAGAATCTTTTTGATCTTTTAGGTCCTTCCGTTACACTTGAAGATTCAAAAGACCTCCAGACCCTTCTTGGCACAAGACTTAATATTGCAACGCCTCTTACCGTTAGAGACAGAGCCATTGGGGTTTTGATAGTCAGCATGTCCAAGACTGTTGATAAAATTTCTGACTTTGAAAAAGAAATGTTGAGGAAGTTTTCTGAAAACGCAGGAATTGCTCTTGAAAATTCTCGACTTTATAAAAACCTCAAGGAAGCGAAAGACGACCTTAACGAAGCTTATGAGAACTTAATGGTTCTAAATAAAATGAAGGATGAGTTTTTAACAGTTGCCTCACACGAACTCAGAACCCCAATGACAATTATTAAGAGTTACCTTTGGATGATGAATCAGCATAAAACAGGAAAACTAAACAACAAGCAGAAAGAATATATTCAAAAAGCCGAAAAAGGAACACAGAGGATGATAGATTTGATTAACGACATGCTTAATATATCAAGGTTCGAACAGGACCGGGTGGAATTCAAGATTACACAGACTGATCTTTGCAAACTTATAAGAGAAATCCTTACCAGCTTTGAAATTAAGCTTAAGAGCAAAGGAATCAATTTAAGTTTTGATGAAAAATGTCTTGACGTTTTTGTGGATATTGATAAAGAGAAAATGAGAGACGTGATCACGAACTTGGTAGACAACGCTGTTAAATTTACTGATAACGGAGAAATAAAAGTGAACGTAGAAAACGAGGAAGATAAAGTAGTGGTTCAGATCAAAGACTCCGGTTCCGGCATCAACCCCCCAGATCTTCCAAAGCTTTTCCATAAGTTCGGAAGAATAGATAGTTCCTATACTATAGCCTCAGACACAGGTGGTACTGGCCTTGGCCTTTATATTGTAAAACTTTATGTTGAAGGGATGGGAGGAAAAGTTTGGGCAACATCTGATGGAGTAGGCAAGGGAAGTTCATTTTGGATATCCATTCCCAAAACAACAATATTAAAACCCGGTGAGAAAATTGGAAACGGCTTCACAAAAACAATGCAGGTTCCAATTCAACAAATCACAAGTTTGAGGTAATTCCCAAAATAGAAAAAACAGCCTATCGGTTACTTTATTCCTATACTCGTATACCAATCAAAAACCACGGCCCTTAGTTCTTTTTTGAACAATATGTCTGCCATAAAGTCTATAGCGAGTTTAATTTATACCCCCTGAAGCGGAGTAAAGACCTGCATCTATAAAAGATGCGGCATAAGGATAGGATTTATAGACAACAACAATCCTGG
>CAZLHE010000055.1:0-3080 GCA_964559585.1 uncultured Candidatus Saccharibacteria bacterium
AGTTATAAAAATCGTCCAAAGCAAAGAAACGTTTAGTATCAAAGCCACTTTTCAAGAGTATATATGTAGCTAGGATACGAGCTGTTCTGCCATTACCATCAATAAATGGGTGTATTCTGACAAATTCATAGTGAACAACACCTGCAGCAAGTACCGGATTTAGTTTCTTGAAATCGATAGCGTTGAGAAAATCCAAAAGATCGTCCATGAGTTCGGGGACTTCCCTAGTAGCAGGAGGTTTGTATGTAATTTCACCTGTAAATCTATTCCCAACTATGACATATTGATTGCCATGTCTGTATTTGCCACTGTACTCAGGGTTATCCAATGTTTTTGTTGTAATCATTTTGTGAAGTTTCAAAATATCTTTATTCGTTATTTTCTCTACCATAATTAACTTATCCAAGTATTTAAGCGCATCAAAGTAGTTTAGAACTTCTTGTCTGTCTTTTCCAAAAGCAGTTACTTCTCTACCTATTTCAAGATTGCTTACTTCTTCGTAGGAAAGACTGTTTCCTTCAATACTAGTACTGGCGTGAGCACTTCTTATTAGGGCTTCACGTCTTAGGTCCAATTCCCATTTCGGAACCAATGGCGCGTTTATAATCACTTCCCTTGCAGCACTGATTTTTGTGAGATGGTCTAGTATTAAATGTGTTATTTGATAGCGAGGTTTGAGCATTAAGTAGATTGTATATTATTCATTACCTACATACAATAGTTTCTTTATGTTTCCATTACAACACATACATTACTATCATTACTCTATATTCTTCTCAATCGTTACCTACATTGCAACTTCTGAAGGTAGTGCCTTCACAATTCTTCCGTTCTCACCTCGTTCAACTATTACCCTACTCTTCAAAGGCTCGGGAAGTTCTATTTTTATTTTAAAAGGAATCCTTTTCTTGGAATTTCCGGGGAATAAATATTTCACTATGCTCAGTGATTCCCTATAGATAAGGACATGAGGTGATTATATCTTATATCGAATCGGAAATATGTACCTTACCAAAATAACCTAGTTTAAGAAGTTTCAAATCCTTTGTAATGAAAATGTCACAATTTGCCTCAGACGCAGAGTGTAATTGGACGTTGTCCTCAAAATCCGATGTGGGTCCCAAAACTGATTTTTTGGCTATAGAGGATGTGTAGTCTACAAAATTAAATGTGTTAAACATTTCTAATAAGCTGCTATTGGGAACAAAACGTTTATACATGTATATCCAAATTTCTATGGAAATAGTTGACACAAATAAATCTTCTCCGTCCAACGCTTTTGCCAAGAGTTTATCTCTGCTTTCCATGAAATCTATATAAATATTTGCGTCAAGAAACACTTTGGCCATATTTCTCTTTCAAATGTTTTGCATAAATCTTTTCCCTTTCCTCATATGTATACTGAACCTTTGAAGGTGGGACAGCTTTATGTAGTTTATTTAGTTGTTTAAGCGAGAATATTTTATTACTTTCTTCATAAGGCCCTACTACCCCTATAACCTTCGATCTATGTAGTAGGTATGTGTTTTCCCCTCTTTTCAAAGAATCCCTCAATGCCGAGGATTTCTTCCTTAATTCTGTAGTAGAAATGTAGTTCATAGTTGGATTTTATGTACATTTAAGTGTACTGTCAAGAGTACACTTAGATTAATTTCGTAGTATTCATTACCTAAATGACCGGCCCACCGGCTTAGTTTTTACTATTTCTCCCCTTTCGATCATCTCAACAATAATCCTTTCTTTCAAAGACTAGAGCAATTTAATCGAAAAATGGAACTGAACTTTTTTAATATTACTGTCTATACTTTGCCTTGTATTTTTCCGACGCATCTTCTCTCACTCTATCAGCCAGGTAAATCTTAATAAGAGATTGATATGGTATGTCTAGTGCGTTTGCTTTTTCTTTCACCCTGCGCAAAATATGCTCCGGGATCCTAATAGAAACAGGTTTGGAGGTGGACTTGAGATTTGGAAAACTCGCAGGTTCTAGATCCGAAGCATTAATGTATTCGGAAAGATTAATCTTTGACCAAAATTCTCTTTCTTGATCTTCATTTTCAAATTTAGGTACTTTTATCTGTTTTTTCATAAGTACAAACCTTCTTCCTTTTTGTTTAGATCACTCGCGGAAATAACTCTTACTTTGTTATTTCTCAAGGTAAAAACAATAAATAACACCCTATCAAATAATGTTTTTCCAATTAACAAATAGCGCTCTTCTTTTCCAGAATGAAACATATCTTTTACTACCTTTATCCTGTGACCAAAAAACACCTCCTCAATCTCTTCATTTGCGACGTCATGCCCTTTCAGGTTTTTATCTATATTTCCCTTATCCCATTGGAATTCTATTGGTGAAGATAGGATCACGGTTACAATTGTATATACTAGACACTACATTGTCAATAGCAGGAGATTCAATTTTAATTTGGAGTTTTGAGAAAGTAGGTTTCCTAGAAACACAGGAAAATAATGCTAAACACCTAGCCCAGCTAATAAACTCCCTCTCGCAATTTATATTTACTTTAGATATAATCCCTGTGCAATGTGGATTTTTACTCTTTAACTCAATATTAAATAGAAACCGTTAAGTCGGTCTTCCCTTGTATCAGTTTTCTTTAAAAGTTAATATATTTGAAAAGATTCTATGAAGGTCATTAGTCGTATAAAAACAATTGAAAATATCTTGAATAAGGTAAACGCACCACCCTACCGTAAAAAGCAGGTCTATAATGGTATTTACAGACAACATTTGGAAACATTCAGTGATCTCACATCTGTGCCGAAAGATTTAAGGGCTGCTCTTGCACAAAAACTCGGCGAGAGAGTTTTGTGTCTCACAAGTATTTGTGAAACTCAAGATAATCAAGCAGACAAAGTACTATTTGAAACACAGGATAAAAACAAAATAGAGGCTGTACTGATGACGTTTAAACCAAACGAGGAACGTACAGAAGATCACCAGTCCCTTTGCGTATCATCCCAATCCGGGTGTGCTTTGGGCTGCAGGTTTTGTGCCACGGGGGCAGTAGGATTCAAAAAGAACCTTTCGGCAGATGAGATTACAGACCAAGTATTAT
>CAZLHE010000056.1:0-3034 GCA_964559585.1 uncultured Candidatus Saccharibacteria bacterium
GCAGCAACGTAATCCCAGATCCTGATAAAATTTACAAGATAGCTGTAGAAAGGTTTGAAGAATGGTTTTTCCCATTTGGTAGATTCCTGAGAATACTTGTATAAAAATCTCGGAGGAGTGTGAATGTAAGAAATATGTAGTTGATCCGGTCTTGTGAGTATTCCTTTGGTCCAGGTTGTCCCGTCTGAGATTACGATATCGTATTTTCTGAAATCAAAGCTTTCGAATATTGTTGGCATTGAGAATAGGAAACAAAGCTTTGAGGATAACTTATGAATCAAGCCTTTAGGATAAATAATTTCTTTACCGTTAATATACTTCGACATGTCATTCGATTTGTATTTGGCGGTGTATATGGGTGAGTCGGGAAATATCTCAGATATTGCCTCAAGGGTTTTTTCTGCCCCTCCGTATTGAACTAAAAACTCATGGGCAAGCGCTACTTTGGGTTGTTTCATGTTTGTATTATATCTTATTTAGTAATCAATTTTTCGATAGACCCGATATTTAGTAGTCTGATTTCGGGTTTTATGTATGCAAACTCTTGACACTCCTTCCGAAATATGAGTCCATTTAAACATGAAAAAAAGCCCCCTAATACCCCTTGTTTTTATAGTCAGTTTGTTTTTAGTTGTCCCTGCTGCTTTCTGGGTGCTTACCTCAAAAACCTCAGATGAAAATGTTCAAGGTGTCACCATCAAATCCAATGTTAGGGGAGTTTTGGTAAGGATAGATTCAAATTATGGCAATTGGGACATGGCTAAGTATCTTTGCAAGGATAAAGGAACCTGTGAAGTTTCTCTGATTTCCGGAAAGGGCTTAGATACAACAAGCGGGGGGCAGGTAGAAAATAGGGATGTTGCAGTAGAGTACACATCTGAGTGGAAAGATTACCAGTATTTAAAAATCTATGTCAGGTCGGGGTGGGGTTCCCAGGTTAGAGAATTTAAAGTCTCAAAGGTCGGAAGCGTTCCTGGCATGACTATCGAAAAAATGACTTATGGGGGTTCTGATTACAGTGTTGTTTTTATTCCGCTTGATAGTATTGGAGAAACCTTATTGCCAACGGTTAGATTTTCGGATTTATAATCCCTCTGTTTATCAGTACAAGAAAGATAGGGAACACCAATTATTGTTTTGGTGTTCCCTGTTGGATCTAATCACACGACGTTGTGTGGCCGCAGTTTGGGCAAATCCTGTAATCTAAGCTTGGTATTTTGTGACCGCACTTAAGGCATTCATCTGGCGGGATGTTTTTAGCCCTGTCTAAGGCAACCCACATCCTTAAGAAATTATTGATTTGGGGCAAGCGTACTGCTAAAACGACAGGAATAAGTGTCAAAACTACTCTAGGTGATACTCCTGAGTCTCCAGTAGACATCGGTTTCTTCTCCTTTCTTTGTATTTATCGAAAACATTATATGTTCGTGAGTAGAAAGATGCAACTAAACCGTCAGGTGTTTTGATTTTTCTGTCTGTTGTTCTAATATTTACTCATGCAAATCATTGCCCGAGATTCCCAGCTATGGATTTATATGACGCCGGAAGTACGCGATCTTATAGAGGATGGGGAGGTTGTATTGAATTTTGTTTATGAGAATAAGGAAAGGTCCAAGGTCGGTATCTCTGATTATTCATTTATGGTATTTCCATTTGCGAAAGCATTTGAAGGGTTCTTAAAAAGATTTTTTTGGGATGCCGGTTTGATTACAAAAGCCGAATATTTTTCAGATGAGATTAGAATAGGAAGACTTTTAAATCCCGGATATGAAGATAACTCTAGTATTTACAAAAAGATATGTGGCGGAAAAGAAATTCCGGATAAATTATGGAAAGCTTGGAAGAGGGGAAGAAATTTGGTTTTTCATTACTTTCCCCATAATTTTAGAAGACTGGGTTACAATGAGGCGCTGGATGTGGTTAACGAAATAATAAAAGCAATGGATGCAGTTGTGTTCCACTGTTCCGTAAAGGTCAAAGATTAGGGATTAATTATTCGTTTCAAATCTAGAGCCTATAACTTTAATGGTTTTCGTGATTTTTCCTTGCATATTTACACGGATAACATAGTTTTTGGTATCTTCCATATTTCCGTTTATGTCCTGTGACTTATACAAAAAGTCAGTAACACCTTCTTTTTGGATTAAAATTGGTTCTTTATATAATTCCCATGTTTCTCCATCGTCGATTGAATAAAAAATACCTTCAATATTAGTGTTTTCCTCGTTGTCACAAGACAGAATAATCAGTGGATATTCGACAAACCAGTCGTTTAATTGGTCTCCTTGAACTAAAATAAGAGTTTCAGGTGGCAGTATATCTACTTTTTCTCCAAATACTGCAAACTTGCTAAAGTGATTGGTATATGAGGTAAGGGTACTAGTTACATCATCAAAGGCACCCTCTAATGATTCCCATAAACCGGAGTTTTGATTCCAATAGTATAGCCTTATAGTGCTAATGATTACGTTGCTTAGTGCCGGAGGATTTATTTGCAAAACTATTTTTACTAGATTATCAAAGTTTGAAATTTCGTTTCCGCTTTGATCGAATGCTTCCAAAATGAAAGATGTGCTTTCTATATATTTTAAATTTTTTTGAACGTTGTTTAATGTAGGTTGGATGTAAGAAACAATTTTTGCCGTAAAGTTTTTCGCTGAATTTTGAAGATTTTCAAAAGAAATCTTTTTATTGTCTAGTACCAAATCGTTGGAATCTCCCGGATTTGAACCCGAACTGATAAAACGAGAATTTTTTCCAATATCAGTTTTCCACAAATATGAACTTTCACTTCCTTGATGATTTCCTAATGAATCATTCCAGGTAAAATTTTTCCACGGATCAGAACTTATTAAACTTTGCCACCCGAATGGATCGACTCTTCCGATAGGGAAGTCGTTTGAATAATCTCCATCCAATCCCAAATCCTTCAAAATTTCAAAATGAAGATGGGGACCGCTTGTCTTTCCCGTCATACCCACTTTTCCTATTTTGTCACCAGCATTTACCCATACTTTGTCGTATTTTGTTATTA
>CAZLHE010000057.1:0-2970 GCA_964559585.1 uncultured Candidatus Saccharibacteria bacterium
TACATTAAGAACTTGGTTGTGGGGGCTGGAGAGATAAAAAAATAAGTTCCAACAAGTTCCCACGCAGTCAAAGCTTCATTGTTCCAAAATAGTCTAGAAGGTAAAATACGATTGTGATATTAGAAATACTAACACCTGCGTTTTTTACTCTCTGGATTCTATCTATATGGCTTTTTGGAGTGCTGGTTGATCTTAGTAATTTACCAATAGCTCCCGACAAAATTGGAGGTTGTATTGGACTGACCATATTGTTTGGTATTTTCTTTTTCATAATAATGGGCGTGTGCTCCTTATTAAAAAAGGATAGAAATATTTTAAGTAATAATATCTACACTAAGATTTACTTAATCGTTGGGGCATTAATACTTACTTGGGGATCAGTTGGTTATTATTTCTATCGAACTTGGGAATTAGATAACTACAAACCAGACTATGGAAAGGCTTACTTACCGAATTTTTCAGAATATAAGGAAGGTAGTGAAACTGGTATTCAAGAAGCTGAGAAGCCTAAACATGGTTACCAATCTGCACCAATAATTCAATCTAAAAGCCAAAGCTATTTCATAAGTGGCAGAACAAGAGAGGACTTATGCAACGCGGTATTAGAGTGGCAAGAAAAGCATAATAAAGGAAGGACATTAGCTTTTATTGATTACAACATAATAGACAACTACTACACTATTTACACAGATAGGGGATACACGGTTGGTTTTTTTACAGTTACGGCAGACTCGACAATAACAGTTCCACAGTGGAGCTCAAGTGAGGGCGCGTCAGATGGTACAAAGAGTGATTGGAATTCGTTTAAAAATGCTATAGCGTCTCACGAAAGGGAACACAAGGATATTCTAATAGAATACGCACAAAAGCTTGTAAACGCCTATAACAACATGGGTTATTTCCCAACTGAATCAGTATTCAAAGCCTCCATGCAAAACACGCATGACTCAGTTTATTCGCAAATGGAGAACGCCCAAAAGGATTTTGACAATAAATATGGGGAGAGCAAATCTTTTAGCTACTTGTGTAGATAGGTGCTAGTGTAGTTTCCAACTAATTCCCACGCCCCCAGCCAGCAATCTAAAATCGGCGAGTTTAAACTAATTGAAAGGGTTATTTATACCAGTATCGCAGTTAGAACTTATTCCCTTACGACCGACCAAATAAGTATGCCAAATATTACCGGTAACTTTGTCATCTTGAATCTTTTTCTAAACATGTGTTAATGTATTTAAACAATGTATGCAAAATCTAAACAGTTCTTTACCAGAAACGGTAAAACCTTAAAGCAGGCTGGGCCGAAAGCAATCCTGACTTCCAAACAGAGTAATGTTGATGTTGTAAGTTCTATTTTTGATACACAAGAAGAAATTTCAGATAAAAAACAGCGCAAAGAAAACATCTTAACAAAGATACGGAACAAGGTTAAAGGAAAAAATCTCGGAAGAGACGCGGCTACCGCATGGGCATCTCTATCCGTTGTATTTATATTCTCATTCTTAATCTCAGTCATGATCACCCCAACCAAAGCAAGGCCGGAAGACACAAGAAGGTATGCAATATACGCATCAGAACCACTGACCTTGTCCGAAGCTACAAGCACCATTTATGCTAAAGATTCAAGAGCCCAAAGAATAAACGAAGTATTTAGAATGTTTAAGTGTCCGATGGAGGGGTTAGGGGAGTCATTTGTTTATGAAGCGGATAAAAACAACATTCCCTGGTGGCTTGCCGCATCAATTGCCTTTCAGGAATCAAGCTGCGGAAAAAACACTCCTAAGATTGCAGGGATGGAAACGTACAACGCGTGGGGCTGGGCAGTGTACGGCGATACGGTAAAATCATTTAGCAGTTTTGAAAAAGGAATAGGGACGGTTTCAGGGTACTTATATGATCAATTCATATCAAGAGGGGTAACCGATGTTTGTGAGATTATGAAGATATACACTCCGCCATCTAATGGATCCTGGTGCAGTGGAGTCCAACACTTTGCAGATCTTATAAAAGACTACAAAACTCCTCAAAATTAACAGCTGTTCTTCTTTTTGTACAAAAAAACGCGAATAACTTTTTGGGATTACTCGCGCTTGAAGATTAAACAATCCTCTTTTTTGGTTTAAACTGGCACGATAAGGAAACAGAAACCACGACCAGTTGCACAATGAGGCCAATCATCATCAGGACCACCGGCATAACAAGGTTCCAGATCGCATGAATCGCATACGCGACCAATACATTTTGTGTTTTCACTGCGAAGTACCCACACAAAACTCCTAAACTGGTAGATTGAACCACACCAATCATTTTAGCCCAAAGTGGGTCTTTACCTTTCTTTGCAATCTCCTTCAGCTCCTCCTCGGATTTTTGGTAAAACGCGCCTCTCTCTTCTGAAGCTGCATTTATCAGCTTTCTATAAGAAGGGTTCCAGTGAAATACTCCAAATATCACTGAGACTGACACAATGAAAACCCAAGAAAGGCTGGTTACGCTGCTGAAAAGGAGCACCAGCGGTAATCTGAAGATCAATTCTTCAGTCGCTGGATCAAACACACTCGTCGAAAGAACACCAAACGGAAGAGTAACCAAAGTACGTTTGGTCTTGTTTTCGATTTCAGCGAGCATCTTCCACACTTTCATTGCAAAGAACTTACTGTAAAAAAGTGAAGCAACTACCACGATGCTCAAGACGACAATCCCAGTTAGATTCTGGGTCAACCTTGCAACGATCAGTTGAAGTGTTTCCATTTTTTCTCTCCTTTATAGGTTGAGGATAGGTTAAGCGAATTATACAATACTACAAGACATTTATCTAGAACAAAAGAGCTACATAACTAGTACCCCATAGCGTTTGATAAATAGCCAAAATAATGGTAAAATTGCCGCCATGGCAAAAAGAAACTTGTTACTACAAGTTCATATTTTGCCTTTAATCCTGATTTTCCTTGTTACTGCAACCTCAAACCCTAATTC
>CAZLHE010000058.1:0-2960 GCA_964559585.1 uncultured Candidatus Saccharibacteria bacterium
ACTTTTCCTATTTTGTCACCAGCATTTACCCATACTTTGTCGTATTTTGTTATTAATTCATCACTTTGCAGATGTTCATATATTGACTGATATCCTTGCGGGTGGTTTATTTTAATAGTGTTTCCACATGCACCGCAGTAGTAATAACTGGCGTATCCGGAAGCCGGGGACACTATTTCCGTTCCATATTTTAGAGCAAAATCGGTTCCGCTATGGGAACTATAATAAATGTTGGGTTCTGAGTCTTTATACCCTAAAAAATTTTGAGTAGTAGTTTTGTCACTATCTGGTTCAACAAAATACGCGTAGCCTAAAAGAGGGTAGCTGTGATCGAAGTATGCAGTAATTTTGTCGATTAATTCCTGATCACTTTGACTAGTCCAAGGAATGTCAAAAATTGGAAGTTTGGGAATCGAATCTTCCGGTAGTTGATATCTGTAAACTCCTTCGTATAAGACTGCCGCGAATAAATATGCAGGTTCCGAATAAATCCAATTTATATCCCTCGTTTTATTAAAGGGATCCGAAATTTCTAAGCCCGTGTTTTCCCAAGTGTTTCCCAGGTTTGAAGTAGAGTAGACAGTATAAGTTTGATTAATTGGGTTTTGTCTGCCAACGTAATATTTATTTCTGAAATGCGTAATATTTCCAACCGCATAGTTTCCAAAACTGTCAGCTTTATTCCAAGCTGCTCCCAAGTCCATTGACATGTAAATGCCAAGAGTTGCCGAAGATCCGGCAAATACCTCAGATTCATTTATGGCGAAAAAGTACAAGGATTTATTTAATAAAGAGGGCATCTCTGTCCATGTCTCTCCGTGATCTATAGATCTGTAAACCGATCTTAAAGTTGCAACAATTGCTAAATTGTCGCTTGAGGCTAGTGCGTATACTTTTGTTCCATCACAGGGGATCCCGATTTTCTGAGCCCATGTATTCCCTTTGTCTTTTGAAATCCAAAGACCGCAATTTTCAGTTCCCAGATATATAGTTTGTGAGTCTGCTGTAACCTTATTTGTAGAGTACGGCGGGCCAATGTGGCTCCAGGTTTCGCCTTTATCTGATGAGACAAAAAGCCCGTTTGTGTTGTTTTGAGTGTAGTAGGTTGTTGCATATATTTTTCCATCGTAATATTTAATATCCACAACTCCTCTTCCAGAAAGACCCAGTGTTTGCCAGGTTTGCCCCAGGTCTTTTGATATATAAAGTGCGTTTTTAGGAGGCGGTGTCTCCCAGATATTTGTATTCAATTCCCCGGCAAGAATACCAAAAGGAGTGTTTTCCAAAGAAGTTATTGATTGTGAGGTTAAACCCGTTTTAATCCAAGAAGCCCTGGTCTTAAAAAGGAAAGAAAAAGCAACTAATGCGATAAAAACAAACAAATATTTTAAATATGGTTTCACTATTTTTTAATATTCTATGTCACAGACTTATTCAATTAAGGAAACTCTATTTTCCGTAGAGTGTAGTAAAATACCCCTGTGAGCAGTTTGATTGAGCAGATAAAAATACAAAACCCGGATCTTAAAACCTCTGAAATTGAGGGACTCTTGTTTATATTAAAAAGCGAACCCGAAATCTCAAACAACGCTTTAATTAGAAAATCAGGACTGCCTAAAGAAACACTAAAGTTATTTAAGAAATCCATATCTAGTTATTTAGAAAACAGCGGAGAAGATGAAGTAACCTTAAACGAAACGGGAAAAGAGGTACTCTCAGGGATGGAATTGCTTCCATATAAATGGACTTTGTATCCATCTGATGAGTCAACCTTATCATATAATAAGGTGTTGGAAATAAGGAATAAGTATGACATAGTGGCTAAAAGAGAATACGACCAATTTCTTGCTACGCCTGAAGCTACTTACAATAAATCACGAGTTGTTTTAGATAAAGGGGTGGTCCAGGGAAAGAATATTGCGTTTATCGGGGATGATGATTTAGTTTCTTTAGCACTTGCCTCAATTTGTGATTCTTATAAAAGTATTACAGTTTTTGATATTGATGGGGATCTTCTATCCAAAGTAGAGACAGGAGCAAAGGGTTTAAACTTTAAAAATTTATTTACTGCTAAATATGATGTTAGAAAAGAATTAAACCAAAAATATTTGGGAAGATTCGATACTGTTATTTTTGACCCACCGTACACAAAGAGTGGGGTAACGTTATTTTTGCAAAGGGCCGTGGAATTGCTTGGGAAAGTTGGGGGATTTGAAGGTAAGTATATTTTCATGTACTACGGAAACAGTTTTAAGTCTCCAGAAAAAACTCTAAAAATACAGGAAATTGTGAATAGATTTAATCTTGTTATCGAGGATAAAATAGATAAATTTGCACAGTACGAAGGCGCGGAAACTATTGGAAGCTCAAGTTCCTTGTATGTTTTGAAGGCCAATAAATTTACTCACCCAATTGATATAATATTTGATGCCAAGAGCATCTACACATACGAAAAACAGGAAGAGGAGAAGTTTCCATTTGTAGATCATGTCGTTCTCAAGGTTCATGACGTGGCGCCCGATCTTCTAATATCAAAGGGGAGGCTGATGGGGTCAGTTGAGAAATTATGTAAGATTCATAGGTTTAAGGTTGTAAGCAAAGAAGTTTCGGTGTTTTCTGGAGGCGGCATGACAGCGACATTTGTTTTGGCAAACTCTAATTTGGTTGTTCATACGTGGCCGGAGTTTAAGGCCTTACACATAGATTTAATTACATGCTCACCCATATTTAAAAAGGAAGTGTTAAGAGAAAGCGTTTGTGAAATCTTTGGTACCAATAAAGTTGAATGCCTACATATAGAGTAGAGAATAATAGATAAATACCCCTGTTTTCATAAGATTTTGTTGACAATATACTTGGTTATTGCTATTTATTTAATGCTGAAGTAGTATTGTGCTCTTGTACTTTGAAAATTTCCTTTGAGATTTTGAGTTTTCAAGATCATTAAGGCGAAAAGAACG
>CAZLHE010000059.1:0-2891 GCA_964559585.1 uncultured Candidatus Saccharibacteria bacterium
GAAAGTAAACTTGGGGGCAGCTTTTCAATAGAGTCCCCATATTTACTTGTTCAATCAACAGCAGTAACTGACGAACCGGTGGATCTTGATATTTCCAGTCAAAATTTTGTTGATTTTATTAACATGATTAAAGGTTTGAAATTCTATGAATTTCTAAATCCAGATATTGCGGTTGTAAAAACTGAAGCTCCGAAAGAAGAAACGACGCCAGCGGCACCAGCAGTGACACCGCCAACACAGTAGTGAGGTTACTTTTCGATTCTTTTTGAATTATCTTTTCTCCACCTGTCTATTTCCCTATGATTTCCGTTTAATAGTACTGGCGGGACTTTCGCACCCATGAAATTTTCAGGTCTTGTATACTGGGGATATTCGGGAGCCCCCTCATTTTCCTCGGAGAAAGATTCTATTTTAGCAGCATCTTTCTTTTCCAAGACCCCGGGCAAAATTCTGGTTATACTTTCCATAATACTTAAAGAAGGAAGCTCGCCCCCGCTTAGAACAAAATCTCCGATTGAAATAACATCGGTTGCCAGATTTTCTTCTACTCTGCCGTCAATTCCTTCGTATCTGCCGCAAATAAGGGTAATTTGGGCGCATTTTGAGAGTTTTCTGGCCGTTTCCTGGTTGTAAGTCTTTCCTCTTGGGGATAAAACTACAATTTTATGATCTTTTGGAAGAGATTGTTTCTTAGGATCAGAAAGTTGTTTTTTTATAACGTCTTTACCGTATATTTCGCAAAGTGCGTTGTATATCGGTTCGACCGACAAAACCATTCCCACTCCCCCGCCGTACGTTTCGTCATCAACCGAGCCGTAATTATTAACCGAGAACTCCCTTAAATCCCAAAGCTTGTACTGGGACAGCTTTTTCTCAATAGCCTTTTTAAAAGGTAAGTTGTCCAGATGTTCTGTAAAAAGTTGGGGAAAGACTGTAATAATATCAAATTTGATCATTTTTTAAATGAGTTGTTCTCTTCTAATACCACTGAGATTCTAATGTCATCCTTTATCGCCTTTGCTTTGGCCATGTTTCTAATGCTTTTTATGGTTCTTCCTTCTTTCCCGATCAAAAGTCCCATGTCTTCCTCTGCTGCGCGGATTTTGTAGATAAATATGCCACCCTCTTTAACTTCGTCAATTTCGATAGACTCTGGTTTTGTGACTATTTCTTTGATTATATATTCAAGAAATTCTTTCATTTTTCTTCTCTGGGGTTTTTGGTTTAGGTTTCTCTTTTACCTCTTCTTTAATTTCTTCCTTTTTTTCTTCTACTTTTCCCTCAGATTTTGACTCCAATGCCGGTGTTTCGGTTTTTTCGCCGGCTTGAGCCTTTTTTGTCACTTGTTTTGGTGTGTATTTTAAGTATTCGTACTTCCCGTCGATTAGTTTTTGAACTGACTTTGTGACTAAAGCTCCATTTTTAACCCATTTTTCAAATTTTTCTTTGTCGTATTTAAATTCCTGTGGGGTTACCGAAGGATTAAAATGTCCTATTAGATCAACAAATCTCCCATTCCTTTTATCACGGGTATTACTTACGACTACTTTATAAGCCGGTAAATTTTTTCTTCCTATTCTTGCTAATCTGATTGTGACTGACATGGCTGGTTGATTTTAGCAGAAGGGGTTTACCCTGTCCACCCTTAGTCCTTTAACTTTGAGAATGAATTTTTTCCAATGCTCTTTCGGCGGCGTCCTGTTCTGCCTTTTGTTTGCTTTTTCCCTCACCAAGACCCCACTGCTCCTCTCCAATATAAACTCCGACCTTAAAGCTCTTTTCATGATCGGGCCCCCAGGAATCTATGATTTTGTATATCGGTGTTACGCCTGTTTTTTCTTGGGCTTCCTCTTGAAATAATGATTTTGCATCTTTGTACTCTTGATTTTTTACAACCTGATCTATTTTGTACATTAATTCCCTGTTGACAAATTCCCTGCAAACGTCCAAGCCTTGGTCTAAATACAAAGCTCCAAGAACAGCTTCAAAAGTGTTGGCTAAGATATATTCCCTTTGCCTACCTCCTGTTGTTTCCTCACCATTTGACAGGAAAAGTATGTCTCCATATCCAAGTCTTTTTGCTTCTGCACCAATTGAAGGTGTACAAACAACTGAGGATCTAAAATTTGTTAAGTCGCCTTCCGGTGATTTCAAATAGCGGTTATACAAAAACTCTGATGATAAAAGCTGTAACACGGAATCCCCAAGAAATTCCAATCTTTCATTTGATTCGTTTTTGTATTCCGGATGTTCGTTTAAATAAGATCTGTGTGTGAATGCAGTTTTAAATAGTTTCTCACTCGTAAGTTTAGTTTGTAGTATTTCTTCTATTTTTTTAAGGTTAAAAGGCATTTTTTCACTGGGATAAAGGCGAAGGATTCTATGGGTCAAAGAACGCTTCGGCTTTCTCTCAGCCTAAATTTATTACTCTATATGCTCCTCCAATGCGTCTATAACGTCCTGAACGGTTGCAAAGTTATTTATATCATCAACAAGGTTAACATGGAAAGATTCTTCAATTTCTGAGAGAATCTCGATTAATTCCATCTCTCCGATGTTTAAATCATCTTCAAAATAAGCCTCTTCGGATATTTCCGAAGGCTCAAGTCCGGTTCTTTCTGATATTATTTTTTTTATTTTCGAAAAGTAATCTGTCATTTTTCCTCCGTTTTTATAGTGTCGGCCTCTTCCGGCATGTATTTTTCAACGACCGTTCCCAAAACCCCGTTTATGAATTTGTGAGATGTATCGTTGCCAAATTCTTTGGCAATCTCGACCGCTTCGTCTATCGCCACTTTCACCGGTGTTTTTTTGCCAAATAGCGTTTCAAATATGGCAATTCTGAGTATTACTAAATCAATTTTGGCTATTTTGTCAATAGGCCACTCCGG
>CAZLHE010000060.1:0-2859 GCA_964559585.1 uncultured Candidatus Saccharibacteria bacterium
TTAAAATACTCAAATATAAATTAGACCTTTTATATGTTCCACATTTTAATATTCCTGTTTTGTATCCGGGAAAATTAGTTACCGCTATTCCTGATTTAATAATGCATACATTTAGCACGGAAAAAGGTACGACTCTTTTCAAACCATATTTCAAACTCAAAAAACTAGTTTATAAACTGGTGTTTAAGTGGGCAGTAGTAAGGTCCAAAAAAATTATTGTTCCAGCTCAAACCGTTCTTGAAGATTTTCTCAAATACTACCCTCAAACCTCCAAAGATAAATATGTAATTGCCCAAGAAGGGATAGATCCGGATATCAAAACTGCGGATGTGAGTAGGGGGTATGAGGTCTTGGATAAATTTGGTATTAAAAAACCTTTCCTTTTATATATTAGTAGCATGTACGAACACAAAAATGTGCCTCATTTAATTCAAGCTTTTGAAGTTTTGATTAATAAATATAATTACAATGGTCAGCTAGTACTTGTTGGTAAGAAAGATAAGTTCTCTGAAAACATCAGTCAGCTGGTTTCCAGTATGGGGCTTGGTGAAAGGGTGTTGTTGCCCGGGATGAGGGATTACATAACTGATGAGGAGGCTTGCAGTATGAGAAAAGAGTGTGAGATTTACGTTTTTCCATCATTAAAAGAAGGATTTAGTCTGACCCCTATGGAGGCACAGTACTTTGGTAAAGCTTGTGTAATTTCAGCTATTCCAATTCACAAAGAAGTTTATGGTGATTCGGTATTGTATTTTGATCCATTAAACGTTGATGATATGGCAGAGAAGATTAACTTAATTCTTACGGATAGCGATCTTAGACGAGATCTTATAAACAAGGGCTATAAAAATATTATGAAGTACAGTTGGGATAAGACCGCAGATCAAACTTTAGGCGTTTTTAACGAGATTCTCCAAAACAGCTAGCGTCCTTTTTGCCGTATTTTCCCACGTGAATGATTGAGCATATTTTCTTGATTCCCTTATATGCTCATTCGAAACCTTACCTGAAAGTATGGTTATCATTCCTTCTTTTATATTTTCTATATTGTTTGGATCGGCAAAAACTGGAAAGCCACTTCCTATTTCATCAAACGCGGGGATGTCAGAAACCAAACAGGGGGTTTCGCATGACATTGCCTCTAACAGAGGAAGACCAAACCCTTCCTCTAAAGACATGTTTATGTAACCTTTCGCTCCTGAGAACAAAGACGGAAGGTCTTCATCTAAAACTCTGCCTAAAAACAGTACATTTTTCTCGACCCCGTATTTTTTAGGTGAGTCCAAAGACTCATTAAAATTCCATCCAAACTTTCCTGCTAGTAAAAGCTTTGTGTTTTTGAATTTTGTGTTTTCCTTTATTAATTTTGAAAAGGCTGCAACGGTGTTTGGAATATTTTTTCTGGGTTGGATAGTTGAGACAAAAAGAAGGTAGGGCGACTGCCCGATTTCATACCTCTCTCTTATAAGATTCACATCTTTTACTGTTTTTTTCTTGAAATTGGTGTTTACCCCCTCATAAATGATTTCAATTTTTTCTCTATCAACACCCCAAGTTTGTTTTAGCAAAGCTGATTTTGTTGCTTGGGACGGAACAATTATTTTATCTGAATGTTGTGCTGTGTATTTGACGGGCCTGTCTATTTTGAATCTGTATATAGGATTACCGTATCCAGTAGTGTATTTGTATTCAAGCCCGTGAATCATAGTCACAAACTTAGTTTTGGAACTTCTTACCATCGGGATAGTGTGAATAGCAGTGAAAAACACATCTGGAGGATTGTTTAAAAGCTCGGCAGCCAAATTTATCTGTGTCCAAAAAAGTGTATTAGGAATAACAACATATGAGCAATTTGGATTGTTGCAAGTTAGGTTTTTGAACCACTCCTTACCCGGTTTTTTATTCAGATAAATAGTGTATTTATTTTTTTTATCTATTTTCGCAAGAGCTTGGAATAGATTGTATGTATACTTTTCAGGCCCGGCTGGGCTTGCTATCAATAGTTTTTGTCCATTAAGTCCGATTTTCATTAGTTTCATTATATAATAGCTATAATACTATGAAATTAGCTATTGTTTGCGATGACCTCATTCAATTTGGAGGCGCCGAGAAAATCGTAGAAGAACTATCCGATATGTACCCAGATGCCCCAATTTATACGAGTGTTGCATCGAAGATGTGGCTGGAAAGGTTTTCCCAAAAGGGAAGAATCGTGAAAACATCGTTTCTTCAGAAATTTCCGTTTGCCGTTAAATTAAATCGTTACTACTCAGTATTTTTCCTTCATACACTGGCGTTTGAAGGTTTTGATTTTTCGGAATTTGATGTTGTCATCTCATCTTCGTCAAGGTTTGCTCACCATATAATTACAAAACCCACAACAAAGCACATTTGTTATATGCATTCTCCGGGAAGAATGTTTTGGGAGTCTAATTCTTATTTTGAAAACGAGAAGTTTGGTTTTTTGAAACCTTTTAGATTTCTTTTAAAGTCCTTTTTAAAAATATCTCTTTGCTATTTACGAATTGTTGATTTTAATGCTGCTCAGAACGTTGACGTATTTATAGCAAACTCGCTATCGACAAAAAGGAAAATTGAGAAATATTACAGAAGGGATAGCGAGGTTATTCATCCTTTTATTAACTACAAAGATTTTGAAAACGTTTCGCCTAAAGGCAAAGACTATTTCTTGGTTGTTACGCGACTTGCTCCTTGGAAGAGGGTAGATGTTGCTGTTGAGGCTTGCAATGCTTTGGAACTGCCTTTAAAAGTTTATGGGGAGGGCCCGGATTTTGAAAGGCTTAAGTTACTCGCCAGTCCAACAATTGAGGTTTTGGGGTATTTAAATGATAAAGATAA
>CAZLHE010000061.1:0-2787 GCA_964559585.1 uncultured Candidatus Saccharibacteria bacterium
TTTCATGCACAGTATTATATTTCATAAGATTGTGCACTTCAAACTTGAACCCTAGAGTCTCCGTACAGTAACTTGTTGATTTTCCTATAAGTTGTGATATATTCCTTTCTGATAATATAAATCATTAGAAAAGGAGTAGAAAAGGTGAAAAAGTTAACAGTACTTTTTGTTGTTCTGTCAATTGTTTTAATGAGCAGCTGTGCTGCTCCGGTGGCGACCCAAAAGCCGATACCGACCAATGAACTGAAAACTTCAACATCTGTTCCAACAGATACACCAACACCGACTGTAACGTCAACGCCTATACCAACGGATACACCAACACCGACTATGACCCCAACACCCGAACCGATTTATACTAAAATGGGTTTGCAGGTTAATGAAATTGCAGAAGTTTTAGGTTGGCAGGTTGTGATTTGCGACGATAGCGTAATAACGGAAGAAGATTTGGATAAGGGCATATTTCTGTACAGAGAAGATACAGGAGAATTCTTCTGTGATCTTGAGGGTCATATGCCGGAGCCTGTTCCACAATCGGCCTCTGGAGAAGAGCAGTATTTGTTATGCTTTAATGAATTGAAGGGTTTAGAGGAGCAGAATTTTGGATTAATAGATAGTTTTGAATTTGCTCTTCATATATCTTACAGGATTTATTTCCCCAGTCCTTCAACCTACAATGCAGATGAACTTACTGCGATGACCCGTACAGCTGACTCACTCGAAGAATTACGAACATGGCGTGTTTACACCGCACATATAAGAACATGGCCTCTAACTTACGAAGAGTTCCATAATTTGGCCAGTAGAGATTTTCTGTACATAACTATGCAGAAATGAGTGTAAAAAACTAATTGAAAAAAAGATAAAATGCTACACAAATCGAATTAGGGACTTGTGTAGCATCTTCATACTAACCTAAAATCACTAAACCCGAGAAAGTTTTCCCCATATAAAAAATTACCTATTTTTGGTTTCAAAAATTGAGAACCTATTAAATTCCTTCATTAAATATTTTATGCACTTGTTGTCGTGTTGATAAGTGCTTGAAAAGTTTTATATACATATTACTATTAGTATTAAGTATTAAATTTTTTACTAAATAATTGGATAATACATTTGCACCTAAGAATATTGTTTCGGAGAAAGTAGGAAGATATAAAACCCACTCTTTGTTAAAGGTGTTTTTTTATTTTAGTTTTTTAGCGGTTTTAGGAATTTTGGCTTTTGTTTTTAAGGATAGGATTTTAGGTTTATATCCTTCCAAGGTGGCTATAGATGTTGAATCTACCTCTACTACACAAATTAATTCTCCCTTCGCTTCGTATATAAATTCTGAAGAAAATAATTTAAGTGACGAGGAATTACTAAAGGAGTATAGACTGGGAGAGTCGGAAAGGATGCTGATATTTAAAAGTTTTGAGGACACTATTATAAACACAGAATATGGTCCTTATTCACTTGCTCCAAACTTCATTGTCTTTTGTAGAAAAGCAACAACCCGCGTTAATGGGGAAGATACTGATACGTCAATTATTTGGATTGACTATAGTAGAGCATCGGACAATCTTAAAGTTGATATGATAAAAAATGCTAATGAAGGCGTTCCTATGGAGAGACGTATAGACCTCATAGAAAACTATACTATTGGAAAACCTATTAAAGTTGGTTTTTCCCCTAGATCCAACAACAATCATCCAGAGGCGTCTGTTGTTACTCTGTATTTTGAAGATCCTAATATATGTTATGAATAAAACTAAAATATATAAGACTACAATCTTACGGTTATTAATATTAACGCTATTTTTCTTTCTTCCGGTTATTAGTAGGTTTAGTGTTGTCAAAGCAGCTCCATGCTATTGGACTGAGGAGGCGGCTAGATATGCAACGGATTACTGCACTTCTTCCTTGGATTGTTACGGTATTGCGAGAAATTGTGAAGCCGCTTGTGGGGAGTATGATGATGATCGATATTGTTCTGTTACCTCAGATGCAGTACCCGGAGGTTTTTGTGCGTCTAACTGTAGTCAGAACTATTGCGCTTGTTGGTACGGTTGCTGTACAGTTTGTAACCCAGGCGATTGTGCAACCTGTTCACCCGTAAATGGAGGTTGGTCGGCATGGAGTGCTTGTGTAGGTGAGACTTGTGGAACTGGTACTCAAACAAGGACATGCACAAATCCTTCCCCCGCTTGTGGTGGGGCTGGTTGTAGTGGTTCTTCTTCCCAGGCCTGTAACGAGGAACCTGATACGTATACTCTAAAAGTAACAGTAAAAGAGGCAACGCCCCCCGCATTTTCGTGTCCCCCATCAGGAAGCCCACAAGGAGACGTTACGGTTACATTAATGGAAAATATATCTCATGAAATTTTCCAAGCCATTACCCCATCTTCTGGCATAGTTAGTATTCCGAGTATTCCCCTGACGGCTACATCCTTTAGCATAAATGCAACAAAAACAACACCTCTTCCAAATCCCTATACTTATTCCTTGAAGTGTCCATTCACAGCGACCTTTACTCCAACTGCCTGTTCAACTGAAACTTTAACCTTAGGTATCGGGAAAAATTCTAAAGGCGCATGGAGTGTTGTTTTAGATGGGGATGTATATGGTACTTCTATCTCATCAACTAACATACCGGCGTATGCAGTATCGGGAGGCTTTGAAAAATATCTCATAAATCACCAATCTTTGATTGGTGGCATTGCTCTTTCCAACGGTTTAGTATCTTTATATAGGATATACGACTCCCCATACGGAGCTTTGGCTAAAAACTTATCGTCCCCTGTT
>CAZLHE010000062.1:0-2666 GCA_964559585.1 uncultured Candidatus Saccharibacteria bacterium
TTCTGTGATATGAGACAGTTTGGCAAGGTGGCAGTATTAAGCAAGAATAATCTTGACATTCTGACCTCTAAATATGGGTTAATGCCTTTAAACGAAACGGTCTCAATGGAGAATTTTCTAAAAGCAATTAAATCCAAGAAAACAACCATTAAAAATGTTCTACTTGACCAAAAAATTATCTCCGGTTTGGGCAATATTTATGCAACGGATGCTTTATTTTTAGCAAATATAAATCCAAAAAGTTCAACCCAAGATATTACACCGAAGTCTGCTAAAAAACTTTTAAAATCTATCCGTGAAATCTTAAATGAGGGAATCAAAAACAGGGGCTCTACTCTACCCGACAAAATGTACGTAGATATTTTTGGAAACTCGGGAAGTCAACAGGACCACTTTAGAATCTACCTAAAAAATATTTGTGACATGTGTAATGGTAAGGTTGAATTTATCAAAATTAATGGAAGAGGCACATACTTCTGTCCCACATGTCAACCGTTAAAAACCCTATGAAAATATACAATCTAAAACTCACAAATTATAGGAACCACTCAAAACTTAGCTTGGATTTTGATGATAAACTTACTTTAATAACAGGGGCCAATGGCTCGGGAAAATCGAACATATTGGAAGCAATTCACCTACTTTCAACAGGAAGGTCTGACAGATCAAGGTATGACAAAGACCTAATTCAATACAATAAGTCCTTTTGTACGATAGCAGCAAAAGTAAGCATGGGTGAGGAGGAATTTGATTTAGAACTTCAGATAATTGGTAGTGAAAAAGGTGGGAACCTTTCGATAAAAAAAGCGAAAATAAATAAGGTTGCAAAGAGTATTCAATACTTTACAGGGATATTTAATTCAGTTCTTTTCTCTCCCGAAGACATACAACTTACAACAGGTTCTCCATCAGAAAGAAGAAAGTATATTGATAACTTAATTTCTCAAGTAGATATAAATTACAAACGAGCACTAAATGATTACATGAAAGCAGTTAGACAGCGAAACAAACTGTTAGAGAATATTTCGGAGGGAACCGGTGGCTGGGATCAGATAGATTTTTATACAAACCAGGTTCTGACTAACGGAATGCTTATTCAGGAAAAAAGAGACAAAATGTTTAAAAACATAAAATCTATAATTGGCGAAAACGGAATCAAACTGGGAGGAGAAGGAGCAAAACTTGAACTTGAATATAAGAAAAATGAGATTAGTAAAGAAAGATTAGAAGAGTATAAAAACCGCGAAATAGCAGCAAAAACCTGTCTAATAGGCCCTCACCGAGACGACTTTGAAATACATTTTAATAAGCACAATGTTTCTGAATTTGGGTCCCGAGGAGAACAAAGAACATGTGTATTAGCTTTAAAACTTGCCGAGATTGAATACATAGAAAAGATTAAAAAAGAAAGACCGGTCCTTTTGTTAGATGATATTTTCTCCGAACTTGATGCAAAACATCAGGAGGCAGTTCTACAAACAATTGAAGGGCAACAGACAACCATAACAAGTACCGCAAATCTGGAGTTTATAAAAGATAAAGCCTTAAGAGTAGTTTTGTTACCGATAGAATAAAAAACCTCCGATTTTTTAATGCCGGAGGTCTGTATCCCACTTTCCTAATTAGTTGGAGAAACAACAAATGGTATGGGGTCGCGTATTTGCCTCCCATCTTTGCACAAAAGGATACTCAAATCTGCTGTGCAACCTTTTGATAACGAGGCAAAGTCGGGTATCACGAGGGTACCAATACCAACGATAGGGCTACGGTGTATGGCCTCGGGGTGTAGTTGCACTTCTGCCTCAAAGACTACATTACCCGAAACGCAAATTTTAATAACATAGCTGTCATTGAGTATCCCACCCAGCTGTCTCACCCAAACCAGAAGCCTACCGTCATCACTAAATCCGTGTAGCACTGTTAGATTCATTTTTCTTCTCCTTTTCTCTAGTTTTAGCGAGATTGTATCACAACATTCAAAATATTTACTTTTTTGCGGGAAATATGCGAGAATTATTCAGTATGTTTCTGCCAGAATATTCAATAACCCCAAAGACACTTAAAAACATCTCCTCCATTGAGTATGGCAAGGCCCTCATTGAGAACACCACGATACTGCCCTCGTGGGAGTTACAACTAAAAAAGGAGGCTTTGGTAAAAATAATTTACGGATCTTTGCAGCTTTTGGGAATAAACGGAGATCAGCAAAAAATAAAAGCCTCGATAGATAATGTAAGCAGATCAAACCATCAGGAAACCACAAATATAATAGTGGCCGCTCAACTGGCTGAAGAGATTTCAAAAAACAACGAAATAGAAGAAGTGGACCTTAAATATATTCACAAAACACTGACCGAAGGCATACTTCCTAAGGTAAAACAGGGGGCTTACAGAGGAACAAAAATCCAAGGCAAAACATCCCCAGAAAAAATACTGGCTCAGATGGTTCAGCTTTTTGACTGGTATAACAGCCTTGATGCCAAAGAAACCCATCCTGTAATAACATCCGCAATAATAAAGGCTTACCTTGAAGTCATCAAGCCTTTTGAGGAACTAAACAATGTCTCCTCTAACCTACTTACCTATATCAGCCTCAAAACACTGGGATATGGTTTTAAAGACTTTATATCTTTGGAAAATTATTACAAAAATACAAAAAACGAATA
>CAZLHE010000063.1:0-2563 GCA_964559585.1 uncultured Candidatus Saccharibacteria bacterium
TTCGAATGTAGCCAAACAGTAGGTAGAGGTAGATACAGATAAAAAGAACACTAAAGACTTCTGGGCGAACCTCAACCCGATATGACATCAGCGGGAGAAGAAGCATAATAACGAAGAAAGCGACGTCGCCCCCAACTCGTTTTTTAGAAATTAAGTATAAAAGATAAACCGAAAGGCCGGATAGGGTTGCATAGAAAAACGATAAGCCCGGAAAACCAACTGCCTTGTAAACAAGAAAAAATATTACCCCACTTAGCCAGTGATGATTAACCACTTTTGAATCAGTTTCTGTGTATGAGTAAAAGTTTGTAGAGATGATTTTACCCTCGTAAAGAAATACCTCACCGTTTTTTATATGTCTGCCAATGTCGGCTGTGGTTAAGTTTATTTTTCGAATAAAAAGTATTGAGAAACAGGAAAGAAGCAATAGAAAAAGGAAAATTTTGCTGAGATGTTGCTTCATTGGTACATAATAGCAAATAGAAAGTATGCGTAGAAAGCGAAAAGCTGGTATATCTGAAATTTATAGAATGCCGATAGACTCTGTATATAGAGGTGGTGTTAAATGCTGCAGTGATCTTGATAACTGGCGGGGCGCGTGGAACGTACTTGGAACTTTTATTTTCGGAAATTTTGATAAAATATAGGTATGAAGATTGAGAAAAGCTTTTACTTAAAGCCCGCTCTAGATGCAGCAAAAGAATTTCTCGGAAAAAAGCTGGTTTATAATTCAGAAAAAGGTTTGGTTAGTGGAATTATTTCAGAAGTCGAAGCGTACCCTGCTTTTATTGATGATGTGTCACATGGAAATAAGAGAACTCCAAGGACTGAAATAATGTATAAGGATGGAGGTTACGCTTATGTGTACCTCATTTATGGTTTACATTACCAACTTGCTGTAGTCGTTAACAAAAAAGATATCCCGGATGTAGTTTTCATAAGAGCTGTTATACCAAAAGATGGTATTGAGATAATGAAGTTAAACTTTGACAAAGGTGTTAAAAAAGTATCTGATTTAACAAAATCTCCTGGAAATTTATGTAAATCATTTGGAATAACACTAAGTTTATATGGTGAGGATCTAACTGGAGATAAGTTATATCTGGAGAATGCGGGGGATCTCCATTCATCTATTAAATCTGCAAAGAGAGTTGGGATAAACAGTAGATTAAAGGGAACCAAAAATCCCTATAGATATTTCCTATAATCTTCTTGGCGGGGCGTGTGGGGCGTGTGGGGCGTGTGGGACGTACTTGGAACATTATTTAGTACAAATCCTGTTAATAACGTGTTGTAAATAATATACTTTCGTTATGGATGAGAAACCTAAGAATGAAGTAGAGAAGGAGGCAATCGAAAAAACATATGCTGGAGCGATACATGAGTTAGGAGCTGATAATTTCGCTACTTTTGGAGGTTACTACTACGAAGACAACAACCAACGGGCAAGAGCATCTGGTTCAGCCATTACTGTTAACGAAAGGTTTTTGGATATACCCGAAGACGAAATATTAAGAGTATCTCGTCATGAGACGCAGCACGTAATAAATAGTCATAGATTTAATGAATTGGTAGATGAGGAAGGGAAGGCACTGTTTGCTTTTGTACTCCATCCGAGATTCAAGGACTTACACCACCGAATGGAGAGTTTCTATAGCCGTCAACAACAGAAAGGGTATCCCTTTAATAAGACCGTTCAACCTATCCCCACAAAATACTCAGCTTTAGGGAACTACTCCGTAGACTACACCCATCCCGATGAGGTACTCGCTTTACTAAGGGGGTATCAATGTTATTTAATACAAAAGGAAAAAGGATTAGCTGTCAAAACCGAACCCTACGAATTTATAGAAGCCTTTATTCCAGAGGACTTAGAATTATTGAATGAGCAGGTAAGATTTAAACTAGCCACGGAAGTAATTGCTAATAATCCACACATACTAGATTCTGTTGAAGGAAACCACGTGGTTGTAACTGAGGAAGATATGAAATAATCACCTGAAGGCTTTGGCGGAGAGCATGGGGCGATATTGGAAAATATCTATCTAGGTATCCTGCCAACTTAAACACTCTAACAAAATAATTTTAAAAATTAACTCCCCGCTTGACTAGTTTCTAACATTAGCCAATCAAGCGAGGAGCTCCTGTGAATTACAAATAATCTGAATAATCAACTTTTTTAGCAATCAAACCGAGCATTTTACCAGCCTCGATAAGATGCTCAATCTGGCCTGCAATTTCAGCAGCCTCGGCACAGCCACGATCACAGTCAAATCGAGGCGGATGCGCTTGAATCCGTTTTTCATGGGCTACGAAAGCTTTGCGCCGTGCTTCACGCAGTGACTCAACTTTCGCCCAAATCAATTTTTTCATCTCGGTAACACTCTTAGCTGCCATTTGTCCTTCTCCTTATACAAACATATATTTTGGGTTAATTGTCTAGCAATATAGCACTATTTTACTAGTTTGGAAAACGACACAAGACCAAAAATCCGATGTTTTTAACATCTGGCGGGGCCGGCGGGATTCGAACCCGTGACCTCTGCTGTGACAGAGCAGCGCT
>CAZLHE010000064.1:0-2519 GCA_964559585.1 uncultured Candidatus Saccharibacteria bacterium
TACTCTCTTTTTTGCTCAACCTCGTAAAATTTTGTGAATTCTGTTCTGAAGAACAAATCAAGCTCTCCTGTCGGACCATTTCTATGCTTTGCAACAATAAGCTTGGCATTGGTCTTGTCTTCCTCTTCAGGTCTATACAAAAAGATAACAACATCCGCATCTTGCTCTATTGAGCCCGAATCTCTTAAATCCGAAAGTTGCGGTTTTTTGTCCCCACCTCTTTGTTCAACAGCTCTTGAAAGTTGGGATACTGCTAAAACCGGTACTTTTAACTCTCTAGCCAGGTTTTTCAACCCCTGGGATATTTTTGAAACTTCCTGGACTCTACTTTCTGCCTGAGGAGCTTTAACAAGCTGCATGTAATCAACAATTATCAGATCTATTTTGTTTTCAAGCATCAATCTTCTTGCTTTTGTTCTCATTTCCATAACGCTAATTCCGGCGGTATCATCAACAAAAATAGGAGCTTCAGCAAGTTCCCCAGCCGCAACTCCGTATTTTTCAAAATCTTCTTCGTCAAGGTTGCCTGTTGAAATCTTCCAGTTATCAATACCTGCCTGAGACGAAATCATTCTATCAACAAGCATTTCCCTTCCCATTTCAAGCGAGAAAATGGCGATACCAAAACCTCCCTCAACCGCAGCATGCTGGGCAATATTTAGGGCAAGCGAAGTCTTACCAACGGATGGCCTTGCGGCAAGAACGGTCAGGTTTTCTTTCTGCAAACCGGATAACATTCTGTCCAGTCCCTTTATTCCTGTCGGAACTCCTCTCAAAGCACCTTTCTTTTTGGAAAGCTCATCAAGTCTTTCAAATGTTATTTCAAGTGTATCTTTAATAGGTACAAAATCCTGGTAGGTTAAATCTTGGGAAATTGAGTATAAAAGCTGTTCAGACTTATCAAGAAGGTTTTCAACCTCATCATTATCAAAAGCCAATTCTCCAATAACTGAGGCTGTAGAAATCAAAAATCTCTTAATTGCATCATTTTTTATAAGATGGGCATAGGCCTCAATGTTTGCTGCAGTTGGAACTGAGTTTACAACTTCGGTTAAATAAGTCACTCCCCCGATATTTTCCAGCTCTTTCATCTTTTTTAGCTGATTCGGAACGGTAACCAGATCCGCCGGCTCTCTTTTTTCATAAAGTGTCAGGATTGCTTCGTATATCTTCTCATGAGCTGTTTTATAAAAATGTTTGGGTTTAAGAAACTCCACAACTTTGACAATAGAATCTTTATCGATGAGCAAAGACCCCAAAACTGACTTCTCTGCTTCAATATCGTGAGGGGGTACACGCATCCCCGTATTTTCTTTTTTTGAATATATTTTTTTTACAGGCATTTACGATCAGTGGGTAGGTTTAAGCACTACTACCTCAGTTCCTTCAGAATCTTCTTTTACAGAGCTTATTGTAAGCTTATCTAAACCCTTTTTAATCCCATTTTCAACCCCCATTTCATCCAAAAACTTATCAACTCCGTCAAGTTCAAACCCACCACTGAAATCCAGTGTTTTGTAATGCATCGGTAAAACATATGCGGGCTCAAAAACCGAAATTAATTCTGAAGCTTTTTCCGCATCAATGGTAACTTTCCCACCAACAGGAACCATTAAAATATCAACGTTAGGTATCTTTTCAATATCTTCCTGAGAAAGTTCGTGTCCCAAATCTCCAACATGCAAAATATCTATCCCGTCTATCGTTATCAGATACATGGTATTTTTCCCTCTTTCGGCTCCCTGCTTTTCATCGTGATAAACACTTCTTCCGTAAACAAAAGCGCCACCTATTTCATATTCTCCCGGAGCGTCAATTACCAAACGGCTGTCAGATATTGCGGATGAATTATTATGGTCAAAATGATCGTGGGTAACCAAAACAACATCAGCACTAAGTTTGGGGAGTTTGTATCCTATCTTTGGATCATAAGGATCAATTACGATACTTAAAGTTTTTCCTTTTATCTTAAAGCACGAGTGCCCGATGTAGGTAATTTCCATGGGACTATATTAGCAGGTCAGGTTAATTTTTGGAAGACGAAGTATTTAACGTTTCTGGGTACGAATTTTCTTTATTGACATTTGAACAAGAGTAGATGATACAATTACGTTGCCAATTCGATCTAGGAAAGGAGGACGTAAAAAGAGATACCAAAAAGATGATTTTGGGTGATTTGCGTTTAACGCAAAATCCTCCGCTGGCTTACCAGCTCCAAGTTTTATCACTCTGGGTGTCAAGAGGACGTCCTGATCATAGAAGGAGAGTTCTATGAAGACTATGAACTTTGAGGTTTTGATTGACGCAGGAGTAGATCCGAGTCGCGTTGATCGTTTTCATGTTGCGGCGAACAGGCATGTTGTCGTTCACCTGGTTGAAATCGGCACGGGCAACACCAGCTAGCTCGTCGAGATCACACGTAGCTTAAGTTGAGTGATTGCTTTTTTGATCGTAAGGCTCCTGGGACGGTACTCTGTACGTGTTTGTACCCTCCCTCGAGCCTATTTTTTGTGCACAAA
>CAZLHE010000065.1:0-2491 GCA_964559585.1 uncultured Candidatus Saccharibacteria bacterium
GACTCTTCATTAGAACCAAAGACCATTTTCCTGATACCCGGAATTACCATTATGGCCAATACCAATCCTATTATTATTCCAACAGTGATATATAAAGCAATCATATTTCTTCCCCGCTACTCACTCATTCTAATATTTAAATACAAAAAAGCCAAGGCATTAGAAAGACACCTTGGCTGGAGGAACTACTACTAAACTGCTTCCTCAATCATTTCTCCCGCCTTATCATTTTCATTATTTTTCCCCTCATTGGTAAGAATGCCTATGCAAACCAGGCCGAGGACGATTAGTCCCAAGGCCCCCAAAATAAAGGCGAATGCCCAACAAACAGCAATTGGATCTGGTTCCATAATTTTCTCCTTTCTCTCTCTTTTAATTGATGGGACAACATTATAACATTCGTTAGGACTTCGGACAATCGATAAGATATAATACCTTTACGATGGCACCAAAAAAGAAAGCACAAGAAACAGGACTAAACCCAGACCAGATCGCGGCAGTCGAGCATAAAGGTGGCCCTATTCTTGTAATTGCGGGTGCCGGAACAGGAAAAACCAGGGTCATAACCGAACGAATCAGATATTTGATTCAAGAAAAAAATATCAGCCCGCAAGAACTACTTGCTCTAACATTCACTGAGAAGGCATCTCAAGAAATGACAAACAGAATTGACGATGTTATGCCACTAGGATATGAGGAACCTTGGGTTTATACATTTCACTCGTTTGCTGACAGAATTCTTAAAACGGAAGGCTTGGAAATCGGACTTGACCCGGCATACAAAATACTCTCCGCCCCGGAACAATGGCTGCTGCTTAGAAAAAACCTATTTGATTTGAATTTAAAATACTTCAGACCCTTAGGGAATCCAACCAAATTCATTTCGGCAACACTAAAATTCATTTCCCATCTTCAAGATGAAAACATTTCTACAAACGACTTCAAAAAATTTATCAAAACTAAAAAGAAATTTGAAAACGAAGAAGATAAACAAAGATGGGAAGAGCTCTCCCACCTATACGAAAAATACGAAGAATACAAAATAAAGGAATCAAAACTTGACTTTGGAGACCTGATAATGTGGTCAATAAAACTTTTCAAGGAAAGGCCAAACATTCTCAAAAAGTATCAGCAGCAGTTCAAGCACATACTTGTTGACGAGTTCCAAGACACGAATTACGCACAGTATGAGCTTGTAAAAATGCTCTACCCCATAAAAGAAACGGATGAAAACAGAAGTCTTTTAGTCGTTGGCGATGACTCACAATCGATTTACAAATTCAGGGGAGCTGCTATTTCAAACATTCTTCAATTTATGAGTGAGTTCAAACATGCAAAGACCGTGACTCTTATCAAAAATTACAGATCCACTCAAAAGATTCTTGACCCGGCATATAAACTAACTCAAAACAATAATCCTGACACACTGGAGTCCAAACTTGGAATCTCAAAAGAGTTAAAAAGCCAAGTTAAAGAAAAAGGTGCGAGTCCTGAAATAATTCAACTTGAAACTCTTGAAGACGAGGTTGAGTTCATAATTTCCAAGATTTTAGATATTTTAGCCAAGGAACCTCAATACACATACAAAGATTTTGCTGTTATGACAAGGGCAAACAACCATTTAGATCCGTTTGTTATGTCACTGCGAAAACACGGCCTTCCTTATCAACTGGTTGGCAATCGCGGTTTATATGATCGGGAGGAAATTAGAGACATTTTGGCCTTCCTAAAGGCCATTGTGAACCCACTTGACGGCACAAGTTTGTATCGAACAGTAAGCATTCAAACTTTGGGTGCCCCGTACAAGGAAATTTCAAGCCTGCTGTCAAAAACAAGGGCCACAAAAACGGATCTTTGGGAACAAGTTAAAACTTCGGAGGATGAAAATGTTCAAAATACGAGAAAAATAATTGAGAGTTTTCAGGAAAGACTAACGAAAGCAACTCCAACAGAACTTGTATATAAACTTGTTGAGTCCACAAGCTACATTAACCAGTTTTTGGAAGAAGAAACAGTTGAAAACGAGCTTTGCATTAAAAACATCAACCTTTTTCTAACCAAAATACAGAAATTTGAGGTAGATTTTCACACTGAGAGCAAAATAATGCCTACATTAATAGATTTTATCGACTACGTAGATCTTGTGATTGAGGCGGGAGAAAATCCGGCCCAAGCTGAAATTGAAGACATAGATACGATTAACTTGATGACCGTCCACTCCGCGAAGGGTCTGGAGTTTCCGGCAGTTTTCATGTCAAACCTTGTCTCCGGAAGATTCCCAACCAGAAATCGCGGAGACACAATTGACCTTCCTGACGAGCTGATAAAAGAGTCCTTGCCGACAGGAGACAGCCATATTCAGGAAGAAAGAAGGTTGTTTTATGTTGGAATGACCAGAGCAAAAAAATACCTTTTCATGACTTATGGACATGATTATGGAGGAAAAAGGAAAACAACACCCGGCGGCTTCTTACAGGAGACAGGTATAAAA
>CAZLHE010000066.1:0-2400 GCA_964559585.1 uncultured Candidatus Saccharibacteria bacterium
AATCTTGATCATTAATAAAAAGGGCAACTGGTTTATTTACATTTTCCTTTGCTACTTTGTTAAACTTGGCTTTTCCTTCTGGCGTAAAAATTATTTGCAGCTGATCCTGTCCGGTAGACCCCTTGCTTATTGCTAAATCCGAAACATCACTTCTTGAAATATCGGTTGGCAGCCAAGAATCCGGGGATGAAACTAACCTTGCTGCTTCTTCAGGACCCCACTCCGCGGGATTTTTTAGAGTCTTAAAAGTAAGATTACCAGTCCCATTAAGAAGAACAGCGAGATAATTTATATCAACATACTTGGGAACCTCAACAACTAATTGATATTTCCCATCTGTCTTTGAAATATAGACCTGATACTCCTTATACCCACCTGATTTCATTCTTTTCTCGGTAATTTCTTTTACCAGTTGTGAGTTTGTCTCTATGTTTTCTGTTCCTGCATCCCCAATGGTAAAAACCACTCTTTCCATTCCACCAACATCCATCCCCTTTTTGAAATCACTTAAATCAATAACTTTTCCAAATATTTTTGGGGAGTACCCCCCTACATAGGAATCTACTTTCAGTAATTTATTGCTTACATAAATTTCGATTCTTGGAAGAACAACAAGAACAGAAGCTGAGAAAATTAAGGAGATAAGAACTAATCTAAAATTTTCGTTTTTAAGCATTAGACAGTTTCACAAAATTTAGAATCGTCTCCGATAAGCATTGTTCTGCTTTGAGTAAGTATTCTGTAGATAAAAGAATCATTTGTTCTTTTTCTATTTAAAAATTCTTCTATACCCATCACTGAGTAGTTAATCTCTCTTCCCATCTTCTCCTCCTCTTCCTTGATTATGAAACTCAAAATATCTAAATTTACCGCACCTACAATAAAAAGATCAACATCAAGAGCTGAGGATTTCCTTCCCCTTAAAAACTCAAGAGAAAGCATGGCGTAGGAAATATCTCCTATTTGTTGGGCCTTTTTCATTATTGCGGCACCAACGCCGTCTTCCTTAGCCACCAGTGACAAAAGTTCGGTATAAAAGGGGTGTTCAGTGTTTATCTGGTAGAAGATTTTATTTGAGCTTTGTCTTCTCGTTACGAGAGACACCTCGAAAAGATTTTCCAGTTCGCGCCTCACAGCGTTTATCTCGGCATCAACATTTCTAACTATAGCCCTAATATGAAAACTTCTTTTTGGATTTAAAAGAAGCAATTTTAATATCTTAACCCTCACTTCAGATACAAGTATTTTATTTAACATATATTTTTCGGGGGCAGACTAATTATAAACGACCTGATCAACATTTCTATCAGGTACTATAGAGATCCAAAACTTTCCTCTATTGAATTGTAACTCATTTCCACCCATGTCGTAAAATATGGTTCTTGCATCTCTTCCTGATTTTGACCATGTGGCATCTACAACTTTTCCGTCGATAAATACCAAGGCCTTTCCGCTTCCGATAAGCTGGTATTCCAATCTGCCTTTTACATCTTCCGTTATTGTGCTTTCGGTTGCAAATTGCACAATTAAATTTTTAACTTCCACTTGCTGTGTAGTTTTCTCTCGATCCATTAAAGGAATTGGTTGATCACTTGCGTCATACCCGGTGAATCTAAGGTACGAGTTGCTTTGGGGGTTGTATTTGAAAATACCTGTGTAATCCCCCTTGGTCCAGAAATCTATCGTTATGCTGCTTGCTGAAGGTTTAGAGGAATAGGTGCTGCTATCGTTTTTGAATTTCCACAAAGTAATATCCCCCTTACCCTCCCAACCCAGCTTTGTAGCTAACTCCCTAAGTTTTAAACCATTAACATAGGCAGTATGTTCATAAGCAACGTTTCTAGGGTTGTCTCTCCACTCACAACCCGGTAAAGATTCGCATCCACCCCTAAACAAACTTCTAACCGGCCAAGTATCGATTGCAAGTAATGCCTGGGGGGAATAACCAATATGCATTAACATCGCATCTCCAAGCTCTTTAACTATCACCAAATAATATTCTCTGGCGCTCCTTACCGGGCCAATTTTCTCCGGTGTATGGGATTGGAGAAAGGCTAAATACCTTGTAATACCTCCCTCTGCAACAACTTCATAAACGATATCGGCGTAAATTAATCCAGATTGAGGTCTTGCATCTACATAGTTGTTTACCATAATCCCTAAGGGCCTCTGATCTTTCCACTGTGCTGCATCTGAAGGAGCAACCAACTCCCCGGTTAGATCTGCAGGCAGTTTATCGTCAAACTTACTTGAAGAAATACCGTCATTCTTTGAAAAGGGACTAATGATTTTTTTAGAGTTTCCCGAGAGAAAAACCCAGGCTGTAAATACTATGGCCAAGACGAAAAATATACCAGTCAGAATATTTATGGGGGTTTTATTATTTTGTTTTTTAATAGG
>CAZLHE010000067.1:0-2397 GCA_964559585.1 uncultured Candidatus Saccharibacteria bacterium
TGTGTTGGGTGTGTTTGGTGTTTTGGGGGTATCAAACGCTAGGTAGTGGCGCTGCATTTCTCCACGATAGTAAAAATGCTTAATCTTCCCATAATCTGTGCCGAGAAGCGCCGCAAGTTCATCAGGTGAGGTATTTGGGTTTAGGGCCACGAAGTTTAAAAAAAAGCCTCCATTCATATTTCACCCTATTCCTTTGAAGATAACGTCCCGAAGTCGCTAAGGGCCGTTGCTTGTAGCTTTTTTGAATCGGGTCGCATTTGAACAACCCTATTTAATACCTGAATGGAGGCTGGGCAAGATTACGTCAGGCGTTCATAGAGCGCAAGCCATTTGCCATCACTTGGTGCATCGCACATAAGCGCCCTTTCGCTCCCTCGCCGAACCTCTAAGCTCCGCTGAGCCGGTCGCAGCTGTTCGGGTTGGGGCTACCTCTTCAAGTGCCCTTATCTTGCCTCGGTGGGCTAGCCCTGGCGAGGTGGTGACTAAAGCGGTGACAAAAAGCCCAGAAACGAAAAAGACCTACTGGTTGGGTGAGCCTAAGTCGTTGATTCATATGGTGCGGTACCAGATGAACTGTAGGTTGCGGCGAAGCCTGGTTTTCTGCGGTTCTGGAATTTGGTGGAAAATTTGGCGTACCCTGACTGGTAGCTATAAATAAATCAGCTGGTTATGGCGCTCAACGGAATCGAACCGGTGTTCGCAGGACAGAATTAGCTGTTTGGCTAAATTATATAGCGCGAGTAGCCATTAACTGCCTAATATTTTAAGCGATTATAGGTAGTAGAATTGAGTAGCACTGAGGGATGAGACGCCAGATAGCCGTTTGATAAAAAATTGAAGTTCGTTGTATTAATGAATGAGCCAATAATTTTGCCTTAGAATGCAACGCTCTAAGTTTATTAATTGGTTATTGATGTGCTGATATTTATGTTGCAATATTTAATACTGTTTTTGCTAAAATACAATCGCCAGATAGTAGGTGGGCTACCACAGTTAATACCTGTCACAATGCATTTAAAAAAACAAGAGTTAAGAAAGGTGTTGTAAAGAGGCCTCAGCATCAGGTGTGTGAGGCTCGCTTTCGAGAAATCCTCTCAACGATGAACCTATTGCAAGCCTTGCGGGCGGGCTCTTGATTCAACGTGAAGTGCCTAAGCTTGCTGGTCCGAGGATTTGCAAATTTAAGGCCGGAGCAATATTGACCTCTAAACAACAGACATTTTTTATCATGTTAATAAATGGATTTCAACTCTTTTCGTTCTAGTAGTTTGATAAGGTCCAGATTTTTCCATTTTACGAACCAAAAAGAGTTAGAAAGCTCTGTCAGTGCCGTTTCTAGTAGTCCTGGATTAACTGTAAGGTTCTTTTCATAGGCAGTGAGATAAATTATCAGAAGATCGCCTCTGGTATCGGAGTCTAAATAAGGGCAGCAGACTAAGTCTAAAAACGTATGAGCTGATTCAGAGTCTTGGTGAAGATTGAAGTTAAGTGTGAGTCTCTGTTTGGCGATTTTTAACAAGCAGCATCTAGCCGTGTCGTATTCTTTGTGTGATTTAAAATAATAAAGCAGGGAAACTATATCGAAATAAGTTATGTTGATTTCATCCTTTTCTAGGTATGAGAAGTTGGACGAGGAAATTAGGTATTTGTCTCCGAATTCACTAGTCGCTAAAATTATATTGAGTCGTTCTAGTGATATATATCCGTTGCGCTCGTCGTTTTTTTCTCGATGGAATTTTAGAAGATTTACATGGGTCATGATTTCAGTTCTGACGAAATCTAAAAAGTCAGGGTAATTTTTTTGAATGAATCTATCTATAATTAAAATGGTTTTCGAAAGTCTATTGGATGAGGAAACAGTTGGGTTCACGCTGTAGAAAAAGAACGTGAGGTTAAGCGCTATTAAAATAGCATCCCTGAGGATCAAAGCATGTTCGTGTTTGTTTTCTGGAAAGTTGTACTTGTCTCCGATTGTTAGATCTATTGCTCTTTTTGATAATATGGATACTAGGTATGCCGAAACTTCGGAGTAACCTCTGCCAGTATCCTTGATAAGTGCTTTAACTTTTTCAATGAAAGAGTGTGTAAAACGATCTTCTCGATAGATTTTTTTAGGAAAAAGTACTCGGTGTTCATCTATATGCCGGACATTGAAAAGATTTTTTTCTAAATCATCGAGGAAAGCCTTTATACCAATTATTATTTGTGACTTTTCAGTGCAGAACGGGCGATTATACTTCCTAAGCTTTGATTCGCTAATATGGAGGTTGTAACTAGCAAGCTGGTCTGAAATCGTATCGAATACAAGCTCTGATGTTGAGTCGCTTTTTGAAAATAGTACATAGTCATCGACATATCTGAGAATTGTGCAACCACAACCCAAACACACCCAACACA
>CAZLHE010000068.1:0-609 GCA_964559585.1 uncultured Candidatus Saccharibacteria bacterium
GTGTTGGGTGTGTTTGGGTTTGTTTGTGAGATCAAAGTTTATTCCAGTGTTTCTGGATAGACTATCGGTAAACCCAATCATGGCCAGTTGCCCGGCAAGATTTTCTTCGTTAGAAGCCCCGTAGTTATCAAACTTTGCAGGCTTTTCTAACTTAAAACCAAGTGCGAGGGTGAGTAATAACTCGGCCAAGTTCGTCGATCCAGAAGTTCCATACCAGACAAAATCAATGTTTTTTGAGACAGCGTCGAGCTTGGATGGATACACCACGCGATTCTGGGGTAAACAGGTGTATGCAATGTGTCCGGCCCGTCCCTCAGTATTTGCAGGTAGGGACACTTTCGATAAGCTTATAAGCTGAGCCTTTAGACTATTAAGGTCTAAGTTGTTGAGTTCTGTGTTTTGATTTAAAGCGGCAAATATGTCCGCATTAATCATTACAGACGGGGTGACGATTTTCCTTGTAGCCTTATTCCAATCTTTTGTTGGTTGTCCCCACTCTGCAGTTTCACCACGTTTTGGGAGCATATCTTTTTGTTCCCAAAACGTGGTGAAACTGCAGAGTGGGGATAACCAACAAAAGATTGGAATAAGGCTACAAGGAAAATCGTC
>CAZLHE010000068.1:619-2366 GCA_964559585.1 uncultured Candidatus Saccharibacteria bacterium
TGGGAGCATATCTTTTTGTTCCCAAATGGTGATATTCGCCTTTAAAGAGTGGGGGTCTGCTAATTTACTTTTCCCAACTTTGAGAAACATTTGGCTGGGAGCTAGGCTAAAAACTGCTATGGTTTTCGGACCTCCTTCTTGATATATCCACAGACCTAAATCTTTCTCGCTTGGTTTTCCTAGTAGTTCTAGAACGAAGCGATGAGCATGGATGTCGGACTCCAACATTGAGATGTTCATTTTTTCTCCATTTTTTAAAGTGCTGCCGGATTAATTCGGGTACAGTCCGGTTTCTGTTTAGATTTACCCGGTTTTGAGCTTTATAAAAGTATTTGCTTCATAACGCTCAAATCCCAGTAAACCTTCTTAAGACAACTAAAAAACCCGCCTTTTTCAGCGGGTTGCCTGGATCTCAGATATAAGTATGCTTAATTAGACTACAGACGACACTCCCGCCGATTCGGTAGGTTTAAAATATCTATGAAACCATCTGCTAAGCATCTTTTGCATAACTGTACGATAGTAATATATTTTTAGAGCTTTGTAAAGTGTGATTATACTACAATGACGTATAGACAATTCTTCCCGTTTTCCTTCTCTGTAGTGGTAAAATATTTCTATGAAAATTTTAAGCATCTGTGGGAGTCCAAGGAAAGGTAATTCTGAAACTCTAGTTTTGTTTATCCAATCTCTTCTTAAAGAAAAGGGGGTAGAAAACGAGGTGATTCTTTTAAGAAAAAGAAATGTCGGTCACTGTAAGGGATGTGTTGAATATTGTAATAAAAACCTTGAATGCCAACAAAAAGATGACATGGTAGAAATAATGAAGAAAATGGAGGCGGCGGATGGATTTGTTTTTGTATCCCCAAACTACTTTGGTATGCCTCCGGGGATATTCAAAAACTTTATGGATAGATGCAGTGTTTTTTTTACTGCAAACAAGCAGAACGAGTTTAGTAAGAAGAAAGCTATAGTTATGTGCGTCGGTGCCGATGAGCCAAAGTACACAGATAGATGTACAAACAACGTTGTTCATTTTTGTGAAACACTTGGGATGAAAGTCGTGGGTAAGAAAAGTATAAGATCAAAAAGTGAGTTACAAAACGACTATAATTATGTTTTGGAAACTCCACATAACAAGGGGTTGAAAGAGGAAATTGAGGATTTAGTTAATTCTCATTTAACTGCCCTTTCATAGTTAGCATAGAGTTGTCCGCAGGCTGCGTTAATCTTTACACCAAAGCTTTGTCTTATGGTGCTTTTAATGCCGTAGTGGTCTAGTGCCTTTTTAAAAGTATTCACCCTTGCCGTAGATGGTTTTTTAAACAACTCGAAGGTAGAACCTGGATTAAACCGTATCAGGTTGACATGGTATAAATAATGCTTGTCACCTTGATTTTTAATTAAATGGGCAATTTCCTTTGTGTGGTCGATAGAATCGTTCACATTTTCAAGAAGAACATAGGCGATAAAGACTTTTTTGTTTGTTTCATTAACAAAATCTTTTAACGCTTTCATGACAGTATCTATTGGGTATGTTTTTGTTATAGGCATGAGTTGAAGTCTTTGCTTTGGAAAAGGTGAGTGCAAAGAAAAAGCCAGACTAACTCCCGGAAACTCTTTTTGTAGCCTTTGAATTCCGGGGACTATACCGACTGTGGAAATACTGATATGCCGCTGCCCGTACCCTAGCTTGTCCTTATCTGTTAAGATCTTTAGCGCGTCAAAGAGATTTGGATTGGCAAAA
>CAZLHE010000069.1:0-2270 GCA_964559585.1 uncultured Candidatus Saccharibacteria bacterium
TTTTCGCATCTCCTCTAGAGATGGAATCATCATTGTAAGAAGCTGAATTATGATTGAAGCGTTAATATATGGTCCAAGGCCTAAAGTAACGATTGAAAAATTCGAGAACCCACCACCACTAAAAAGATCAAAAAACCCAAAAATTACGTTTGAGCTAAGAAATCCTTTTATAGCTGATGTATCTACTCCGGGAACGGGAATATGGGCCAAAAGTCTAAATATTGCAACAATCGCAATTGTGAAAAGTATTTTCTTCCTTATTTCAGGAAATTTAAGTACTTTAAGCATTTATATCTTTGAGCCGGATTTTTCAATTTTCTCTTTTGCTTTAGCTGAGAATTTGAAACCCTTAAATGTCAGTTTCTTCGATAACTCACCGTCTGATAATATTTTAACCCCTCCCGAAGGAATTTCCTTGAGGATTTTGTTTTTCAAAAGTGTCTCGGGGGTTATCTCCTCACCATCTTTAAATCTTGAAAAAATTTCAAGATTTACTGCAACTATTTCCTTGAAAGTATGGCTCTTAAATCCTCCTATTTCGGGTATTTTCTTGTACAAAGGCTCCTGACCACCTTCAAATCCAAGGTAAAACTTTGAACCGCCTTTTCTTGCATTCTGGCCTTTATGTCCTCTTCCAACGGTGTGTCCGCCCTTACCGGTTCCTCTACCTCTCCCTATTATCTTCATCTTCTTTTGTGTCTTTAGTTTTTCTAAGTTAGATAAATCCATGTTATTTCTTTAATTTCTCTAAAGCTTTGATGGTGCATCTTACATTTGACAGTTTATTATTGGAGCCAAGCATCTTAGCTGATATATCCTTAATTCCTGCAAGTTCAACAACAACCCTTACTGACCCCCCGGCGATAATTCCGGATCCTTCTGATGCGGGTCTTAAAGCAACTTTTGCGGATCCAAGCTTTGCGTCGACATCATGTGCTATTGTTTTTCCGGTCAATTTTATATTTATCATCTTCTTTTTAGCACTTGTTAATGCCTTCTGAATCGCTTCAGCAACATTCTTCGCCTTCCCATACCCGTGCCCGACTTTACCATTTCTGTTTCCCAAAACAACAAGAGCTGTGAATCCGACAGTATTTCCTCCCTTTGTCTTTTTGGAAACTCTTTTTATCTCAATAACCTTCTCCTCGTATTCGCTGACTCTTGGACTATTAAATCTTTGTCTCTGGTTTCTTCTATCCATCATAGCTTTAATCCTCCCTCTCTTGCACCTTCGGCTATCGCTTTAACTCTTCCGTGATATTTATAACCACTCCTGTCAAAAACTACTCCCTTAACTTTTAACGCCAGTGCTTTCTTAGCCAGTTCCTTCCCTATTTCATATGCTTTTTCTGTTTTTGTTTTTCCCTTAGCGGTAAGTGACATAGTAGATGCGCTTGCGATTGTTATTCCCTTTTTATCATCAATTATTTGAGCTGAGTCATACTTGTTAGATCTGAAGACTGAAAGTCTCGGAATATCTGCAGACCCCAGTATTTTCTTCCTGATTCTTACTTTTCTTTGATCTCTATTATTTTTTCTTACTACCACGTGATACATATTTTATGCTCCAGATCCAACTTTTCCTGCCTTACCTGCTTTTCTTCTCACAACCTCCCCCTCGTATCTTATTCCTTTGCCTTTATAAGGTTCAGGTTTTCTTATTTTTCTAATATCTGCGGCCACCATACCTACTAACTGTTTATCTGCTCCCGTTACGGTAATGTGTGTATTATCCACTAAAGTAAGTTGGATTCCTTCGGGAGCTTTAAAATCTACCTGGTGTGAAAAACCAACAGTAAGGGTTATCTCGGAAGGAGAAACCTGCTTTGCTCTGTACCCCACCCCGACCAACTCAAGTTTCTTTTCGAATCCTTCCGTAACTCCCTTTACCATATTTGCTATTAAGGCTCGGGTTAAACCCCAAAGGGCTGTTGATCTTTTTGTTTCGCCTAAAACCTCAACCTTGACATTGTTTTCCTCAACCTTAACTCCTATTTCATGTTCAAACTTGCATGTTAAAGGGCCTTTTGGTCCTTTGACAATAACCTCTCTTCCGTTTACCTCAACGGTAACTCCCTGTGGTATTTCAATAAGTTTTCTTCCTATTCTGCTCATTTTTAATAAACCTCACAAATAACTTCTCCGCCTAGCTTTTTCTTTCTTGCCTCTTGACCTGACATGATTCCTCTTGATGTTGATATAACCATAACTCCTAATCCCTGAAGCACGGGTCTTAGCTCTCCATATTTCTTGTATATCCTTCTTCCGGG
>CAZLHE010000070.1:0-2108 GCA_964559585.1 uncultured Candidatus Saccharibacteria bacterium
TTCAAATTTTTTGAAATGTCAAACATCTAATAGACTTTGGTATAAAAAGTCTATTTTTCCTGTTCTACAATATGGGGCTTGAAATGCAACAATAAGTGTTGTATATTCGGGCCATGAAACTAGAGAAGATCTCTAAAGCACTGTCCGATAAAAATAGGTTACAAATTTTAGAGTTTTTAAGTGACGGACAGAGAAACGTAAGCGAGGTGGCAGACAGGCTTAACGTTGAAGAGAACCTAGCCTCTCATCATCTTAGAGTTTTGGCTGCATTAGGGTTTCTTAAAAACGACAAAAAGGGTAGAGAAGTTTTCTACATGTTAAACGAGTCCAGAATCGTGTCTTTATTAAAAGACATGAGAAGAAACACTAAATTTAAGAGCATTCTGGCCGAAGCTTTAAAAGACTAATTTTTATACCTCATCTATGCCCAAGTTTTAACCAAGCGTTAATTCTGCGTTAAATAATCCAATTAATATTAAAATTAAGGAACTTACCTGCGGTAAATCTGAGGTAATTAATGATGAGAATATCTAACCAAACTAGATTATTGCTCGTAAAAATTCTTTCTAAATGTGTTTTTATTCTTATGTGGTTGAAAAATTTTTAACGTTTGGAAAAGAGATTGTTAGGAAGAATATGCTCACATTTATTTTGGTTTCCTTGATAGCTGGTTGTGGGGTGGGATTTTTTGTAGCAGGAAAAAGAACCGCTTCTGGTTGTGTTTTGGCTATGGGCACATCAAACGGAAGTGAGACTCCGAATGAAAATATTGTTGTAGATTTATCTGGTGCTGTAATCAAGCCCGGTGTTTATAAATTAAAGGCTGACTCAAGAGTAGGGGACTTACTAAATGCAGGCGGTGGGGTGGTAGGGGATGCCTCAAAAACTTGGATTTCAAAAAATTTAAATCTTTCAAAAAAACTTGAGGATTCTGCTAAAGTTTACATACCTTTTGAGTGGGAAATTACTAATCAGGGAAACTATGAGGTAGTAAAAACCGAAGCACTAAATGTCACTAACCCCTCTGGTAGTAGTTTACAAAGTAGTAATGATGAGGACAGCGGTAGTGGTGGGGTTGGAAGTGATGGTAAGGTAAATGTTAACACCGCCTCTTCATCCGATTTGGACAAACTTTCCGGCATTGGCCCTGCTTACGCAGAAAAAATAATTGCGGGAAGACCCTACGAGGATATTGCGGACTTTGAATCCCGATCTGGATTATGGGCATCAACCATTGCCGGAATAAAAAATTTAATAACTTTCTAGTAAAAACACTGCCAATAGGAGCCTTGCTTATATTGTCGTTTGCCAGGGTTCACCACAACTGTTTGAGAAAAGAAGTGGCTCAAAACTGTCTTGAGCCTAAGGAGTCTGTATTTATCGATCGTACCAGATTTCCTGGTAACTATATTGGAAAGTTTAGGGACTCTTCCGCGAAATTGGTTAGAAATTATCTCCCAAGTCCCCACAGCGAACTTTTGATAGGTACTGTTATGGGCGCTGATGAGCTTTCAAAAGTAGCTAAGTTTAAAGAAGCTTTAAAAATTTCCGGAACAATCCATGTGGTTGTCGTTTCCGGGTTTAATATTAGTTTGATTTTTGGGTTTGTGACTAACATTTTGGGTACAAAACATAAACTCAGAAGTCTTATTTTAGCTCAGTCTACAACTGCCATTTACTCGATGTTAACGGGATTTCAGCCTCCTGTAATCAGAGCATTGGTTATGGGAAGTTTAGTGTCTTGGATTAAATATTCCAATAAGAAAATAGATGCTTTCAGGGCCCTTTTGGTAACCGCGTTACTTATGATTATTCTTTGGCCGTACTTTCTTTTTAGTGTTAGTTTTCAGTTGAGTTTTTTAGCAACCTTAGGTTTAGTCGTTTTTGGAAACTACACAACTGACTTTTTCAAAAAACTATTCAAAAAAGAGTCTTTTATAGTAGAGGATCTCAGTACAACAATTTCAGCACAGGTTTTTGTACTTCCAATAGTTTCATATTATTTTGGAAGAATTAGCATAATAAGCTTTCTAGTTAACCCATTAGTATTATGGACTATTCCAATTTGTACAATTTTAGGGTTCATTTTCCTAGTTCTTGGCTCCATT
>CAZLHE010000071.1:0-2066 GCA_964559585.1 uncultured Candidatus Saccharibacteria bacterium
TACCTTATTGAAGAGTGTAATGTTCCCGAGACAAATATTTTATGTGTTACTTTTACAAACAAAGCAGCCAACGAAATTAAAACCAGAGTTTCCTTACTGCTGTCAAAATCAGATGGTGAGACTAAACTACCTTGGGGAGGAACGTTTCACTCAATCTGTTCAAAGATTTTAAGGAAAGACGGGTATGAGATAGGAATTGAACCATCATACATAATTTATGACACTGATGATTCTTCTGACCTTATAAAAGGGATAATAAAAGACTTCGGAATAGATCCTAAAAGATTTAATCCACGAGGTGTTTGGGAAACCATTTCCAGTGCAAAATCAGAGCTTGTGGGACCTTCAGACTATGATTCCTATGCTCAGGGCTACTATCAAAGAACTGTTGCAAAAATTTATCCTGAGTATCAAAAAAGAATTAGAGATAATAATGCTTTGGACTTTGACGATTTGTTGATGGAGACAGTCAAACTTTTTATTCAGGCCCCAAGAATTTTGGAAAAGTATCAGAAGCTTTTTAAATATATTTTGGTTGATGAGTATCAGGATACAAATAAAGCCCAGTACGTTTTAACGAAACAACTGTCCGATCTTCATAAAAACTTGTTCGTAGTAGGGGATATGTCCCAAGCCATTTACAGTTTTAGAGGAGCGGATTTCAGAAATATTTTGAATTTTCAAAGAGATTACCCGGAGGCTAAAGTTTACAATTTGGAGCAAAATTACCGGTCAACCCAGATAATTTTAGATGCTGCAAAGAATGTTATTAAAAACAATTCAACTCACATCGCTCTTGATTTATGGACAGATAACAAGGGGGGAGAAAAGATTGTAGTTTATTCCGGCGGTACAGACAAAGAGGAGGTTGAATTTGTCATTAGTGAGATTACAAACCAGCTTTTAACCGGAAAAGCTTTTTCTGACATAGCGATTCTGTACAGAACTAACGCTCAGTCGAGAAACATGGAAGAGGCTCTGATAAAAAACAACATTCCCTACAGAATTTTTGGTGGCGTGAGGTTTTATTCACGTAAGGAAATCAAAGATGTTGTGGCGTTTTTGCGTGTGATTCACAATCCTAAGGATTCTGTTTCTTGGAAAAGAATAATAAACACACCTCCTCGTAAGATAGGTCAGAAATCAGTGGAGAAACTAAAAGATAAAAAATGGGATTTAGATGAAATTGAAAAAGTATCTAAACTCCCAATTAAAAAATGGATTGATAGCAAAAGCAGTCTTTCAACTTTAGAACTTATGGAAAAGGTTTTGGCGGGCACCGGTTACATTAAATGGCTTGATGACGGAACAGAAGAGGCTCTAAGCAGAATAGAAAATATTAAAGAGTTGAAATCTGTTGCATCTTTGTTTGTAGAACTTCCTGACTTTTTAGAGAACGTGTCTTTAATAGAAAATTCTGAAAAGCCAAGCCAGTCTAATGCCGAAGGAGTAACTCTTCTCACGGCGCATGCTTCAAAAGGTTTGGAGTTTCCAATTGTATTTATCATCGGAATGGAAGAGGGTTTGTTCCCGCACTCACAGTCGGTTGGGGAGCAACAGGAACTTGAGGAGGAAAGAAGACTTTGTTATGTGGCAATAACCCGTGCGAAAGAAAGGGTTTTTATGACAAATGCTAGGTCCCGTCTTTACTTTGGAAATATTCAGGCGAACCTTCCAAGCAGATTTCTGTCAGAAATTCCTAAAGAACTAATGGATTTTAAGGGAATTGGTTTCACAAGCTACTTTGAAAAGGGGATTAGCGGGATGAAGAAAATATCAGATTCGGATTTTCTTGACGATCTTGACGACGATAGGGGATTTTTTAGTTGGAATTAACCACTTTGTCCGATACCCTCCACTTTCTAGTGTAAAATACATCTATGTATGAGCCAATAAAATCATTGGGTCAGAACTTTTTGATAGATAAGCAGCTGGCGAGAGACATGGTGGGCGCGTTGGACATTGCAAATAGGGATATTATTGTAGAAATAGGTCCGGGGCTTGGATCATTGACCGAGATTCTTGCAGAAAATATTGTTGGAACAGAGAGTGAACTAAATGCTGTC
>CAZLHE010000072.1:0-2063 GCA_964559585.1 uncultured Candidatus Saccharibacteria bacterium
TTTTTGATAAATTGGATATAGATGTAGAGAGGATGTATTTCAATCCGGATGGAACTTACCCAAACCATGTCCCAAATCCAATGGAGGAAGAAAATGTTGAAGAAATAAAACAGAAAGTTCTGAAACACGGGGCGGACTTTGGGATTGCCATAGATGGAGACGCAGATAGAGCTTTTTTTATTGATAAAAAGGGGCGTAAACCTGACGGGGTCTACACGGGAGTTTTGTTGGCGAGAAACATTTTGGAGAAAACTAAAGAGAACAAAAGGATAATACATGACACCAGAATCACTTGGCCTTTTATAAAGGAAGCCAAAAAAATGGGGGCGGAATCATTTCAAAGTATTGCTGGACGCTCATTTTTACAACAGACCATGGCTGAAAAAGAAGCGATATTTGGATCGGAAGCAAGTTCCCATTTCTATTATAAGGATTTTTACAATTGTGATTCCGGTATGGTTACTATAGCGCAAATGCTTAATATGTATTATGAGGGGTTTGAGTTAACAAAAGAAGTAGATTATCTGTTTGAAAATTACCCTAATTCTGGTGAAGTTAATTATGAAGTGGAAAATGCTCTGGAATTGATTAGTAAGATTGAAAATCATTATAGAGATATGGGAGCCAGTATAGAAAAAATTGACGGGTTATCTGTAGAATTTAAAAATTGGAGGTTTAATTTAAGGATGTCCAATACACAACCTTTGATAAGATTAAACCTAGAAGCTACAGATAAAAAAACTGCGATAGAAAAGTTTTTGGAAGTTGAAAAGATGATTGGCGCTAAAAGAGATAATGCACCAGCTCTTGATGAGTTAAGAAATTAATATTAATATTTATATTATATGCATAATTAAACTAAATGTCCTGTCTGGCTGAGCATACGGGTTTAGAACCTTTTGTATTCTCCAGGATGCAAATGAGACAAATGAGACAGTATAAAAAGGAATGGTATAGTCTCATTCTCCAGGCTATTTGGCTGAGCACTAGGGTCTAGAACCTGTTATATTTTTTAGGTTGTGTGGACCGTTTACATCAAAAAGTGGTGCCTAATACTCAAAACCGCACTGTCTGTGCAATCCAGTCAATTAATGTGTCAAGGTCAAAAGTCTGGCGTTCATTTACGCATTTTGTTTTATTTGGCTCATCATAGTTATCGCATTGCGGATAAGCCAAAATAAACCCAAGTTTAACTAATTCACTATCTTTTTGGAATGTATATGTGTAAGTAGTATAAAACGTTCCCGCTGTTCCCTCGCTCACGCTCTCAATACAATATGTTATGTCCCCAATTGTTTTTTGGATTGTCATTCCAGGAAGACCATTTATTCCCAAGCCGCCTTCTTTACAAGAGAATATATCTGAAGTTAAAGTCAATTGCGGAGGCCATTTTTGAGGACGAATATAAGTAGTTGTTAAATCAGGATACTTAAACGTGACTCCCTCATAACTAGTTGTTGCGGTTTTCCAGTTTGCAGTTTCATCGGGTTTTACAATGTTTTGTACTACTGGTTCTCTTTTTTCCGTTTTTGATTTCAGTAAAAAATAACCTTCAATACCCGCCATAACAATAAAGACAATAATCGAAATTAATATAACTTTTCTTTTCATCCTTGTATTCTATCAGAAAAGAAGAATATATCCTGAGGTCTTACTTATTGGGCGTCATTCTGGCTGGCGGTTTACGAAAAATGTCGAACTTCCTTTTGTTAGCTCGGCCTTCGGCCTCGCTTGCTCCAGCGCGGCGCCCCCACCCCCGTGCCTCCGCTATTTTTTGCGCGCGCGATTTTTGCTCGGCTGTAGCCGAGCATTACATTTTTCCAGTTTTAAGAGGAAGAGTATTTGGACCTTGGGTGCATTCTCAGGGTTGTGATTCTGTGCAATCAATCACAACATAATCTTTGTATCCATAATTTCCATTACTAGTCCAAGAGAATTGCATATTGTTTCTCCCCCAAACCAAATATACCACCAAAAGAAAGAATGCCAAAAGCTATTCGCTTATTAGTTATGTTTTCTTTTTGTGTTTAAAATATTCAATCTGTTGCAAACGCTTTTTCGCT
>CAZLHE010000073.1:0-2042 GCA_964559585.1 uncultured Candidatus Saccharibacteria bacterium
AAATGAAACAGGCCTAGACAGCATACACGTGCATCGTTTTCGAAAGACAATCGCAGATATCATTATCAATCGCGGTGAAGCCAACATCGATATTCTTAGACATCTTTTTGGGCACAAAAGCTACACAATGACCCTCCGCTATATCGCGAGAAACCCTTACATTATCCAAAGTGTAGCTTTAGCAATTGAGCAAAATTACAGTGATGATTTTGTCGATGTGCTGGATGCTGTTAAAAACGGACAACATTCGGGTGAGACCGCTACCAGGATCGCCAATGCTATAAATGCCAAACCTGAACACTTCAATGGAAGACAATTTAAAGTGACAGTATTTCACTACATCAAGCATTTGCTTGAATCTGGTGAACCTATATTTATTAAACGTACTGCACTGGGTGTATTTTGCCTATCTGATGAGAAATACAGCCAAACATATCTTCCTCCATGCTTAGAAGGGAAAGTTCTTTTGCCGGATGAGACCCCTCTCCCAGACCCTCAGAACTGTAAAACATACTGTAAGCATGCCGTTGTTACAGAAAAAGCCCGCGAATCACTACAGGAGGATGTAAAGTTTTACACTTCACTGCTCGATCATATGACGGGTCAAGAGAATAAGGTTTCTTTTCAAAAACTAAGCAAACAATTAAGAGCATGCCTAATTCACCTAGATAATTTAGGGCGTTCAAATATCACAATTACATCTGAATCGGATTTGGCGAGATCATAATGCGTACTGAAACAACACGTGAAGCTTTGATCAGGATTATAACAGAACAACAAATCGAAACAGGAAATGCCAAACTAAGAATAGGCGTTATCGCGGAGATGGCGGGCATAACCAGGCAGGCATTCCATCGATACCATAGTGAACTCAAACCATACGTGCTAGGTGAGAAACCTATCTCCACGTTATTTCAAAATCAAACAGACGGAATGGGATCTACCCATCTGTTGAATGCCCAGAAAAAAATTAACGAACTTCAAAGCTCACTTTCTAAAGTGGAAGATGCACATAAAAAAGAGTTGCAGGAGTTCAAAAACAACTGCATAACTTCTCTCATGAAAAGCGACTTGGCTCTGCACGATGCCGACAATGTACGAAAACGACACGCACAACAAATTAGCCACAACGAAAAGCTCAGACAAGATCTTAGCACGCTAAAAATGGCATTACTCCAAGAACAGTCACGTGCGCTTACCGCTGAAGCCGAATTAAATAATATTAAATCAAATGGCTCTAGAGCTCAACCGATGGCAAGCGACTTAATTGTAATTGACGAATTCGAATTACTTATCAAGAAAAACACCATCGAAGACGAATCAACTTTTATTCAATTAAAGAATAAATGCGCCGAGAAGACAATAAACAAAATCAATACAATAGTCGGCCACAACACTTCGTCAGTAGTTTTATATATTGACAGATTCATATCACGCTTTGAGAAATTTGCGGATCAATTCAACCCGTACGATAGCAGTGCCGCTATTTTAGTTAGGTTTCCGATTTTTGATCAATATTTACTTAAAAGCTATCTAGCACAAATGGATGTTCGCGCACGCGTCCAAGTTATCATTCCTGTCTGCGATGTAGAAAGTATTGTTAAAATACAACGAACTTTTTTTGTAAGAAATGTTCCTCATTTTGAACTAAGAAATGCAGATGATTTCGGTCTTCAGGACACATCCCTAAAACGATGTAGGTCGATAGGAATAAACGCCATCTCGTTTAGTCAAATTTCGCAGGGAGATTAGTCATGATAAAGATAAACAGACAGCCCATCTCCTACCTTGACGATGAAACCGGAATGAGAGTGTCACACTACGTTTTAACTGCTTACAATGATAAAAAAACGACTATACTGAGCCACCCGAATCTTTATCTGTACAGTACTACAAGGTCTTCGCTAAAAGCGTCTGACCGCTACTCCCAGATAATTTCATCATTTTATAAATTCTTGTCAACACAGATAAGATTTAGTGAATTTAATGTCGCTGAATACCATGCGCATGTTTCAAACCAAAAACCAAACACACCCAACACA
>CAZLHE010000074.1:0-1956 GCA_964559585.1 uncultured Candidatus Saccharibacteria bacterium
CAATTCTGAGTATTACTAAATCAATTTTGGCTATTTTGTCAATAGGCCACTCCGGTGCGCACTCCTCTATTATTCTGTCTATTTCTACTGAGTGGGTTTTTACACCATCAACAATAAATTTCGTAAGCTCGTTGTCATACTCAATTCCTTCAGATTCAAGTATTTCTTTTGATGTTGAAACACATTCCTCAAGATTAGGTTCGGCAAACTGCCATGAGAATATTGAAGATAATGCAAGTTTGCGGGATGTGTGTCTTGGATCAGTATCGGATTTCATTTTATTTATGCCTTTTTTGGCTTATATTTCAATGTATTCCTCTACATGAGGCCTTTTATAACCCTTTTTATCCTTAGTTTTTATTGCCGATACTATCTCTCTGTGATAGTGGGTGTTTCTTTTTCTCCTTACCCGGCCTTTAGATGATCTTCTTTTTGGAACTGCCATAAGTCGTTTTATTCTACCAACTATTTATACGTAGTGGAATATACAAGTAAGTGGAAAAGGTGTCAACTGCAAGAAGTTGTTTTAAAAGCAAAAAAATATGCCGGTAGTTATCTTATTAGTACGATAATACCGGCATACGGATACAAATAACCTATCCCCCGGGCTTGAACTTGAGTTTGTACACGAACTTATCACCCCTCTTTTCAACAAAACGAATCACCTGGTAGTGCGTGGTTGCCAAGCTGTTAAATTCCCACCTGAGGATTTGTCCTATTTTCAGCTCAGCTAAGGTTGAGATCACCATTTCTTCGAAATCAACCTCAATTTCCTGTTCCGTCTCCCCCACCACCATCTTTATTGTTCTTTTTTGTTGACTCATTTTCTCTCCTTCTTATGGATTTGTATTGAGGTGAAAGTATAGCATGAACAAAATGCAATCTCAAGAACTATAAGTTGAAGGAATGGAGGAGGTTTTGTTGTTATGCCTTTATAAGCAATGTGATTGTGCTTTTACCGAATTTTCGTTCTTTCCAAACAACAAGAGCGGTTCCTTGTATCAACATTTCTATTTTAAGTTCGTCCCCATGAAAAAAAGCGACAATACCGTTTTCTTTTAATATATTTCCTAGATTTGAAACCAGGTGTTTATGGGATGTGTTTTTGTACCACGGATCGACAAAAATGACGTCGTAATTTCTATTTGTATTAGCCACAGACTTTCCAGCGTCTTTTCTTATTACAGTACTTCTTTCCAAAAATCCGCATCTGACTACGTTTTCTTCAATAGCTTTAACGCTTTCAGGATTTTCATCTACAAAATCACACCACGAGGCACCACGGCTTAAAGCTTCCAAGCCCAAATTTCCGCTTCCCGCAAAAAGATCTAAACAGACCGCATTTATAATTTTCTCCCCAAGCATTGAAAAAAGTGATGCTTTTGCAATTCCCTGTACTGCCCTAAACCCATCAATATCCGGAGCTTTCAGTTTTCTGTTTTTAGCCAATCCGGTTATTATCCTAATTTCTTTTTGCTTTTCCTGATCAAAATTTTGATTTTTCATATCAATTTGCGGTTATATACCTACCCTTTCTCTGTGTCAATTTTTCTGAAAGCCTTGGGTATTCGCTAAGTTTTGGATAGTACCTTTGGGCGCAAATTTTAGCTTCTTCAAGCATTTTAAGGTTTCCTAGGTCAGCAATTTTAAGCTTTTTAAATCCGTGCTGTGTGGTTCCGAAAATATCTCCCTGTCCTCTTGTCTCCAAATCTTTCTCGGCAAGTTTAATTCCGTCTTTACACTCCTCAAGGTATTTTAACCTCCTGTAAGCATTTCTTGAATTGTTGCTCATGAATGCAAAACAATATCCCTCCTTATCTGATCTACCTACCCTTCCTCTTAGCTGATGAAGGCTTGCAAGTCCGTACCTTTCCGCACTTTCAATTACAATTACTGTCGCGTCCGGTACATCTATCCCAACCTCAATAACCGGAGTTGAGACCAGGATTTTTATTT
>CAZLHE010000075.1:0-1937 GCA_964559585.1 uncultured Candidatus Saccharibacteria bacterium
ATTTAACATATCCATATTCTATATGGACTGTCGGATATTTACGGAAACATTGCGCACCATTGACTAACTTTACCCTTTCTGGTATATTTCCTGTGTAGACTTTAGGTCTACTTGACTTTGTTCAAGGCCCCCTTTTAGGGGGTTTTTGATTTCTAGCACCTCGTCAAGTTTAACCTGTACTCGAAATCCTCAACAAATAAAATAGCCTCTATTAACCCTTTGTCCTTTAAGGCAACCAGCTCTTTTCCTAAATGATCTCTAGCTACAAAAATTGATATTTTTTTATTAAAGCTATTATGAAGATACTCACAGACATATGCCATATCCCCATCACCTGAAAAGATAAAGGCATTATCGTAATTATCCCTTTCCCTTATGAGGTCTACTGCTATCTCAATATCTAAATTACATTTTTTTATAAATCCAGTCTCGTATTTAGAATCTGGAATATATTTAACTCTTTTCGAAATCGTCTCGAAATTACTAAATTTTGCACTGTTTAATATTTGTGCCGACCACGGAGTAAGTATTGTTGAGCTATCTTTTGGTCCATAGTCCTCACCATAGTAAAAACGCCTAAGAAATTTTCTACCGTAGGATATGTGGGTTATTAATTTACTTAGATTCTTTATTCCTACTTTCCAGCCTAATGATTCCTCCCAACGGTCAACATTAGCGAAGTCTATAATAACTATGTTGCGTCCCTTTGTTTGTTCGCATCTGGTTAAAAACTTGTTTACTTCATTTTTGTTCATATTAATAACTAGGATCTTTTATGGCCCCACAACTTGGTTTGTTAGTTTCGTAAGTGAGTTGTAAGCCCTTTATGTTAATTAGTCTGCGATAGTTATACACCACTTTAGGTAAATAACAAAAGCTAAGAATATAAAAGCAATACATGGAAGCTAGGTATCTTTAAATATTGGTTGATTCATTCAGTTATTAATTCTGGTGATTCAACCAAGGTGTTTTATTCTGTGAGCTTCAAGTTCACCATAGACCCATAGCTGCTCGTTCTTTTCTAAATCTAAAAATGTAATAAAATTATGTTATGTCTAAGTTTGCAGAAGAACTTGAGAATACACAAAAAGAGCTAGAGAGTAATTTTCCTGGAAAATTCAAGGACAATATAGATGTTAGAGCAACACTGTTAAACAAGGAGATAGGTAGGAGCAAATACATTTTTGGCATTTTGGAGGATTCTTTAGAATTGTTGCAAGGCACAGGAGATAAAAAAGCAGAATGCCAATTAATAGGTAGTTTAGAGCAAACCTTAGAACATTTTACAGAGGGGGGAGGCGCAGGAGCGGAGGCTTTAACACGGCTTCAGGCCTTGGGAGTACTCGAAGACATACCAAAAGTAACAGTACTCCCCAAATGGCGATCGGAATCTTGGAAAGACAGCAAGGTAGTTGTTGATAAGGAAAGCGCGACAATAGATGTTTTGGTATATTTTAATGCCCACCCCCCAGACAAAGAAGGCAATGAAACATGGCAGTCCTCTTTTTTTAGTGGCTCAACCTGTATGTGTAAGGTTACAATAAGGATAGGTGACCCAAATAAAATCAGAAAATACCTAGAAGATTTACATGGCGACTATAGAGAACTCATGAAAATAAAATATCCTGATCACGTGGATGATTAGATATTTATTGGCACGTGAAGTGTGAAGTTTGGCTGAAAGTGCATTAATTTGTGCTTTTCTCGACAAAATCAAAGGATTTCAAAATCTCATTCATTTTCAAATCAAAACTTTCACCTGAGATATTTTTTATGGAGATTACCAAAACCTTTCCGGAGTTATCATCCTTTAGAATCGGAACATAAATTAAACTGTTCCCGTTCCATGTATAGCCTTTCAGGAGCAATGCGTCTTTGTTTCCTACCTTAATAGAAGTCTCGCGAAGAGTTGGTGCTTCTCCTTTAACAACAATGTA
>CAZLHE010000076.1:0-1919 GCA_964559585.1 uncultured Candidatus Saccharibacteria bacterium
ATTTTCCATATTTATCTGGTTTAGAACTTAAGGCTATATATAAATAACCCACGAATCGTTGACTTTTCCTTACTGGCTCCCCCGGGTGGATTCGAACCGCCGACCTTGTCCTTAACAGGGACCTGCTCTACCGCTGAGCTACAGGGGACCGTAACAACTTCAAGCCTAAACTGAGGCCAAAAAGCATACTAGCACACTACTTTTAAGCATTCAATTGAGGCGGAGCCTTAACTTCCAACTCACTTACAGGAAGTTTCATTGTAACAACAAGTGCCAGAATAAGATTCAAGGCAAAAAACCAATATGAACTTGGGAGTGCGAACCCAGCAGATTCGATAATAACCTGCAAAACAATTGGAATAGTTATTGTATGAGCTCCAATTCTCAGTGCCTCCACAAACTTAAGGTTTTTCTTGTTCGATTTAGAAAACACATATACAGCAACACCGACAAAGAAAATCGGACTAACATTTCCCAGTAGGTAGAAAAATACAGATCTAGTTGCAATAATAGCTATCAATAGATATGGAGTAAATTTAAGCACCATATCCGAAAACTTGTTTACTAACTCCGCATCAATCTTAATATCTTTGAAATTCTTAACTGGTCTTGAAGTGATAGTTCCAGAAGGGTCCGTAACGACAACGTTTGTTTCGTTCACTAGCACTAAAGTTTTATATGTTTTTAAATCGTCTACGGTTCCCTGCTTATAAAATACAGCTAAGTTCTCAAAATCACCCAGCTCGCTTCCACTGGGTTTAGGAAACGGAATAATTACCGGTTCCGGTTTGTTGGCAGTCCACTGGCCGTCTTTCAACGTTATTGTTAAGTCACTTGGGTAAAGATTTTTTATCTGCTGCGAAAAGCTTAATGCATCTTGTTTGGCAATCGGAAATATCCTCACGCTTATCGTAAGCGTTGTAAGTAGTGCAGCCAAAAGAGTAAGAACAATATAATACTTAACCGTGAAGCGAGGTTTAGTCTTTAAAATATCCAAATAGTACTTTGGAGAAGTAGCACTCCTATAAAAGCAGTAAAAAAATGTTCTTAACTTTCTCATGACTTTATTCTAACAGATGGGTGTCTGCTCAGTAAGTTTAGATGTTAAAATGAGTTTATGATATATCAAATTACTTCCGATAATATTGATCTCTCTCCGAGCATGGAAACTCTCACCAAGGATAAATTTGAAAGGATTCAAAGCAGGGTCAAACACTTTCCTCAGGATGCGTGTTTCGCCCGAATTGTTTTAAACTCGGCTCCAAAGGAACAGTTTACTGTTAAGGCCGAACTTGAAATTAACGGGAAAAAGTATTTTTCTGATGAGACGGACTTTTCTTTGGAGGTAGCGCTTATAAGTACAGTTGAAGAGTTGCTTCAAATGATGGAAAAGGATAGTATAGTTCAGAAAAGAAAGCATCTTAAAGAGAAAGAGAAGATAGAAGAGGTTTTGACAGAGTAGTTTTTAGAATACTTTAGATTGTAATTTGATTTAAAAACGGGTGATTAGCTTAATTGGCAGAGCAAGCGTCTTATACACGCTCGGTTCCAGGTTCGAGTCCTGGATCACCCACCAATTACTTGACACCTCTTATAGGTTTCCTGTCAAAAGTTATCAGTTCTAAAGAGTTTTTGTTTGAATATGCAAGGGCGAAGCAGTCTATAATGCTCAAATTTTTGTTGTTTCTGTATATGCTTACACTGTCTTTGAGTATTTCGGAGTCTGTTAATACATTTTGGTAGGAGATTAAAGTAGAAACATAGTTGGTTATAACATCTCTGTGTTGTTTATAAACTTTCTCAAGTACAAATATAGTTTCAAAAAATATTGGTAGGGGGATATGAGCTTCCTGTGCGGTTTCAAGTATCTTAGCTAGTAAGTCATTCTTGTCTATCAGTGCTCTGACTAGGATATTTGT
>CAZLHE010000077.1:0-1860 GCA_964559585.1 uncultured Candidatus Saccharibacteria bacterium
CTAGGGTTCAAGTTTGAAGTGCACAATCTTATGAAATATAATACTGTGCATGAAAAACTATAGCCACATTGGCAATAATGAACGTGAGCTAATTTATCTGTATTCAAATCAAGGGAAAAACTGTTTCCAAATTGGTAAACTCTTAGAAAGATCCCACACTTCAGTTAAAAGAGAGATTGAAAGAAACGGTGTTTTAAATCCTAAACTCGGAATTTATGAATATTCTCCTTCCTATGCCAGCAAGTTAGCGGAGAAAAGAAGAGCGGAATCTAAAACTAAGAAAATAGACTCTCCCGGAATTAGAAACTACGTCATTAAAAAGTTGGGTAGAAAATGGAGTCCTGAGCAGATAGCCGGGAGGTTAAACCTCATCTCAGATGGAAAAATAAAGATATCTTATGAATCAATATATAAGTTCATCTATGCTAGGGAAAATAAGGATCTAAGATTTTGGGAGTTTTTGAGAAAAGGTCACACTAAAAGACAAAGTAAGTTCAACCGTAAAGTTAAAAGGTCAAAAAGACTTGAGATACCAGGTAGAACCTGGATTGATGAAAGACCCGAAGAAGCAGTAAAAAGATCTGAATTCGGTCATTTTGAAACGGATCTTATGGAGGGTAGGAAGTCTCAATCTACCTGTGTGTCTGTTAATGCTGATAGAAAATCAGGTCTTTTGAACCTGGATAAGATTCCGGATAAAAAGGCTCAAACCAAGGAGATAGTCCTGGAAAAAACCTTGGGCAACCTTCCGATTCAGCTGGTTAAAACAGTTACCTTTGATAATGGACCCGAAAATAGGAATCACCAAAATATTGCTAAGAAATACAACTGTAAGACATACTTTTGCCATCCATATCACTCTTGGGAGAAAGGAACTGTTGAAAACTCAATTGGCCTTGTAAGAGAATACTTCCCGAAAGGATCGGATCTATCCTTGGTAGAAAACTGGGAAGTTTTCGCTGTTCAACAAGAGTTAAATGACAGACCCAGAAAAAGACTTAAATTTTACGCACCTAAGGAAGCGGTGTATAAGGAGACAGGTTGGTGCACTTGAAGCTTGAATTCACAACTAAGCGATATATATCCTTATTCAATAAATTGATCTAAAATATAAAAGATATTGGTTATTTTACATCCATGAAAAACAAAAAGTAGGCACACCAAATAAATGATTTAGCAAAACAGGATCAGAAATTAAGAAATAGTATTTTCTCTAAGAATGAAATATCGGAAAAAGAAAATAGAATTCTTGTTAATTTTGATAAAAAATCCACTGAATTTATGAAAAATTTAATAAAAGAAATAGGCTTACCAACAATATCCAAAGTGGGAAAGGTGGCTTCGTATAATGCGTGGCTACTAGTACAACACTCTCCAGACTTAGAATTTCAAAAAGAATATCTCAAACTTCTAAAAGAAAACAGAAATGATATAAACTTGGCAAACATCGCATATCTTGAGGATAGAGTTTTAATGTACGAGAAAAAACCACAACTGTATGGAACTCAATTTAGCACCGACAAAAAAACAGGTAAACCAAAGCTGTATAAAATCCATAATAAAAAGAGTGTTAATAAGAAAAGAAAAGAATACAGTCTCGGAATATTGGAAGAATATATAAAGCAAATAAAAGATTCAGAGAACTAAACAAAAACAAACAGGTGAGGGGAGAACAGGGACCTTAGTCCGTGTAGTTTTCATTCAAATTCAATAGCGGTAGCCTTTTCTATCCAGATACAGTAATCAGAATCCTTTTCATGTAGAATTTCTAAAGGATTTTTAACATCTTTTTCAGGAAGTGTCTGAATTCCAAAAATGAACCTCACGAGGCCTAAGAGGCCTCGGTTTCCTTTGAATCAA
>CAZLHE010000078.1:0-1819 GCA_964559585.1 uncultured Candidatus Saccharibacteria bacterium
GTCTAAGGTTTCCTCCGCCATGCCAGTCAGCGGAGGGTTAGTCGATCCTAAGGAGAGGCCGAAGGGCGTATCCGATGGACAGCAGGTTAATATTCCTGCACTGATGTAGAGTCGTTATTACCAATGGAGGGACGGAGCATGATGGACCAGGCCTGAAAAGGATTTGGGTTCCAAAAGCAAGTTAGTCTGCGTAGGCAAATCCGCGCGGGCGTTTTTACATGAGCTTGAGGTAAAGTTCACCGCAAGGTGGGCGATTTGGTTCGCGCAAGCTTCCAGGAAAATCTTCTAGGGAGACTTTACATTATTCGTACCGCAAACCGACACAGGTAGATGGGTAGAAGATACCAAGGCGAACGAGAGAATGGTGGTTGAGGAACTAGGCAAATTACATCCGTAACTTCGGGAAAAGGATGCCCTGCGCCGAAAGGCTGTAGGGGACACAAAAATGGCTCAGGCGGCTGTTTAACAAAAACACAGGCTTCTGCTAAACCAGTAATGGGAGGTATAGGGGCCGACGCGTGCCCAGTGCCCGTAAGTCAAGACCGGGGGTGACCGACCGCAAGGTTGGAGGCTTTTGGTTTAAGCTCGGGTGAACGGCAGCAGTAACTATAACTGTAGTAGTAGGGCAGTTATGAAGGTTTTTGTGCGAAGCCTTCCGTTGATTAGAATTAAGAATTTATATTCTAATCAATGAAAATTTGGCCATATGCTGGGACGCCCGTCCACGCTTTTTACCAAAGACGTGGTCAATCTCTACACAAAGTAGAGAAAAGTATCTTGAGCTACTTTCCATTTTCGATAGTATTCGATCATGGATAGTGAAAATGCTTCAAGTGCGGGTAATCAGCAGGAAAGAGTTCCAAAGAACAAGGATAGTCTGAAATATTATTTAGCGGGATTTGCTGACAGCGAGGGAAGTTTCAATGTAAATGTTTGCAAAAACAAATACTCTTACTTCGGCTGGAAGCTTGACCCGTTGTTTCAGATTTATCAATCGAAAGAAAATGACAAGATGCTTCACATTTTCAGGGATGTTTTAGGATGTGGTTACATCCGTAAAAGCGAGAATGATTCTTCCGGATATGTTTACTGTGTAAACAGTATCAACAATCTGGTCAGAAATGTCATTCCGTTTTTTGAAGAACATCCTCTTATTGGCAGTAAGTACAAAGACTTCTCCTTATTCAAGGAGATAGTTTATGCACTGGCCAATAAGGAACAGCTCAATTTTAATGGTTTTTCTAGGTTGACTAGACTCGCCTGCAAAATGAGCAAATGTGGTAGAAACAAAAAGTATCTTTTAGGTTATGTTCTGAGATCTTTGGATCAATCCTCAGAGACTAAACGCCAAACCCACATTAGATAGTGGGATGATATAGTCCGATCTTCGTGGCGACACGAAGGATCCTCGAATATTAAGAGAGTTCGAGGTGATAACGTAAATGTCTATGGTAGCGTAATCCCTTGCCGGGTAAGCGATGAGCAAGCCCGTACCGGCTTATAACGGGAAAGCCTGAAAACTTTTATTATAGGGATAATAAAGGGCAAGTTTTCATTTGGTGATTCCGTGGGAAGTTTCTATTAGTTCTAGTATTAATAGATAACCCCGTATCGACTGATTGTTTCTCATATATTAGTATGATGAACATGAGATGTGGTATTTATTTACAAGATAACGTTGTAAAGCTGCATCACACGCCGGTGTTTCTCAACTCTGAGAAACAAAGATATAGTCAGTGCCACTAGCGATAGTGGAATAACATGAAGTTCCGGCCCGCACGAAACGCGTAACGATCTGAGCGCTCTCTTAACCACTAAC
>CAZLHE010000079.1:0-1808 GCA_964559585.1 uncultured Candidatus Saccharibacteria bacterium
TCTATTCTAAATAGATGCGCCAAGTAGGCTCTAGAATATTTTTTACACAGTAAACAATCGCACGCCCTGCTTACAGGTTCTGTATCAGAGTAGTGCTTCTGTTTATCCGGAACAAAATAACTATAAAACCTTTCCTTTCTAACATCTATCTCGTCCATAGAGTCGGCATTAAAAACATACAATCTTCCGTGTCTTGCATCTCTTGTTGGAAGCACACAATCGAATATGTAAAAGCCTAAATCAAAACATTTAACAATTTCATCCGGTTTTCCCACTCCCAAACCATAAAGCATATAACTAGCTGGAGAGTTTTGCGCAATTACCCTTGGAACATCAAAATTAAACTTCCCGGTATCCATAATCGGCCAACCCCCATAACCCAAACCGTCAAACCCAATTTCAACAAGTTTTTTGGTGCAGTACTGCCTTAAATCCAAAAAATCCCCTCCCTGAACAACCCCAAGTAGGTAGGGTCTTTCGTTTTCCTGTAACCCCATCTCTTTACAGATTTTTAAAAACTCAACTTTAGACCTTTTCGCCCACAAAAGAGTTCTTTCAACCGATGTTTTAGCTTGCCCATAGTTTGCTTTTGGATCCGTAAAATCATCAAGGACTACGCACATATCAGGCTTAAGAAGCATTTGAAATTTAATAGAAATCTCCGGGGTTAGTTTTATCTTTTTGTCCCCCTGAGGTTTAAATGTAACACCTTCATCCATAACCGAACCTTTATTTTTGGATGATTTTGCCAAAGTCATAACCTGAAACCCACCAGAATCCGATATAACTGCCCCATTCCATGACATAAATTGTCTTATTCCATTATGCTTTTCCAGTATTTTTTGACCTAAATCTCTATACAAGTGGTATGTGTTAACCAAAATTCCCGGTGTTTTGGTGCTTTCTATATCAGTTGAGTCAAGTGTCCTTAAAACTGCCTTTGTAGCATCCGGAAAAAACACAGGCAGCGGAACCATGTTTTGTCTGGAACGAAACTTCAGGGTGCTTCTTTTTTCTATCTTTTTTGACTCCACATGGGAAATATTACACATAAAGGTGAAAATGAAAAGTGAAAACTAGGTTTAATCTATCAAAAAATTCTATCTTTCCTGAAACTTCGCAATGAATATCTTTATCGCCTCACCTTGTCTTTCTTTTTCTATTCCGTTAAGTACCATTTTCCAGTCTTTGATTAGATCTTGGAGCCTCTCATACAAAATCGCGGCTGCCTCGTTTCTGTTTTCAATTGTATTTCTACTCACTTTTGCATTGGCAAAAAGACCTGTAATTGTATGCTTGTATAAAACGGCGTTCGCTACCTTATTTACATTTTGTCCGCCCGGGCCCCCCGCTTTGTACTGACTATAGTCTAAATCTTCCGTTTTAATATACGGCTCATTAAATTCAAGTGATTTTAGTAACCAATCGGTATATCTATCAATATTTCTTTGATTAACTTCCGGATTGTCTGATTTTGGAAAGTGTTCCAGGGATTTTACTACTTTATCTTCTGCTTCTGTTCTCCTTAAGATTTCCGCATCTTCAATGTTTGATTTTGCTATCGCGGCGTTTGTTTTACTCCGGGACGGTCCCCCACCACCTCTTTTTCCTCCCCCATTTCCCCTTAATTCTTCTTCTATCTTCTCTCCAAATTCCTCTAGATCATCCGCATTTAAGTTTATGCCTGAATTTGAAATCGAAAGTACTTTTGCCATGTAAAAATTATATCAGTATTAAAATTAAGAAAGAAGTAAAAGAAGCTGGAGCTTTAATTGTCTAAAGCCCCAGCCTATAAGTGTACTCCCATC
>CAZLHE010000080.1:0-1767 GCA_964559585.1 uncultured Candidatus Saccharibacteria bacterium
AGGAGTAAAGATTTCTTCTCATCAAGAAAGTACTTTTTGATGAGAAGAAATCTTTACTCCTAACATTCGCTTATAATTTTGGGACAGTAAACTTTGCAATGATTTCCCAGTCGATGTGGCAGCACGGAACACTTCAATTGTTTTCGATCCTCGGTCTTTACTTTGTTCTTAACTATCTAAACGCCAAGGATAAGAAATACTTAAACGCCTTCCTATCGGGCTTGTTTTTCGGGTTAGCAATTCTTTCCCGGCCGACAGCTTTACTGGGTCTTGCCTTAATAATGACATTAGTTTTTATGAGATCAGCAAATTTCAAAATCTTTATAAAGGCATCTTTATGTATTCTTGTAGGCCTGTCCTTAAACATACTGTTTTTTCTTTGGTATAACAATAAATACTATGTGGGCGTACAAAACCAAGGTTACGCGACTCAGCTTTTTGGAAGTTGGCTGTCTCCCTTTCCGGTGAGTTTTATAGGAGTTTGGTTATCTCCTAGCAAAGGAATTTTGGTTTATTCCCCGATTTTTGTATTCTCCATTATTGGTTTTTGCATTGCTATGAAAAAAGGTTGGCATGAGAATATGCAGTACTTAGTTTATTTTCTTATTGTTATCTTCCACACCTTTGTCATTAGTTTATGGAAGCATTGGTACGGAGGATATTCCTTCGGTTATAGAATGAGTTCAGACACCATTCCTTACCTGATTCTTTTGATAGTTCCTTTTTTGAATTCGGATTTATATAAAAAATATATGAAGATTTTTGTTGTGGCGTTAGCTTTCTCGATACTTGTTCAGATATTTGGAATGTTTTTCTTTGATGGTATTTGGCATGCTGCATATGACAATGGATTTAAAGACACTAGGTGGCTTTGGTCCATTAAAGACTCGGAATTTATGTTTAACGTGAGAAGAATTATGGTTAAAATAAATCTTTTAGATAAAGCTTGCCCCAAGTGCCTTTAATTTTCAAGGTCGAACATGTCGGTCAGGAACAGATTACATTTACTTCACCAGCTCTAAAATCTTTGTGTCTTCGTTAAAAACCACTTTCTTAAACTGGTCCATGAATCCAATTCTACCCAAAAGAGGATAAGGCTGCTCTTTGACAAAATACACCATAACATCCTTTAAGCAGAAATCTGGATGTTGGATACTGCATTTATGTCCATAGCCGATGGTTTTCATTCCTCCCACACCTAAAATGGGCAATGAAACCCCTTTTCTTAAGGTATTTTCCGTAAATCCGAGAAGATTGGTGGCATACTCTGCCGGAAAAATGTTGAAAGTTGCCCCCGTATCCAAATAAGATTTTATGTGCCTTCCAACTTTATGATTACCTATAAGAAGGATATCAACTATAGGGACAAAAAAGTAGGTTCTATCTTTAGTAGTTGGGTTCTCGTAGGCCCACTTTGTGTATTCCACTTTCATATATGAGAGTGGGGAATGAATGCAGCGTTTATTGGCAAAACCTTTTCAAGTACATACTCCCTACTTGTAGCATCTGCTTTCTTAATAAGACTTTTAAGGTTTTTATTACTATACAAAACTACAGAGGTTGTTTTATCTAAAGCAACCCATTTATTTTGATATTTTCTTCTATATTCAATTAATTGTTTATTGGTGCTGTTCATATTCGAATAATAACATATTTAGCAACATGTCCCTTATCCGTAATTAGATCTGCTTGGCTTTTTTTAAAGACTTATTTTTTCTTGGTTTTGGTAAATAATAAGTCTTTAAAAAAAGCCAAGCAGATCTAATT
>CAZLHE010000081.1:0-1764 GCA_964559585.1 uncultured Candidatus Saccharibacteria bacterium
GAACGAGTTTGGAAACATCAATAACGGTTGGAATTTGTGGGTTTTTGTTTTCCTCATTAATTTCCTGAACAATGGGTTTAGTTTTCAGAAAATATGTCTTGTAGATTTTTATTCCCACTGGTACCAAAACAAATACCAGACAACAAATTCCTCCAATTACTACTGTTGCTATGAATTTTCTCTTTTTCCTTTTGATTTCTTTTTCTTTTTCTTCAATATCAACAATAGGTTCAGATTGCGGGGTAGTTTGAAGGTTTGGAGCAACAAAATTATCTACCTTTTGTTCATCTGAGATTGGATTTACTGTCGCTTCGTCGGGCATATTTAAATGATATCACTTCAAGTCGTAAATCTCTTTGTTTATTTCATCAACCCTGTTTCTTAGCTGTGTGAAGGGAACACCTTCTCTTGCCGTTACGTCTTCTAAAAACCAAAAGACCCGTTCCGAGTGTCCGTATCCGCATGTTGGGGGCATCCCATACTCAAGCATTTCAACAAAATCCACATCCATAAACTGTGCCTCGGTGTCTCCTTCGTCCCTTTTTTTCTGCTGCTCCTTAAATCTCTTAAATTGATCTATCGGGTCATTTAGTTCTGAAAAACCATTTCCAAGTTCAGACCCCGCAACTATTGGGTGGAATCTTAAAGTTAGTTTTGTATTTTCAGGATTTTCCTTAGAAAGAGGGGACAGAAATTTAGGTATATTAATAACCATAGCAGGTCCGCATATTTTCTTTCTTGCCTCTTTCCATAAATGGTCAATTCCCCTTTCAACTGTAAGTTTCTTTGGAAAGTCCGCACCTGATTTAGTCAAAGCTTTTTTAATTTTATCTAGGCTTGTATTGAAAACATCAATTTTGTATGTGTCTTTAATGAGTTTGGAGTAATCCATTACTTCCCAGTTTTTTGCAAGATCAACTTCAAATCCCCTTATCTTGAAGGTTTGTTTTCCATAGACCCTATCCGCGACATATCTGAATAGATCAATAACAAACTGCATGCCTTCCTTAAAACCTGCGTATGCCCAATAAAATTCCATCGCCATATGTTCAGGTAAATGTTCATCTGAAATACCTTCATTTCTAAACCTTGGTCCTATTTCATAAACTTTTTCATAACCCCCACCAATTAGTCTTTTAAGATAGAGTTCCTGGGAAACTCTAAGATAAAAATCCTGATCTAAAGCATCCATATGGGTGACAAAAGGATTTGCATCGGCTCCTCCGGGAATGTTTTCCAAAACCGGAATATTCATTTCCAAAAAGCCGCGCTCCTTGAAAAATTCTCTATGTGCCTCCCAGAATTTTGCTCTTCTTATAAATCTCTGGTAAACGTCCTCATTAATATTCGTATCTATGTATCTTTTTCTAAGTCGGGACTCCTTGTCCTTAAAACCTGTGTGGGAATCGGGCAGGGGTCTTAACGCCTTTGCAAGTATTCTTATGGATTTTGCTTCTACGGAAATCTCCCCGGTTTTTGTTTTCACAACATTTCCTGTTGATTCAATAAAATCTCCTGTGTCTAAAAGATTTAAATCAGAAAAGGAAATTTCGCTGTTTTCATATTTAGGTTTGCCTAATACACCCTCTTTTATATAAAGCTGAAGCCTTCCGGATGAGTCTTTTAAATCAATAAAGCAAAGTTTGCTGTGGGTTCTGATTGAAGTAATTCTTCCGGCTACTGAAACGGTTTTTCCTTCTAGATCCAAAAATTTATCAACAATTTCATTATTATTGTGAGTTTTATGGGTTTCAGCGGGGTATG
>CAZLHE010000082.1:0-1724 GCA_964559585.1 uncultured Candidatus Saccharibacteria bacterium
GAACCGTCATATGAGACTCATCTATAATCAAAAGATAATCCTTAGGAAAAAACTCCAGAAGTGAGTAAGGGGCATCCCCAGGTTTTCTTCCGTCAAAGTATCTGGAGTAATTCTCAATTCCCTTGCAATAACCAAGCTCCTCCATCATTTCTATATCGTAATTAGTTCTTTGTTCAAGTCTGTAGGCCTCAATCTGCTTTCCAGCATCTCTTAGTTCTTTCAAACGTATTTCCAAGTCTTTTTTAATATTTTCAATTGCTTCTTTTCTTTTCTCCTCAGCTGTTATGTAGTGCTTGGCAGGATATATAACCGTTACATACTGGTCACTTTGCAGTCTGTGTTCTAAATAATCTTGCTCATTCTGCACATATTCTCTCGCGTGTCCGCCTCTTCTTACTTCAGGAAGATTCTCTAAAGAAATTGTATTTCCGGTCAAAGGATCAAAATGGGTAATGTTCATTAATGTATCGTTGTACATTTCCAATCTAACAGCGTAATCAACGTAAGCGGGGAAAACATCCACTACTTCTCCTACAACTCTATATGTTCCTCTTTTGAAATCAAAATCAGATCTTTCGTAGTGAGTTTGAGAAAGTCTTGTTAAAAGGTCCGTTAGTCGCAGCTTCATTCCTTTTTTAAGCTCAATCGCAACTCTTCCATACTCGGCTGGAGAACCAAGGTTGTAAATACAAGAAACCGAGGAAACAACGATTACATCTTTTCTTGTCATCAGGGAAGTTGTTGCAGAAAGTCTAAGTTTGTCTATTCTTTCGTTTATATCAGCGTCTTTTTCTATATAAGTGTCTGTAGAAGGAATGTAGCTTTCAGGTTGGTAGTAGTCGTAATAACTCACGAAGTATTCAACAGCGTTTTGAGGGAAGAATTCTCTGAATTCCTGATAAAGCTGGGCAGCTAATGTTTTGTTGTGAGAGATTACAAGTGTTGGTTTATTAATATTTTTAATAACGTTTGCAACGACAAAAGTTTTTCCGCTCCCAGTAGTTCCCAAAAGGACCTGATCTTTAATATTATTCTTCAGGTTTTCTGTGAGCTTTTCTATTGCTTGGGGTTGATCCCCAGTTGGTTTAAATGGAGCTTTTAAATTAAACATTCCGGAATAATAATATCAGGTTTCGGGTATTATTTGTATATTTTTATTCTCTCTTCAGCTTACTTTTAGCTATCTCCAGAATCATAGGAAAAATAGAAATAACAATGATCACCAAAATCACAACAGAAAAATTTTCTCTCACGAAAGGTATGTTTCCAAAGAAAAATCCAGTCAGCGTAGCAAGCAACACCCACGCAATCCCCCCGATAACGTTAAACGAAATAAACTTTCCATAATTCATCTTTCCAACTCCCGCAACAAACGGAGCAAACGTCCTAACTATCGGAACAAACCTTGCAAGAATGATTGTCTTCCCACCATATTTTTCAAAAAACTTCTGAGTCTTATCAATGTGTTCCTTTTTTAACGGAACTCTTGGGTTTGCAATCAGTTTTTCACCAAAAAAATGTCCGACCCAGTAATTGCAGGTGTCACCCAAAACGGCAGCAACAATCATAAGTCCAACAAGTGCAAAAATATTAAGTGAGCCTAGTGCTGCGAATGCTCCAGCAGCAAAAAGTAGTGAGTCTCCCGGTAAAAACGGGGTAAATACCAGCCCGGTTTCAATAAAAATAACAAAAACCATTATTGCGTAAGTGACCGTCCCATACGT
>CAZLHE010000083.1:0-1663 GCA_964559585.1 uncultured Candidatus Saccharibacteria bacterium
TGTGTTGGGTGTGTTTGGGTGTTTTGTGCAAAGAATAATTTTATCAGTGATTTCCAAGAAAGCTTCAAAAGTTTTCTTTGCTGAATACTCGTAAACGTAAGACTCTCTATCTTGAGCACCTGCAGCCTTTAGAGAGCTGGATTTCTCAAGAAAACAAATCGCTAAATTCTCACCATTATAATAGTCTTTTTTTATCGTGAATCCTCGATTATAAAATGCAATAGCCTTATCTAAAAACTCAATTTTATTAGTATCACGCCATATATTTTTATGAATTGCTCCTGCCAGACCTGTTGTTTCCGGATCATTACTTTCATCTGGATTTAGACTAGACAAAACAACCATGGCATTCATACATGCCATTGTAATACTTGGCAATTCGGATTTATAAGTACAGAGCGTTAATCTTTGAATCAAGTAGTCATCACCCGGCCTGATTTCTAGCGCAGTTTGATATAGATCTTTTGCCTCACTAAATCTTTTATTTTTAAGCGCAATTTCTGCACTTCCAAAAATATAGCCCCACTCGCGTTCAGCCTCAATAGATTCCTCAACCAACCTTTCAACTTCCTCACTTGTTAAATGAGGCACATTCAGGTTAGGCATATAGGTATAAACAGGACTATCTACCGCATTTGTAGCCAATGTGGCTTTTAGCAGCTCCGTCAACCTAGATGTTATCTTTCTGGCTTCTGAACAGCCTATATCCTCACCTAAATGTTCATACTGTATTGTAGCCACATGATTTAGATCGAAGTGTAAAACACCAGATTTTTCGGACATTATTATGGTTGTGTTTTTCTTAAGCGCATGCCTCACGCCCAATTCATAAATAGCATTCGCATTACTGGTTGAGATATCCGCGACAACAATATCAGCTGAAAGCAACAACCTGTACATCTCTTTATCGATAACGCCCGAATGATTGACTTCATCGGCTCTTATGCATTTGATCCCCAAGCCTTCCACCGCCGGCTTTATTATTTCATTATACGTAGCATCTAAATTTAACAACTTCCCTGTTTTGGGGTCGGTTTTCTTACCAAACCCCATAACAACAAAGCAAATTTTTTCCTTTGCATCATTATTTTCATTTTCCATTAGAAAACTCTTTTTATACAGTGGTGGGATGCTAGATGCGACGCAGCTAATTAATTTTTCGAAATGACAAGTTATCTGAAGGCAAAGTCATATATGTTCAAGTAACATATAAAGCATTGTGCAATCTCCCTTAAGTACCGGCCACTCGCGACCACAGCATAGATGGGTAGATGTTAAAATGCCAGCATTACGAGTCGTGTCGCGTTGTTACAGATTCCCCTCCTTTCAACCTCACTGAAAAAACCTTTTATTCTGGATTTCGAGAATGGCCATCCCCTCGTGCTCTTAGCCAACTCCGTTTCCCTAGTTACTACAAAAGCTAAAGAATCATCACCTTGCCCCGTAAATCATCAAGGCTTATAGTCCGCTCCGTCGCCGAATGGCGACCAGGTTTGGCGACCTGTTTGATCGGGTGCAAAGGCTCTGTGCTTTCTTGCAGACGCTGTTGAACGTTCGCAAAGCTGTCTTTATGGCAGCTGTGCGCGGGAGACCTTCGGGTTTGCCGGTATTCCGATCCCGGTTCGCCAACCTGCGTACAGCTGTCACCCATTCGTTTGGCGAC
>CAZLHE010000084.1:0-1644 GCA_964559585.1 uncultured Candidatus Saccharibacteria bacterium
TTTATATATTTTATATTCATGGTTTTATTATTAAATGCTTTCAGCTTACCCTGGAGGTTGGAATAACTGCCATTGCTGTAGGCGTTATTGCGCTTATTCTTGGCGGTATTAATATCAAGGATTTTTTCTTTTTCAAAAAAGGAGTTTCACTGAGTATTCCTGAAGATAAAAAACCACGGATATATAAACAAATGAGAGAACTCCTAAAAACACCACAAATTTGGGGGGTGCTTATTGGTACCATCGCGTTAGCCATCATGGTCAATTTTTATGAGTTAATTTGTAGCGTAGGATTGCCGGCTGAGTATACATCGAAATTAGCGTTGTCAAATTTGCCCGATGCCCAAATTTATCTTTATATCTTTTTTTACAATGTCATCTATGTTACCCCAATGATTATTATTGTTTTGATTTTTGTTATTACTTTAGGAAAACGAAAGCTTTCAGAATGGCATGGCCGAATTCTTAAACTTCTATCGGGCGTTATGATGGCTTCATTTGGCATACTGTTCTTAGTTAGTTTCAAGCTTTTAGAAAATGTTGTTACGCCGGTTTTATTACTTGTTTTTAGCCTGTTGGCAACCCTTGTTATTTCTTTTGTGTGGAAAAGATATAAAGATAAAGAAGAGACGACTTAGTTTTTTATTTTATATATATCGTGATGGTCAAAGTTGTTCAAAAAAGACCGCCACCGTTATGCATTGCTCATGAAAAAATCCAAGAGATTTTTAACCCTCTAAAATTATTTTTTGCATTTCTGATTTAAAGAATAAAAGAGAGAATAGTTTAATTTGTGACGTCCTCTCCGCCATAAATGGCGGAGCTTCTTTTATGACACGTTAGGTCGTCGATGGAAAACCGTTCAGGGATGTTTGTTGGAGTCGCTGATCACGGACATACTGGATTACTGTCTCTGCATCAGCATCACCGACACTCCTGTAAAATTTCCCAGGACTCCAGAAATGTCCTTTTGGGTATCTGCATTTGAAGTGTGGTTTTCTTTTAAACAATTCTCGAGATGATGCGCCTTTCAAAAGTTGAAGAGCTTTTGAAACGCTCATCGTCGGTGGAAGTCCAACGACTGTGTGGATATGATCTGGCATCACACAGAGTTCGGTTATTTCTATCTTATGTCGTTTTGCAACCGTGTGCAAAACGTCTTCACAAAGCTTTTTATTTTCCTCTTGCTTAAACATATTGTACCTATACTTGGGACACCATTCCAAGTGGTACAAATTCTGGCCAATGCTATGGCTACCGCTAACTAGATCCATAATTTATGCACTTCCTGGGCAGGAATTCATAGCACCCGCTGAAAGCGGGTGCGCCTGCCCAGTAAGCAAGAACGATTGTTTGAAGAAAAAGAAGCGCAATTCATCCCCATACTAAAGCATGGGGATTTCTCGCTTACAAAGCGTTAAACAATCTAAATTTTATATCTTTATAACCTTATCACACAACTGTGCAATCTCAGCCCTTATCTGTTTATTGTTCTCTTCACTCAATGAGACTAAAACGCCACCAACTCCGTTCAACCTCATCATAGTTAAAATACCATGAACAAAACGAGCAAAAACATAAGGCTTATTGTGAATGAGCATGGTAGGAATAGAATCAAAAACAAACCCAAACACACCCAACACA